>DATJUD010000146.1:0-17073 GCA_035502695.1 Acidobacteriaceae bacterium
CCCGCAAACAGGTCCTGCACGTACACATCACGCTTCGCCAGATGCGCGATCACGCGCTGATACAGCGCGTCAATCTTCTCCGGCTCCAGCGGCTGGTTCACCTTGCCCCACTTCACCGTTTCGCGCGTCCGCTCATCCAGAATGATGAATTTATCTTTAGGAGAACGCCCGGTCCGTGGACTTGTATACGCCACCAGAGCGCCATTGGCAGCCAGTTTCGACTCTCCGCGGGCCAGCGACACAGCCACCATTTGCGGCACAGAAAGATTGCGATGAACCTTGCCCGGTGTCAGCTGGGAAAGGACAGGGGATTCGTTGACAACTGCTTCCGCCGGTAGCATGCTAGCGTCGCTCCTGACTCTGACTAAACCTTCCATTGTGCCATGGTTCCCGATTCTGGAAAACTGAACCGAAAATATATATTCGGGATTCCGAAACAGCCACGGCCTTCGACTACGGCCGCGCGAAATTCCTTGACTGGAAATGGGTTCAGCCTGATACGGGAACAGGGCGTCCCGGCGGACAAACTTTAGTTTGCGGTGAGAACCGGGAGCACCGGCAGATTGCGGGTATTGCCAACTTCCTTCATCACAATATCCAGGTGAGCCAGCACCTCATCCACCGTCATCGTGTAGATTTCACGGCCGTTGTCGTAGCCGTCTTCGATTGCCTGCTTCAAATAATGCCCGGCAATCTGCGCCGCCAGATAATCCGTAATCACGTTGCCGCCCGACCGCTTGCGGAATTCCACCCAGGCAGGCAGCGGCATTGCAATCACCAGCGATCGCCCGTTTACGATGAAGCGAACATCCACCGCATCCGCATGGCGCGTGGCAATGGCGACAATATTCCCCTTCCAGGTGCAATGCAGCTCTTCACCCGTCCAGTGATCTACGGCTTGGAAGTCTTCATACATAATTAACAGCCTATCTGGCGAAAGGTTCCGGATCAAGTTGGCTGGTTCCTGCATCTAAGTTGCAACCGGCGGCAGCACCGGCGCAGCGACATGGCCATCCAGACTTTCGCAACCGCGGTCTGAGACCTGCAATGCGCTTCCGGGGCGAGTTTTCGAAAATAAATAAATATTCTCAACCATTCGGCGCGAACACGCGTCAAACAATGGTTAGTAGGCACAAGAGACGGAGTTCACAGAAATGGCACACACCCCCAGCGCGAGTCCACAGGATAAGCGACAGTATTTTGAGCAGCGGCTACGGCAGCGACAGCAGGAGCTGGAGCAGGCTGTTGCCAACACGGTGGAACAAGCGCTTTCCAGCAACACCGATGACACGCGTGACGTCGCCGACCAGGCCGTCGCCGGATATCAAAAAGAATTGCTCTTCTCCCAAGGCACGGTACGGAGCTCGCAGTTGCGTCTGGTGCGCCAGGCATTGGCGCGCCTTGCGGACGGCAGCTTCGGCGATTGCGTTCGCTGCTACCAACCCATCGGCGCCAAACGCATCGAAGCCCTTCCCTGGACGCCATACTGCATCAATTGCCAGGAGCTGATCGAGCGCGGCGAAGCCGAGCCGACAGCTTCCGTCGCGTAGCAACACGCCACAGAAAACAATACATTGTGCACCGAAATTCCGGCTTCATTTCATCGCAGCCATGGCGGCGCGGAACAGCGTTTCGAAATCCTTGCCGGCCTCCGGCTCGCGCGCGATCGCAGCTTCCACGCCCTTCTGCGCCGCTGCCCGCTGATATCCCAGATTCACCAGCGCCGACAGAACATCCTCGGATACCGGCGTGGCAGCGCTCGTGCCGCCTGCAGGAGCTAGCTCCTGCAGCTTGTCTTTCAACTCCAGCACAATTCGCTCCGCGGTTTTTTTCCCCACACCCGGAATACGCGTCAGCGTGGCATGATCCTGCCCGTGAATCGCGGCGATCAGGCGTTCCGGCGGCAGGCCGCTCAACACCGTGATGGCCAGCTTCGGTCCAATTCCGCTGATCGAAAGCAGTTTTTCAAACAGCCGCTTCTCGGTCGCCGTCGTAAATCCAAATAGCGCCAGCGTATCCTCGCGAACATGGGTATAAACGAGGAGCGCGACCTCGTTCCCCTCCCCCGGCAACGCTGTGAAGGTTGGAATGCTGATCGTCACTTCGTAGCCGACGCCGCCGGCTTCCACCACCGCTGTTTGCGGAGTCTTGGAAAGAAGCCGTCCGCGCAGATGTGCGATCATGCGCCGATTCTATCGTGTGCAGGGAGAAATTCGAATTGCCTCGAGTCGCGGCAGAATTCGTAGGGAATCATGCCTACCGATTGCGGCGGTAGTGAATCGCGAATTCGTGCGCTTCCGACGGAGGAAATAGCTTGGCAACATGCTTCAGCCGCTCTGCCAAAGCTGGCGCCGCAAGCAGCGGATATTCGCGCTCGCGCAGCTCGCTGTAGTCAAAATCAACCGTCAGCGACAGCAAATAAATCGCGACCGCATCGGAGAATGCCGCTTCCAGGTATTGCATGCGCGCTTTTTCATCGACCGCACGATTTTCGGTGGCCGACTCCGGCACCGCCCTGGCCGTCCAGAACTTAGGCCGCCGCCGTTTTGTTTCCGGCGCGACGACCCTCTGCATCGCATTCGAGCCCAGCGCTTTCGATCTCTGCTCCCACGCATCCTGGCTGGTTTCCCCGCGAACATTGGCTTCCGCCTGCGACCACACCAGCCGCATAAAGCTTTCTGGAACACCGGCTGCATCCACGAAATGATGACCGGCGTTGATGTAGAACTCGAAAGAAAGCGCGAAGCGGTCCTGCATCAACCGAGTCGAAATAAAAATGCAATCCGCACCGTCCACCTTGGCGTTGCGATGACAAATCGCCATATCGCTCAGCTCGGTCGAGAAATCCGCAGCGATCATCAGCTTGCTCGAATCAATCTCGAAGAATGCCGGATCATTGAGTTCCGCCTCCAGCGGCTCGCTCAAGGTCAGAGGCACAAAATAATAGCGCTTATGGTGCAGCGCTGCTGCAATCGCCGAGGGCACCGCTTCCACCATCCGCTGCAAATCCGCGGCTGCAAGCTGCGTGTCGCCAAAGCTCCCATAATGGATGCCATTGGACGCCTCCAGCAAGGGCGCCACACGCGCCACTTCCATCGCGGGCTTCACTTCGATCTGGGCGGTTTCCGGCATGAAGCTGTATTCTAGAGCAGTTCCACGGTTCCGGGTACTCTGCGAACGGCCAGCCGCAACGGCTTTCTGCAGCGAACAATCGACAGAGAATCGTAAGTCGGTGGTCGACAGCAGTTTCAGCGGATCTCGACGACAGCCGTAACTGCAGCAATCGCGAAGGAAATCTGAGCATGACAAACGTACAAAACATCGCAGCCAGGGCTCCTCACAGCCCCGGAAAAAACGACGTCACCATCTTTAAAATTCCCATTGGAAAATTGGGGTTCCTCAGTAGTCTTTTGATAGGCGGAGCCTGCGGCTTTATCGTCTTTTTCGTGACATTTTTTCTCTCCATCATCGGCATGGTGATCTACGACGCCGCCACTCACACCTCCATGCTGAACCTCGATATCAGCTATCGCTATATTGCGGCACCCGTCGGACTGCTTGCCATCGCCATCAGCGTGACCTATCTGTTGACGTTATGGATTCGGCGAAAAATGTCGGGTGCGGAGTAACGGCGCTCTCCTGATCGAGCCTCCACTATGGGTAGGGTGACCATTCCGCCGGAAGCATACTTGCCGCAGCCACCTTCTGCGGAACAAGCGCGCGCCTGGTGCCGGCAGCTGGAAGAAGGCAACATCCTCTTCTTTCCGCAAACCCCAATCGCATTGCCCGAAGACGATCTGCGCTTTTTGCTGACCCTGGAACAAACCAGCAGCGGCCTGCACAAGAATCTGGCGTACAAACCCCTACGCGATGAGGTTTCCGGCGCGGACATGAAGAACGCCGACCCTGCTGCAAGCGAGCGCCTCCATCGCATCCTTCGCGAGTATTCTCAGCGCGTCACGGACTTTCTGGAATCATTTTTGTCGCCCTATCAATCTCGCTGGCAGCTCGATTACGGCAGTTTTCGTCCACAGGAAGAGCAAGGCCGCGACCTGCCGCTACGCCGTCGCAATGACCTGATGCACACCGATGCCTTCCCCACCCGTCCCACGCACGGCGCGCGCATCTTGCGATTCTTCAATAATCTTCATCCCAGCAAAACGCGCGATTGGATCACCGGCGAGCCATTCGGCGCCCTCGTGCCTCAGTTCGCACCACAGCAGATTGCGTTGCCTCGCGAGCAAAGCACCCTGACCCGCGTGACCGCAGCCGCCGCATGCAATCTCGGTCTGGGTCGAGTGTTGCCGGCGTTGAAGCGCTCTCCCTATGACGATTTCATGATGCGCTTCCATAATTTCCTGAAAGAAAATGCGACCTACCAAGCACAAGGCAAGCGCGAGGCCTGGTCCTTTCCCCCCGGCTCCAGTTGGATGGTCTACACCGATATGGTGCCGCACGCCGTCCTGGCCGGTCAGTATGCGCTGGAGCAGACCTACCTGGTTTCCCCGGACGCCATGGTTGCGCCGGAACATGCTCCGCTGAACGTCTTGCAAGCAATGACAGGCCAGCCGCTGATCTAGAATCTGTTCCTGCTAAGAAGTGGCTCCCCCAGACCTCCCCAATCCCCGCGATGTATCAGCGCATCATGGATGATCGATGGCAGGTGTCTGACAACGGCCCTCCCGCCCAACAGTAGGCGAGTTCAGCTAACACGACTATCGATCGCCTCGCGTTCCGCGTAAAAGGCCGCTGTCGGCTGCAGGTTCTCATCAAACGGCAGCGGCCGCAGAGGTTTTCCGTCGGCGCGTTTATCTTCCTTCTGCCCGTTCAGCCAGGTGTAACGGTCGGTGATGCCCCAGGTCAGCACTGCCGTTACATTCGGCTCGGCCAGCATCATCGTCAGGTAGTCGCGATAAACCTTCGCCACAACAGCATCCCGCTCGCCAACCGTGCCAGGAACTTTCCGATCCGCCACATCCAACTCCGTCACAAACACCTGCAGGTTCATCTTGGCCAATTCGCGGACAAAACTTTGCAGCTCGCGTCCCGGCGGCGCCAGATCCGCTTTCAAATGGCTCTGCACGCCGACCGCGTCGATCGGCACTCCAGTCGCCTTCATGCGGCGCACCATCGCCAGCACCGCGTCGCGTTTCTTTTCCTGGTCGGGATATTCAATGTCGTAATCGTTATAGGCCAGCAGCGCTTTCGGATCCGCTTTGCGCGCAGTTCTGTAGGCAATATCAATGTAATCGTCGCCGACTAGCTCCAACCACGGCGTCTTGCGCAATCCATGCGGCAGCCCATCCTTGGGATCGATCCCCTCATTCACCACGTCCCAGGCTTGAATTCGCCCCTCAAAATGCTTCATCTCCGTCTGGATGTGATCGATCATCGCCTGCCGCGCATTGGCTTTGGTAATCGGCCCCGGAAACCACTTCGGCAATTCTTCATGCCAAATCAAATTGTGCCCGCGCACCTTCTGCCCGTTCTTCGCTGCAAAATCCATCAGCGCATCCGCCTCGCGAAAATCGTATTTCCCCGGCGCAGGACTGATCGGTCCCCACTTCATCGCATTCTCCGGAACCACAATCGAGCACTGCTCTGCGATCAGCGCCGCATATGTCGGATTGCGGGCCAACGCCGGCGCACTTACCGCGCAACCGACGTATATCCCATGCGCCTTTCCATGCGCGCGCAAAGATGCCGCGCCACTCACGCTCTCGGATTCGCGGCCGCTCGCTTGCGCCTCCGCAAATCGCCCTGACACCAGCGTTGCCCCAGCCGTCAGTCCTGCCGCTCGAAGAAATTCCCGTCTGTTTTGCATCGATCGCCTCGCCGTCGAATTCTCGACGCTTGCAATCCTACGCTTTTGCGCTGTGCTGTCGTTTGCAGATACCTTAAGAGAGGCAATTCGACCGAACCAGCCGACGATTCACCGCGGGGGCATCGCACCAACCATGGCAATGGCGAGCGCAGAAAGTACGAATCAGCTTGGGGTCGAATCAGCGCCGGGCAGCAAAACCGCGCTACCCATGGTCATTACGCTCTTCTTCCTGTGGGGCTTCATCACCTGCCTCAACGACATCCTCATCCCCCATCTAAAAACTCTGTTCACGCTCAACTATGCCGAGGTCATGCTGGTCCAGACCTTCTTCTTCACCGGCTATTTCATCTTCGCGCTTCCCTCCGGCAAGGTGATTGACTGGATCGGCTATAAGTGGACGATGGTCGCGGGCCTGCTGGTCATGGCGGTCGGCGCACTGTGCTTTCTTCCGGCGGCGATGGTCCCATCGTTCCCGCTGTTTCTGGTGTCGCTGGGAATCGTTGCCGCAGGAATGACCCTGCTGCAGGTCGCCGCCAATCCATATGTCATCGTTCTCGGTCGTCCAGAGACCGCATCCAGCCGCTTGAATCTGGCCCAGGCATTCAACTCGCTGGGCACCACCGTCGCGCCCTACATTGGCAGCCTGTTCATTCTCTCCACCGTTCCCCTCGCCATCGATCAATTAAACCGGCTGTCGCCCGCCGCGTTACACGCCTATCGCGTGGCTCAGGCCTCGGTCGTCAAGCTTCCTTACACGCTGATCACCATCATTTTGGTCTCGTTCGCAATCGCGCTGGCGCTCTACAAATTGCCGGCGATTCGCACTCACAAGCAGACTGCCGATTCAGCCGCGGGAATGCCCAGCATCTGGACGCAGCGCCACCTGGTCCTCGGTGTGATTGCGATTTTTGTCTACGTCGGCGCGGAAGTCTCGATTGGAAGTTTTCTCATCAACTACTTGAACCAGCCGGACATCGGCAACTTGCCGCAAAAAACCGCCGCCTTCTATGTCGCGTTCTATTGGGGCGGCGCCATGATTGGCCGTTTCTGCGGCGCTGGCATCACGCAGAAACTGCGCGCCGGCCCGGTATTGGGCGTCGCCGCCATCGTCGCCTGCTGCCTGGTGCTTACATCCATGTCGACCTTCGGCCACGTCGCCATGTGGAGCATCATCCTGGTCGGCCTCTTCAACTCCATCATGTGGCCGAACATTTTCGCTCTCGGCCTCGCCGAGCTGGGCCCGCTGACCAACCTCGGCTCCAGCCTGCTGGTCATGGGAATCCTGGGCGCCGCGCTCATCCCTCTGCTGCAGGGCTTCGTCGCCGATCACATCGGCATCCACCACGCCTTCTTCTTACCCGCCCTCTGCTACGTCTACATCTGCTTCTACGGCTTCAAAGGCTCCATCGTCCGGAAAACCGCAGTCGCAGTTCGATAATTCCGATAGTCTGAAGATTCACTTGAGGATTCGCTTATGAAGAAAGCCTTCGATTTACTCGCAAAATTGCCGGAGGATTTTTTGGCGGATGAGCGGCAGGATACCCCGCCTCAGGAACGTGCCGATATGAAAATAGGGCGAAGAAGAACCGGCGTTCTCCGCGGACAATCAAAGAATGAGCATGGCAAGATTGGCGAAGAAAACTAAATCCAGGTGGCGATGGAATATCCATCCAGGAGAAATTCTGCGCGAGGAATACATGAAGCCGCTCGGACTGAGCGTCTATGTCCTCGCAAAGGATTTGAAGCTGACGCGCCCGCGTCTGAATGACATTGTCCTCGAGCGGCGAGCCATCACTGCCGACACGGCGGTACGCCTTGCCAAGCACTTTGGGACTACGGCGCAGTTCTGGATGAATATGCAATCGTCCTATGAGCTACGCGAAGCCGAGAATGCCAATCGCAAGATCGTCGATAGCATTGCCCCTCGCCAGACCGACGCAGCGTAGCGGCAGACCTGAAGATGTGGGATACTCGTCACATCCGCGTCCAGTGAGCAGTTTTGAGGGGGACATAAATATGTCATTCAGGTTTATCGACCTGTTCTGCGGCATAGGGGGCATGCGGCTTGCCTTTGAATCTGTCGGTGGCGAGTGCGTATTCTCCTCGGATTGGGACAAATACTCTCGTTTCACGTACGCGACAAATTTTGGGGAGACGCCCCGAGGCGACATTCGCCAAATTGGGAGCCATACCATTCCCGAACACGACGTGTTGGTGGCCGGATTTCCGTGCCAGCCATTTTCAATATCGGGTGTGTCCAAGAAGAACAGCCTGGGACGTCCGCACGGTTTCTTGGACCGCACACAGGGCACATTGTTTTTTGAGCTCGCCCGCATTATCCGTGATCGGCAACCATCAGCCTTCGTTCTTGAGAACGTAAAAAATCTCATTAGCCATGATCGCGGCAGAACTTAAAGCCATCCACGAAAGGCGACGTTATGCCGAGGAGAAACTGGACACGAGATGAGCTGGTCATAGCCTTCAATCTCTATTGCAAAATTCCATTCAGCAAAATAGATAACCGCAATCCAAAAATCATAGCCCTAGCGAACGCATTGGGTAGGACGCCGTCGGCTCTCTCATGGAAGCTCGCAAATTTTGCGCGATTGGATCCCACATTGCAGGAGCGCGGAATTTCTGGTGCAACGCATGGCGGAAAACTAGAGAAGAAAATTTGGGATGAGTTCAATGGCGACTGGCAAAAGCTTTCGTATGAAAGTGAAAAGCTACTATGTAGTGTTCTTGGGGTAGGCATAGAGCCAGAACTTGCGCAGGCATATCCAGAAGGTCTTTCGCGTAGTGCATCTGTTACAGTGCGCGTGAATCAAGCATTTTTCCGTACTGCGGTGCTCGCGGCATATGATTCGACTTGCTGTATTACAGGGCTAGCAGTACCAGTGCTACTAAACGCTAGCCACATCGTTCCATGGAGTGTAGACGTCAAGAACCGAACAAATCCGCGGAACGGGTTGTGTTTGAACGCGATCCACGACCGTGCATTTGACAGAGGTCTGATCACGGTAACGCCGGACTACAAGGTTCGCATATGCTCCGCGCTACAGAATTCGCAAGAACAAGCCGCGAGTGAACTTTTTTCACAGTACCAAGGCTCCAAAATCAAGCTTCCAGAGCACTTCACCCCTGATCCGAGCTTTCTTGATTTCCACAACAGGATGATTTTTCGGTAAGCGATTAGTGAACATCCGGGCGGTATGATGGCCAGTTTTTTGGAAATTTCTTCTGATCTTACCGCCGATTTCAGTTACTCGTCGAACCACTCGAAGAGCGCCGGATGCACCAATCTCGCATGAGCTTCGGACACACGCTTGCAATTTTTTCGCAAGTGTTGGCGGCAGACGGCGGTAGGGGCCACCGGAGAGTTTGGAGGGTAGAAAACCGGCCCAATAGCCTGTGCCGCAGAGTGATCTATACCTACATTATCCCGCATCACGGCGAACACGTTTCCCTTGCTGACATTTTTTCGCTTGTTCCAAAATTCTTCGTAAAACTGGAATTCCTTCATTAGTTGTTCCCCAGTTTGTGCTGAACCGTCATGCTGGCTGTCTCCTGCGAAATGTTGATATCAAATCCTATCAGTAGGTAGATCGCTACGAACTGATCCTCCGCCCAAAGCCCTAACTTCTTGCCAATCGGAAGCGCACTACAAGCTTATATAAATTGCATTATTTTTTTCAGTCAAGCGAACCCTCCGGGAACGTTGGCGGCAGATCGTCACAGAGGGGACAAGGGGACTGGGATTTTTCCTCGCAACAATAGATGAAAATGTAAGCGGCAATGCGTTGGACGATATGAGGAGATCAAGAGTCTACCTTGTCGTACCGCTTCGTTTGAAGCGGGATATCGAAGTCTATTCGAACTCGGTTAACGTGATTTCATTTGAGGAATTCTTCGCACATTACCTCGATCCTGCTATGACTCGTTGGCGCGAACGTCATGTAATCACCGGCTAGCCCGCGAATGATCGAGCCACCACAATTGCAAGACGAGATGTCGATGTGAGATTAAGGCATGCTCGCCGCAATTCGCCTCCATCCCGCCTCATCCCGTAAAATTGACTGTTTGGTTCGAACGCGCATCGTCGAGCATCCAATTACCCCAACCTATCAACGGAACGGAGCATTCCCTTGGCTGAAACCATTTATGACGTCGCCATCATCGGCGGCGGCCCAGCCGGTTACACGGCGGCCATTCGCGCCGGCCAATATGGCCTGAAAGTCGCGCTGATTGAAAAAGAAAGCAAGCTCGGCGGCACCTGCCTGCACTGGGGCTGCATCCCCACCAAGTCCCTGCTGTTCAATGCAGAAGTCTATGACCACCTGAAGCATGCAGTGGAGTACGGCATCGAAGGCCTGGGCGAAGGCAAGCTCAACTGGGACACCATCCAGAAGCGCAAGCAGGGCATCATCGACAAGCACGCCAAGGGCCTCGTCTTCCTGATGAAGAAAAACAAGGTCACCGTCTTCCCGGGCCACGGACGGCTTTCCGGTCCCGCAAAAGACGGCGTGCATTCGGTCGAGGTGCAGGCCGCAGAAGGCGAGCGCACCACCATCCAAGCAAAGAACGTAATTCTCGCCACCGGTTCAGACGCCAAGATGCTTCCCGGTCTTCAAGCCGACTCCCAGGTTCTGACCAACATCGAAATTCTCTCGCTAAAAGAAATTCCCAAGTCCATGGTCGTCATTGGCTCAGGCGCCGTAGGCGTCGAGTTTGGATCGATCTTCAAGAGTTTCGGCACCGACATCACCATTGTCGAAGCGCTGCCCCGACTGGTGCCAAATGAAGACGAAGATGTCAGCAAGGAGCTGGCGCGCGTCTTCCGCAAGCGCGGGATCGAGTCCTTCGTCAGCGCGAAATTCGAAAAGCTGGAGAAGACCAAGACCAGCGTGAAGGTCACGATCACCGCGTCCGATGGCAAGCAGATGGTGAAGGAGGTCGACAAGGTTCTGGTCGCCGTAGGCCGCGCCCCGCGCACCGGCGATGTTGGCCTCGAAAAAACAAAAATCAAGCCGGATCGCGGCTTCATCACCGTAAACGAGTGGATGCAGACCCAGGAGCCCGGCGTCTACGCCATCGGCGATATTGTCGCCGGCCTGCCTCAGCTCGCCCACGTCGGCGCAATGTGCGGCATGGTCGTCGCGGCAAAAATCGCCGGCAAATATGCGCGCCCCGTCAAACGCGAGCGCGTCCCCGCCTGCACCTACTGCGAGCCGCAAATTGGCAGTGTCGGCCTTACCGAAGCCGCCGCCAAGGAAAAAGGCTTGCAGGTCAAGATCGGCAAATTTCCATTCACCGCCAACTCCAAGGCCTCGATCGTCGATTCGCACGAAGGCTTTGTGAAAATTGTCGCGGACGCAAAATACGGCGAAATTCTCGGCGTCCACATCATCGGCCCGCAGGCGACCGAGTTGATTGCCGAAGCCGTCACCGCCATGGAACTGGAGGCGACCGTGGAGGAAATGATGTTCACCATCCACGCCCACCCAACCCTGGCCGAAGCAATGCTGGATGGTTTTGGCAGCGTCGAAAATATGGCCATCAACGCGTAACCGCGGCTGGAAACAATCAGGGTCCGCTAACACGTCGGTCCCTTCTTTCTTCACCGTCGAATGGATATGACCACACTCAATAACCCAGCGCGGACCAGTGGCTCACAAACCTGGAACCCCTGCGAGTATTCCGCACACGGTCGATTTGTCACCGATCTGGGCGCAAACATTCTGGAGTGGCTCGATCCAAAACCAGGCGAAGAAATTCTCGACCTCGGCTGCGGCGATGGCGTCCTGACCGCTCAAATTGCCGATCGCGGCGTCCACGTCCTTGGCGTCGATGCATCGCCGGAAATGGTCGATGCGGCCCGCAATCGCGGCATCTCAGCCCAGGTCATCAATGCCACCCAGCTCACTTTTCAGCGCCAGTTTGATGCCGTATTTTCCAACGCCGCGCTCCATTGGATTCACGATCAGCCGGCTCTTTTACGCGGTGTCGCCCACGCACTCAAGCCCGGTGGCCGCTTCGTCGCAGAGATGGGTGGGCACGGAAATATCGCTGCCATTCGAGTGGCCCTGCACGCCGCGCTTTCCCATCACGCCCTCGCGGAATTGATGCTCGAAGACAACTACTTCCCCACCATTGCCGAGTATCGCGGTCTGCTCGAATCTGCCGGCTTCGCGGTCGACTCCATCGAGCTAGTTCCCCGCCCCACCCCTCTGCCCACCGGCATGCGCGCCTGGTTAATCATGTTTCGCCGCGGCGTCTTCGAACGCGTGCCGGAAGATTTGCGCGACACCATTCTGGACGAAACCCTGGACCATCTCGCCCCCGCTCTCCGCGACAAAGATGGCAACTGGACCGCCGACTATGTGCGCCTGAAATTTCGCGCACACCTCATCTCCGCGAGCACCGTGTGATGGCGAATCTGCTGCATCTTCTCCACCTGGGACGCGTCGGCTACGCGGAATCGCTGGAGCTGCAGCGCCAGCTCGTCGCCCTGCGCAAACAGCAGTTAATCGGCGACGTGTTACTGCTGCTGGAGCATCCGCCGGTGCTCACGCTGGGACGAAACGCCCATCGCTCCAACATCCTCTCCAGCGACGAAGAACTTGCCCATCGCGGCATCGTTGTACACGAGATCGATCGCGGCGGCGATGTCACCTATCATGGCCCGGGCCAAATCGTTGGCTATCCAATTCTCGATTTGCGCGGAGAATTTCCCGGCAAAAAAGGTCCGCACCTTGGCGCCGTCGAATATGTGCGCTGGCTGGAAGAAGCCCTCATCCGCACCTGCGCCGAGTACGGCGTGCTGACTCAGCGCATCGCCGGAAAAACCGGAGTGTGGACGCTCCCCGGCGGCAGCGTTCCCGAAAAAAAAATCGCAGCCATCGGCGTTCACATCTCGCAAGCCATCACCTCCCATGGTTTCGCCTGGAACGTCACCACGGATCTGCGAGATTTTCGCCTGATCGTTCCCTGCGGAATCACAAACTGTGCCGTCACCAGCCTGGAAGAAGAGATCGACCCTCGCACCGGCGCCATGCCCACCATGGAGCAGGCGGTGCATGCCGTCGCGCGCAATTTCGGCCGCGTTTTCAGTAAGCAGATCCTGTGGACAGACTCCATCGCGAAACTAACCGAAGACCTGCGTGCAACCCAATGATTGACGACTCAATATCCCGCAAAAATGGCTTGCATTTACTTACAACGCAGCCACAATCACCGGTAGCCGCCACATCGCTGTTCGGCATCTTGTCATATAGAATGGTGGTTTTGGGGCAGTTCGACAGCAAAATCGTCCCATGGCGACAAGGAAAGCAGACATTCCATCCCAGTTCATCCTTAGATTCACGGGCCGACGACAAACACACGTCACGCCCCTCGCAACACCGGAGCCATACGCCGTACGAATGATTTGAAACCAGCGAAATCTGAAAGCGAATTGAAAGCAGGAAGGAATCCATGCCAACCAACGTAGTGATGCCGCAGATGGGTGAGTCAATCTTCGAAGGGACGATTACGAAGTGGCTGAAAAAAACCGGCGATACCGTGCAGCGGGATGAGCCCTTGTTCGAAATTTCGACCGATAAGGTCGACGCGGAAATCCCTTCGCCCGCCGCCGGAGTCCTGACCGAAATCAAGATCGCCGAGGGCGCAACCGTTGAAATCAACACCATCGTCGCAGTGATTGCAGAGAACGGAAACGCCGCCGCATCGAATTCCGCAAACACGGTCGATGCGCAGAAAGAAGCCAAAGAGGAAGCAGTTGCAACCGCCCCAGAAAAGGCGAACGAGCCTGTCCCTCCGCCCGCCCCGGCGAAAGCCGAACCTGCACCTCCGCCCGCAGCAGCCAGTTCGTCGGCACCGGCCCAGACCACGGGCGGCACCGACGTCGTCATGCCGCAGATGGGCGAATCCATCTTTGAAGGAACCATCACCAAGTGGCTGAAAAAAGTTGGTGACACCGTCGCGCGCGATGAGCCTTTGTTTGAAATCTCCACCGACAAGGTTGACGCGGAAATTCCTTCTCCTGCCGCTGGCGTGCTAACGGATATCAAAGTTCCCGAAGGCAGCACGGTCGAGATCAACACCATCGTTGCGGTCATTGGTGGCGCCGCCGGCGCGGCTGTCTCTGCACCCGCAGTCTCAGCGCCTTCCGAAAAAAAGGCAGCCCCAACCCCGCAACCCAGCACTACGCCGGCACCCGCGCCACAACCCGTGGCAGCAACGACTGGAGAACGGCAGCGTTCCTCCCCGCTGGTGCGCCGCATCGCAAAAGAAAACAATCTCGACCTGTCTCAGATTCCCGGCACCGGACCTGGTGGACGCATCACCAAGGACGACGCACTGGCCTACATCGGGCAACGTGGTAACGCTCCCGCTGCCGCAGCGACAACCTCGCAAACCGCCCCAGCGACTTCCGTCGCATCGTCGATCGCGGCCTCAGTCCCGCAGGAAATATCCATTCCAGGCGATCTGGTTCCGCTCAGCAAGATGCGCTCCATCATCGCGCAGCGCATGGTGGAATCGAAGCACACCAGCGCGCACGTCCATAGCGTGTTCAAAATCGACATGACACGAATCGTCAAGATTCGCGAGCGCGAAAAATCGAAATACGAGCAGCGTAACGGCGTCAAGCTGACTTACATGCCGTTTGTCACCAGCGCCGTCGTCAGCTGCCTGCGCAAAATGCCCATCGTGAACGCCTCCATGGAAGGCAACGCAATTCGCTATCACAAACACATCAACATCGGCGTCGCGGTCGCACTCGACTGGGGCCTGATCGTTCCCGTCATCAAGAATGCCGAAGAACGCAGCTTCCTTGGCATTGCTCGCGCCATCGCCGACCTTGCAGCACGCGCACGCGGCAAAAAGCTCAAGCCGGATGAAGTGGCGGAAGGCACTTTTACTATCACCAACCCCGGCATCTTCGGCGAGCAATTCGGCACCCCTGTCATCAACCAGCCGGAGACGGCGATCCTCGGAGTGGGTGGCCTGTTCAAGGAGCCGACAGTCGTCACCGATGCCGACGGCAACGACAGCATCGCGGTTCGCCACATCATGCGACTCACCCTGGGATTCGATCACCGCATCATCGATGGCGCCGATGCCGGAAAATTTATGGCCGAGTTGAAGAAGACCCTGGAAAACTGGGACGGCGACATCGGCTAAGAAAAACTCTCTTTCAACGTGAAAAGGCAGACCCGCCGGTCTGCCTTTTCTTTTTCCGCCGAATTGTCACAGTGAAAGTTACATTTTGCGCCAGGTGCCCCATCCGGGAGCAGCGAAAGCAGACAGTGCAACGTCATGGGTGCCCCATCCTAGCGTAGCTAGGGTGGGATAGAACGGAGCCAGCGTCACAGTCACAGTTACAATTTGCTTTTCGCTTCCACAACATGCTGTACAGCTTCTTCCGCAGTCTTGCCGACAGCGGACAAATGGCCCATTTTGCGGCCTGCGCGCGGAACATGTTTTTCGTACAGATGCAGCCGAACTCCCGGAACCGCCAACGCCAGATCGAATCGTGGACCGGTTTCCGGATTCGCATTCAACCACACATCTCCCAGCAGGTTCACGATGGCGGCAGGCTGCACCACCGCAACATCGCCCAGCGGCAAATTACACACCGCGCGAATCGCCTGCTCAAACTGGCTGGTCACGCAGGCGCGTTCGCTGGAGTGATAGCTGTTATGCGGGCGCGGAGCTAGTTCATTTACCAACAACTCGCCGCCCTTGGTGATAAACATTTCCACCGCCAGCAAGCCTTCCAGATTGAACTGCTCGGCAATCGACAGCGCCAGCTCTTGCGCGCGAGCAGCGGTCGCAGCCGGGATATTCGCCGGAATCGCACTCCAGACTAGAATCTGCTGCTCATGATGATTGACCGCAGCGGGATAGGCTTTCATTTCCCCGCGCGGCGAACGCGCCACCATCACCGAAATTTCCATGGCAAGCTCGACCGCCCGCTCCACCACCAGCGGACGCTGACCGAGAGATTTCCATGCCGCTTCGATCGCCGCTGCATCTGCTGCTTGCGAAAATCCTAACTTTTCCTGGCTGCGGCCGTCATACCCGCCATGCGCGCTCTTCACAAAGCATCGCCCGCCCAGGTCCTTCACCGCCGCGTGAAATTCCGCAACATCAGAAACAGCGCGATAGTCTCCTACCGGCAAGCCATGCGCCACCAGCCACTCTTTTTGCAAAATGCGATCCTGAATAATCGCCAGCATTGCCGAGCTCGGGCGAACCGGCGCATGGCGCTCCGCAGCCTCCAGCGCAGCGACAGAAATCTGCTCAATTTCGAGGGTGACCACGTCACTTCCCCGGGCAAGATCTCCGGCAGCCCGCGCATCGTTCCAGCCTGCCTCAAAGCAGGCGTCCACAACAAAGCGAGCTGGACAGGACGGATCAGGATCCAGCACCTGGATGCGATAGCCAAGCGAACGCGCCGCCATCGCCATCATGCGTCCCAATTGTCCGCCACCAAGGATGCCGATTGTCGCTCCCGGAAGAATTACCTGCTGCGTCGGCATCAAGCAACTGGCCCCGACGATGGAAGGGTCTGTCCTAGAACTTCCAGCTTGCGCGATTCTCGCCATGCACACAGACGATCGCGCAGCGCTCGATCCTCCAGCGCAAGAATAGAAATCGCCAGCAACGCCGCATTCGCTGCTCCCGGCTTGCCGATGGCGAGCGTGCCCACCGGAACGCCCTTGGGCATTTGAACGATGGAAAGAAGTGAATCCACACCCGCCAGCATGGTCGCCGGAATCGGCACTCCCAGAACAGGAAGATGCGTCTTTGCGGCCAGCATACCAGGCAGGTGAGCAGCACCACCCGCGCCCGCAATCAGCACCCGAAGCCCACGCTTTTCCGCCGTCTCAGCGTATTCAAACAGCCAATCCGGGGTGCGATGTGCCGAGACCACACGCGCCTCGTGCGCTACGGAAAATTCCTGCAGAATTTCTATGGCAGGTTGAAGGATGTCGTAATCGCTTCGGCTACCCATCACCACGCCGACCAGCGGAGCTCGCTTCATCCGCTGATTATACGATTTTGATTCGCGTAGGCCAGACCCCCAGCGATGCCCGCGAGACAGCCCTCATCCATCGCGACCGAAATCCATGATCGCTGCAGAAACCTTCTGCCAAAATGAAGCGGCTGCCAGCACTAAGCTGACAGCCGCCAAACCAGGAGTAGAACCAAAGGTCAGATCAATCGCGGATTATCGGTGTCCG
>DATJUD010000147.1:0-150634 GCA_035502695.1 Acidobacteriaceae bacterium
GGTAGGTTAGTCACGTGTTACTCACCCGTGCGCCACTTTACTCATGGATTGCTCCACTTTCTCGTTCGACTTGCATGTGTTAGGCACGCCGCCAGCGTTGATTCTGAGCCAGGATCAAACTCTCGTTTGAAACCTGATGCATCTTGATTCGACGGAGGTCGAAGAGCAAGATGCTACTTCGCAGCGCTCGAAAGGCTGCGAAGCCTATACTAGTGAGAATGACTAAACCACAACTTCATCGTCATCTCACGACTGGCATATTCAACCAATTGTCAAAGATCCGTAAGAAATTTCGCCTGAGCGAGTTCTTTTTGGATCGAGCTGCCGGATGATTCCAGCAGGTCCTCGAACTTTGCGCATGCCAGGAAATACTGCTTTTCCGCACTGGCTTCTGTTTTTTGCGCGACCAAACCAGACTATCAAGATTTGGCTATCACTGTCAAACAAAAGTGAATCTTTTTTCTTCGACTTCCGCTGAAAGCTGGAACGCCGTTCTCCGCTTCGTGCTGACGACTTTTTAAGGGGCGTTTCGCCCGCCACATGCCCGCAGTTCAAGCCGGATCTGCGGAAAGTCTTCTTGGCTATCTATGGGAATGGTAGTGCGAACAAGAAGCCTAGATCAGGCAATTCTGTTCTGCCGGACTACGAATTCTACTGTAGATATCACGATGGGCTTGCGGAGTTCTTTACGCCCAGTGATGAACATACTCTTATTGCAGCCGATGCGCAACAAGAACACTGTTGAAAAGCTGTCGACGGTTGTTGAAAACACGCGGCAGCATCGACCCAAGGCCGCTGCGCGCTGCAACTCTGCTCAAAAAATCTCTTCATCTAGGTTGGTGCGCGGCTGCGGTTTCGCCGCCTCTGCCAGAATTCGGACGCGCATGTTGGCAATGGTGCGGCGGTTCCAGAAGGCCACCGCGGTGGCTCCCAAAAGAGCTGAACCCGCCATGAGAAATGCAGTCGACCAGCGGGCGCGGCTCGGAAGAGGCTCAGCTGGTGGAACCGCGGTAATCTGTTCGCGATCCTGGATATCTCGTTTCCGTGACAATTTCATCGTCTTCGTCCGTTCTCAGCGTTTTTTTGGCTGTTGGTCTTCCCGGTCAGTATGGCACATCCAGCGGTATTTTTAGCTATCTATCTTTAGAATCAGTGGAAAACAGGTGATTTCTGGCCATCCTTGGGGAGATATCTGCCAATCGGGACGGCCCATTTCTATGGAATTCTGGAGAAGGGGTAGAAAAAATATATGAAAAATACAAATATTTCGTGCATCAGGCTCGATTCTGTGGCATCCTATGGTTGTAAAGGAATGACGCTGCGCCCCCGAGAATACCCTGGAACTGGCGCTCCATCCTTCAAAGTTGCGTCACTGGCCTCCCGGCACGAACAATAAACCGTTCGTGCCGTCTTTTTTTGCTGCCGTCACAAGGCTGCGTTTCGCACCAATTCTCTTCGGCCATCTATACAGTCCATCGGTTCATCATGCGTCAGCGGATTATTTTCCAAGCCGTTTTTGCTCGTACATGTTCGAGTCCGCCTTGGCGCAAAGTTCTTCCACTGTCTGCGCATCGTCGGGATAAATCCCCAGGCCGATACTCGCACCGACAGGCAAGCGCACCGCCCCCAAAACAATCGGCTCATTCAAATCAGCTGCAAGCTTCGCCGCCAGGACGCGAGCTCCATGCGGCTGCAACAAGTCAGAGACAATCACCATAAACTCATCTCCGCCGGCTCGAGCAATCGTGTCGGCTTTGCGAATCCGCATCTGCAATCGCGTGGCAACAATGCGCAGCACTTCATCACCCACAGGATGACCGTAGGTATCGTTGATTTGCTTGAAATGATCGAGGTCAATCAGCAGCACGGCGACACGGGCACCGTTGCGCTCGGCTCTTTCAATTGCCTTAGTCAGCCGGTCCTGCAGCAGGCGGCGATTTGGCAATCCGGTCAACGGATCATGCAAGGCCAGATGATGGGTATGATCGATCTGCTCTTCCAGCAGCGTCAGTAGAATTCCGATGGCGACAATATATTTCGGCAGGTTCCAGACCGAGTCGTGAATATGAAGGTCGGGTCGGAACGTCATTAGATACGCGCTGACCGGGAACACCAACGCCCACACCACCAAGCCAACTACCGCGGTCAACGAACCGGTGGTTCGCTGCGGGAACTTTCTCCAGTATTCAACGCCGGCCATCAGATAGATCACAAAATAAATGCAGTCGAGCCCGTAATCCTGCTGCTTGTGATAGACCGCCACGCACAGCAAAACGGCCAGCAAAAATGCCAGCAACGTGTACACGTGCCTTTCACCGGCGCGGCTATTGGGGTCGCGAAACAGGGCGGCGATTACCGTCGCAAACAACAGCGCGATCGTGGCGTAGTACCAGAGCGTTGTTGGAATACTCAGGAAGTCGACCAGGATATAAAGCAGGGTAGCCAGCAATCCTGTCGCGGCAATCCAACGCATCCGCACGCTGTAGTAGGCGCCGCCTGCAGCATAGATGAAGGACGCCCCAGCGAGTTCCAGCATCATCGCTGAAACCGCATATACGAATGTCTGCAGACTACCGGGACGGCCGCCGAACAACTGAGCTGCAAAATGCAGCAAAATAAAGATCCAGCCCAGCAACCAGGCTTGCAACTTGCCACCCGCGCGTCGACGCAGGATGGACCAGAAGACAAACACAAGGATTGTCAGGGCCAGTAAATCCGGCAGCGGGGCGAAATTCAACATAGGAAAGCAGCGTAGAAATCTTTGTCGGATGATTCCGTAGGCAGGAAAACCTGTGATGGTCTCCGTCGGTTATCCGACTGACCGAATCGTGCCTGCATAGTACGTCCTTACCCTAGCACTTTTGCAAATAATCAAGGTGGATAATGTGCAATAGAGCCTCTCCCAGTACGTCTCGACGGTTACCGTTGTAACCCACCCGCGAGGAGCATTTGGTGCGATTGTTTTGGATGATCATGAACCGTGTTGTACGTGGGTGCTCCTTCATAGGATGCAATTCCTGGCATCGCCGCGAAATGACAAATTTCGGTTTTTCGTCGAAAGAGCCGTACAATTTCTGAAAATGATCTCAGGAGTTGGATATCGATGCGTAGCCGCGTTTGGTTAGCTCTTATCGTCGCGCTTATCTGTGTTGCTGGACATGCCGAGTGGACGGATCCGGCGGTCGACATTCCGGCATTCCATGCAGCGCCTCCACCGGCGGACGCAAAGCTACCGCCTATTCTGCACGGGAAACAATTGACCGGCATCAATTTCCAACTGGCCTGGCAGGTGAAGGTTTACAAGGACGCGGCCAAGGTCTCCGCTGTCCTGTATCAGTTGCCGTGCTACTGCCGTTGCGACCGGGCGATCGGCCACACCAGTCTACGCAGCTGCTTTCAAGACTTGCATGGCGCCGAATGCGGCACGTGCGCCAAAGAAGGCTTTTACGCCTATCAGATGACGCGTAAAGGTTGGACTCCGGCACAGATTCGGGCTGGTATCGAACGCGGTGAATATAAGACCATCGACCTCGATACGATTGCCGGCGGCAAACACCACTCCTGACATCGCACTCTTGTCGCGGAAACGCAATGCGTCGGCCCTGTGCGTTGCCTCGTACGTTTCTGATCCGATTGGAATTGTCGATCGGCGAACGGCCCTGCCTATTGTCTTCGGACAGCCCGGGTGGCTAGCCCATCTTAATGCCGTATTCGCAGACAGTGGAAAAAGCCGATAGTAAGTTGGCAGTCTTGAGCAGCATCCGTACCTGCTTGCTCAGATTGACGAGCTCCAGACTGCAACCCGCAGAACGCGCAGAGACGTACAACCGAACCAGTGCGCCGAGACCCATGCTGTCCATGCGGGTGAGGTCTGTCAAGTCCAGCACAATGCACTTGCATTCCGGCAATAACTGCTTGACGTCGCGATAGAGGACATTGTCCACGCCCGCAATTAATTTACCGTGGCATCGTATGATCGCCGTGTTCCCGCTCCGTGCAATATCAAGCGAAAAGTCGACAGGCTTGTCAGACATCTTTACTACCTCATCGAGAGCGAAAAGATTGAGCCATAAGCTGCCGGGGAATTGCGAGCTTTCTTGCTTGAGTGGGATTGTATATCGGAGCCTACGCCATCGGCATGTCGGGCGATCCGGCACTCACGGGTGGCCGTTGATTCTCCGGTCGATTTAGCAGACCCGAAGCTTCGAAATCACTGTCGCCGCTGCGACCGATATAATGAAAATTGATTTCAAGCGTTCACGCTCTCATTCAAGGAGATCCGCGTCATGCCCTTACAGCCGACGAAAAACATCTGGCACAACGGAAAACTTATTCCCTGGGACCAGGCCAATATTCATGTGATGTCCCATGTCATCCACTACGGCTCGTCGGTGTTTGAGGGGATTCGCTGCTACAAGACGGAGCAAGGTGCGGCGATCTTCCGCCTGCAGGACCACATGCAGCGCATGCTGGATTCCGCGAAAATCTATCGCATGGATCTGGGTTACTCGCTCGATCAGATCAATGATGCGGTTGTCGAGACTGTGGAATCGAATGGTGTCGCGCCTTGTTATATCCGTCCGATTGCGTTTCGCGGATATGGCGAGCTGGGTGTGAACCCGCTGAAGAATCCGATCGATTTCTATATCGCCAACTTTCCCTGGGGAAAATATGTCTCCGGCGATCGTGGCGCCGATATCTGCATCTCGTCCTGGAATCGCATGGCGCCAAACACGCTACCAGTGCTGGCAAAAGCCGGTGCGAACTACATGAACTCGCAGCTGATCCATATGGAAGCCAAGCTCAACGGATTCGACGAGGGAGTCGGACTCGATGTGAACGGTTTGGTCTCCGAAGGTTCAGGCGAAAATCTTTTCCTCGTATATAAGGGCCAGTTGTTGACTTCCGATCTTGGCAGTTCGGTTCTCGCCGGGATCACGCGCTCGTCAATCCTGACGCTGGCGCGCGATTTTGGAATTCCCGTGGTGGAACAGCCGATCCCGCGCGAGCTTCTGTACATTGCGGATGAGGTTTTCTTCACCGGTACGGCCGCGGAAGTAACGCCCATTCGGTCGATTGATCGCATCACAATTAAAGATGGCCAGGCGGGCCCAATCACCAAGCAGTTGGCAGCAGAATATTTTGGTATCGTGTCTGGCCAGCGCCCGGATCGATTCAGCTGGCTGACACCGGTCAAGGTTGCCGTGGCTGAGCCGGTCTCGGCGTAAACTCGAGACGTTTGCAGCATTCAACAAGGGGTTGTGCCGTTGTCCATCGACGACGATCTTGCGAAACTGGCGCTGCAGGAACAAGCGCTGATTCTTTCGCATTTCGACCATGACGTTGCGTGGCGCGTTGGCGCAACCCTTCGTGATCTGGCTCTCCAGCGCAAGTTCGCCGTGGCGATTGATGTTCGTCGCTTCGGGCACCCGCTTTTTTATTGCGCGTTGGAAGGTACCTCTCCTGCCAATTCGGATTGGGTGCGGCGGAAGGGCAATGTCGTCGCCCACTTCCTTCGCAGCTCGTATGCGGTCGGCCTGGACCTGCGGCAGAAGAAGACCGATTTGATGGAGAAACACGGCCTGCCTTTTTCGGACTATGCAGCGCATGGCGGCAGCTTTCCAATTCACGTCGGACACGCGGGTGTCATTGGCTCCGTGACGGTTTCTGGTCTTCCGCAACGCGATGACCATGAGTTCGTGGTTGAAGCCCTTTGCATTGAAGCGCGGAAAGATTACTCCACATTGCAGTTGTCGCCTCCGGATTGGTAGATAATTCGCGCCTCTCGATCGGCGATCGCAACCCTCAAACGTAGAACTTTCATCCTTGGAGTTATGCGAAAAATGGTGAAACAATTTACCTCCGTGCTAGCGGCTGGAGCACTGGCGTTTGCATTATTGCCCGCAGCCGCGTTCAGCCAGTCTTCGAATTCTGCCGTCGGAAAAGAAGATCACCCGGCTACCGCTGCGTCGAACAGCGCATCCCAAAGCCCCCAACAGTTCGCAACATCGAAGACTGAGGGCACGGTCGACATTGAAGGCAAGACCATTGCCTATACCGCGATCGCCGGCACCCTAACAGTGGGTGCAACGAACGAGCAGGATGCCATGATCGGTCCCGACGGCAAGCCTTTTCCTGGTCTGGCAACTCAACCGAAGAATCCAGCCCAGGACCCGCCGACCGCGCAGATGTTTTATGTCGCATATTTCAAGCAGGGCGCGGATCCAAATACGCGTCCTATTACTTTTCTTTACAACGGTGGCCCGGGCAGCTCCACCATGTGGCTGCACATGGGAGCGTTCGGGCCCAAGCGCGTCTCGACGCCCGTCGATACCCATATGCCGCCCGCACCCTATCGTCTGGAAAACAACCAATACAGTTTGCTCGACGCCAGCGACCTGGTCTTTATCGACATGCCGGGCACCGGTTTCGGTCGACTCTACGGCAAGGATAAGGAGAAAGCATTCTGGGGCGTGGATCAGGATGCGAACGCGTTCGCGCGCTTCATCCAACGATTTCTCGGAACATACAACCGCTGGAATTCACCGAAATATCTTTTCGGAGAAAGCTATGGAACTACGCGCTCGGCGGTGTTGGCCAACATCCTGCAAAGCCAGAAGGGAATTGATCTGAATGGCGTGATGTTGCTATCGCAGGTGCTGAATTTCGGAGATCTTCCGGACGGGCCGAAATCAAACCCCGGCAACGACCTTCCTTATGAGCTTGAATTACCCACCTTTGCCGCTACGGCCGCGTACCATCACAAGCTGCCGCAGCAGCCAGCGGATCTGCAGGCTTTTCTGAAGGAAGTGGAAGCCTTCGCAACCGGCGACTACGCGCATGCGTTGTGGGAAGGGAACCAAATTTCCGAAACAGAAAAAAGAGCGGTCGCAGAGAAATTGCATGCCTACACTGGACTGCCCGTTGCGTACTGGATGAAGGCGAATCTGCGCGTCAGTGGTGGAAACTTTGAGATAACTTTGCAGGACGACGACGAGTTGACCACCGGCAGGCTGGATGCGAGATTCTCCGGACCGACGCTGGATCCGCTCAGCGAGGCCTCAGGGTATGACCCGCAGAGCGCGGCTATTACGTCTGCGTATCTTTCGTTGCTCAACCAGTATGTGCGGCAAACGTTGAAGTATGGCGATGGCCAGACCTATCTGCCAGAGGCCTTGTTCGGCGGTTACGTTTGGGACAACAAACATACGCAGCCCGGAGGTACTCCTTCGGACGGTTCCAACGCATTGAATGTGATGCCGGACCTGGCGACGGCCATGATGAAAAATCCGCAACTGAAGGTGATGTTGAATGCGGGTTACTACGATCTGGCAACGCCCTTTTTCGCGGCGACCTATGAGGAGCATCATCTTCCGATTGAATCGAGCCTGACGAAGAACATCGAGTACGACTACTACGAATCCGGCCACATGGTGTATGTACGGGACGAATCGCTGCACAGGCTGCACGACAATGCCGCCGCATTTATCCGCAGAACGGAGAGCAGAACGGAGAATGGTTCGAAGTAACGGGTCGCAGCCTGACGGATCCTCGCGACCCACTCGAATTAAGATGGCGGAGTTTCCACGGCTCCAGGAGAATTCGGGTCGAGCATTCTTTCGTCCGGCTTTGACTCCTCGCCAATTAACTTGCCCCACCCCGGCAATTTCTGGCTGCCCGTAATGAGGCGCGGGCCTACGGAAAGTGCGAAGTACATCCACATCCATTGCAACATGACCACGATGCGATTGCGGAAGCCGATCAGAAAATAAATATGAATCGTCAGCCACGCCATCCATGCGGGCAGGCCGCTCATGTGTCCATGGAACGGCCATTTCACATCTGCGACGGCATTATGGCGGCCGATGGTCGCCATGTCGCCCTTGTCGAAATAGTGAAATGGAGTCCGCGGTTTGCCAGCTAAGTCGGCCAGAATTTCTTTGGCTGCATGCGTGCCCATCTGCATGGCGGGCTGCGCAACGCCAGGGATGCGGTGGCCGTTTTCAGTTACATTTGCCAGATCGCCGCAAACGAAAATTTCCGGATGACCGGGTGGATTCAGGAACAAGTCCACAAAAATTGCTCCCTTCTTATCCGCCTCCGCGCCCAGCATCTTTCCCAGCGGTGAAGCCTGCACGCCAGCCGCCCAAAGCGTCACTACCGATTCAATCCTTTGACCATTGGCGATTACATAACCGGGTTGCACGTCGGTGACCTGGGAGCTGGTTCGCACTTCAACTCCCAGGGCCTGCAATTCTTCAGCGGCTTTGCGTGATAAATCTTCTGGGTAACTAGCCAGAATACGCGGCGCTCCTTCGACTACGAGCACGTGCGCTTTACTGGGATCGATGTGGCGAAAATCCTCGCGCATGTAAAGCCGCGAAATATCGGAAATCGCGCCCGCCAATTCCACTCCGGTTGGTCCGCCTCCAACGACAACGAAATTCAGCGGCGGATGCGAGCCGTGCTCCAGGGCCTGTCGTTCCGCCAACTCAAAGGCCAGCAAAATACGGCGGCGGATCTCAATCGCATCTTCGACTGTTTTCAGACCAGGTGCATTCGATTCCCATACATCATGGCCAAAGTAGGAGTGGGTAGATCCAGTCGCCAAAATCAAATAGTCATATTGCATCGTTGCCGAGCTGCGAAGATGCACCGATTTCGCCTTCGTGTCGATACCGACGACCTCGTCCATCAGCACTTCCACATTTCGGCGATTTCGGAAAATACTACGGATTGGCTGTGCAATGTCTCCCGGAGATAACTCCGCGAGTGCAACCTGGTAGAGCAGAGGCTGAAAGGTATGGTGATTGCGCCGATCAATCAATAGCACGTTCACCGGTTTGCCAGCCAACTGGAGAGCTGCCTGCAGACCAGCGAACCCGGCGCCCACGATTACAACGCGCGGTTTTCCAGGGACGCTACTGTTTTCGTTTGCCATGCTACACTCCTCCATTTAGCGGGCTGTGTAGTCCGCTCTGCTCCCAAAAAATATATCTAGAATGTGTGAACGCCGTTACTTTTTAGATGCAGCCGGGTAGCGGAGGACGGAGCATTCCGGCGACCGCCCGCCACTTTCTGCGGTTTGAGGCGCAGATCGTTGCCGGTTTGAGTCTTTCACCCTCCCGTTCGCATCCACTCCCCGATACACTAAATGGAGTCTCGGCACATTGCTTTTTTCAAGCCGGGCGAATGGCCGGGACTCGCGTCAAAGGGGCTGGCGCGTATCCGTTACGCCCGGCGCCCTATCGATAGATAGACGGCTACGAATGAAAAGATTATGACAGACGAAATTCGTGACACCATCATCGTCGGCACAGGCTGTGCCGGACTTACAGCTGCAATTTACGCAGCGCGCGCCAACATGAAGCCTCTGGTCCTGGAAGGGCATGAGCCAGGCGGGCAGCTCTCTATCACTACCATGGTGGAGAATTTCCCGGGCTGGCCGGAGGGCATTCAAGGGCCGCAGTTGATTGAGAATATGCGATTGCAGGCGTCACGCTTCGGCACAGATTTTCGCCTGGGGCATCTGACCAGCGTCGATCTTTCCAAGCGGCCTTTTCAACTCCACGTTGGAAAAGACGTACTGCATGCGCGCACCTTGATCATCGCCAGTGGCGCTTCCGCGCGCTGGCTGGGTCTTTCCAGCGAACACGCGTTGATTGGTCACGGCGTCAGCAGCTGCGCCACCTGCGATGGCTTCTTTTTCTCCGGTCAGGAAATTGCCGTGATTGGTGGAGGCGATTCTGCCATGGAAGAGGCATTGTTCCTGACACGATTCGCCAGCAAGGTCACACTGATCCATCGCCGCGAACAATTTCGCGCCTCGAAAATCATGCTGGACCGCGCCATCGGTCACGAGAAAATTCACTTCCTGACGAACACGACTGTGGAGGAGGTGTTAGGCGTCGAGAAAAAAGAAGTGACGGGTCTTCGTCTGCGCAATCTAGTGACGCAGGAGGAATCGATTCTTCCCGTCAGCGCCATGTTCCTTGGGATTGGCCACGTGCCCAACGCGAAAATGTTCACTGGTCAAATTGAACTCGACGACGACGGATACATCCGCACCCACGATTACGTCTTTACCCGCGTCGCCGGCGTGTTCGCCTGCGGCGATGTGCAGGATCGCCGCTATCGCCAGGCGATTACCGCAGCGGGCAGCGGCTGCATGGCGGCTCTCGAGGCGGAAAAATATCTGGAAGAGCACGGTCGCTGAACCGTTGGTGATGCCGATTGCCGATTCCATCGCGCGCGTAGAGGAACAAATAGCGGCGGCCTGCGGGCGTGTTTTGCGTTCCCGCAACAGGGTTCAGCTGATGGCGGTGTCGAAGACGCAGCCAGCAACAGCGATCGCAGAAGCCTTCCGCTGCGGCATTCGTTTGTTCGGCGAAAATCGCGTGCAGGAATTCGCCGCCAAGCAATCGGCGTTAGAGACCGCTGGAATGTCCACGAACGCGGCACCGAGCAGCTTCCACTTGATTGGTCCGCTTCAGTCGAACAAAGCCACTCGTGCCGCACAAATCTTCGATGCTGTGGATTCGGTTGATTCGGTGCGCCTGGCACAGCGGCTGGATGAAGCCTGCGCGGTCATCGGCAAGCGCCTGCCAATCCTGATTGAGATCAAGCTGAGCCCGGAGGCCTCCAAGCACGGTCTTGATGCTGACGCGGACGAGTTGCGCGAGTTGCTTGAGCGCTTGCCGGATTTGAAAAATCTGATGTTCCGTGGGCTGATGACCGTGCCGCCATATTCCGATGACCTGGAACAGGTGCGTCCCTATTTTCGACGACTGCGCGAGTTGCGGGACTCTCTTGCGCAACAATACCCGGCGCTGCAGTTCGACGAGCTTTCCATGGGCATGTCGCACGATTTTTCCGTTGCCATCGAAGAAGGCTCCACGCTGGTGCGGATTGGCACGGCCATTTTCGGGGCAAGGCCGCCGGCGTGACCGCGGAGTCTGCGATTCGCATACGCGATACGCCGCAGGGGGCGGTCTTCGAAGTCCATGTTCATCCACGGGCCAAACGCACCGCGATTACGGGCACACTTGATGGTCGCGTGAAGCTTGCGCTCGCCTCGCCGCCGGTCGATGGCCGCGCGAATGAAGAACTGCGGCGGTTTCTCTCATGCCTTTTCGAGGTCTCCCGCAATGCGGTCCAGCTGGTCGGCGGAGAGCACACTCGCGACAAACGCGTCTTAATTTCAGGGCGGGACGGGGCTTCGATTCTCGCTTTGATCGATCGGGAACTGGACGCTTTGAAGCTGCGGCCGGCATAGCCCGCGCGCATCTTCGCCGGTGTCATTCGCGGTTGCCTTCTATACACTGAACGGGTTCTCTCAAATTTTTTCGCGCGAGTTGAATTCATGTCATCGCTCTATGCCGTGGTGTTAGCCGTCGTTGTTCTTGTGCTGCTGATTGTCTCCGTGTCGCAGCTTCGCGGCGTCAAGACCAAGGCGGACTATCTGCTGGCGGGGCGCTCGCTGCCCGCGTTCGTGCTGGTCTTCACGCTGTTGTCGTCGTGGATTGGCGCCGGCTCTTTGTTCGCCGGTGCGGAAAATGCATACCGCAACGGCTTTGCCGCGTTGTGGCAGCCGGCAGGTGGCTGGGCCGGATTGCTGCTGATTTATTTCATCGCGCCGCGAGCCAGAAAATTCGCGCAGTACACCATTCCCGACCTGCTGGAAGCTCGCTATAACCAGACGGCGCGCGTGCTCGGCGTCATTGCCATCCTGTTCGCATATACTGCGATCGCCAGTTACCAATTGCGTGGCGGCGGAGATATTCTGCACCTCATCTTTCCCGGCTCCATCAGCAGCACGATGGGAATGTACATCATTGCAGCGTTCGTCATCGTTTTCACGGCGCTGGCGGGGATGGCGTCGGTGGCGTACATGGATGTGGCGATCGGCCTGCTGGTGACCGTTGCGTTGATCATCTCGCTGCCGATTTTGCTGCGCCAGGCGGGCGGCTTCGCGGGCTTGCATGCGGCGCTGCCGGCAACGCATTTTCAAGTGCTCGGCTCCATATCGTTCGCACGCGCCATGGAGTTTTTTCTTCCCACCATGTTGCTGATGCTGGGAAACCAGGCCATGTATCAGAAGTTTTTCTCCGCGAAATCCGAAAGAGATGCGCGGGTTGCGGTTGTCGGCTGGGTTATCGGCACGGTCATTCTGGAAACGATTATTGTTGCGATTGCGGTCATCGGATCGGCTCTCTATCGCACGGGAGAAGTCAGCCATCGCCCTCGCGAGATCATCGCGTATACGGCCACGCACGGTTTGCCTGCATTGCTGGGTGCGCTGCTGCTGGGCGCGGTGTTCGCCAAGGTGATTTCGACTGCTAATAATTATCTTTTTTCGCCGGCAACGAACCTTGTCAACGATGTTTTTCTTCGCTACATGCGTCCGGACGCCAGCAACAAGAGCATTCTGCTGGTCTCGCGGCTGGTGGTGGTGGGGCTCGGCATCTGGGCGCTCGTGCAGGGAGCCTACACGGTTTCGATCCTGGAGAAAGCGCTCTATGCCTACACCATTTATTCCGCGGCGCTGACGCCGGTGATTTTGGCGGCGTTTTATTCTCGGCGGGTCAATTCCTATGGCGCGGTCGCCTGCATTGCGGCGGGCACATTCGTCACCGTTTTCTGGGATACAGGCATCGTGCATCGCCATTTGCCGGCCATGTTCTTACACCGCGATGCGATTTTTCCTGCGCTGATTGCGTCATTAATCTGTCTGTTCGTTGTCAGTTGGCTCACGCCGCCGCCGCAGCGAGAAAAAGTCGCGCAGTTTCTGTAGTGAGCGCCATCACATTCCTTCGCCGTACAATAGGATTGGGAGTTTTTTCATGATGCGCCGGGTCTACATGGACGCCAATGCGACGACGCCGCTGCTGCCGGAGGTGCTGGAGGCGATGCAGCCGTATTTTGTCGAACGTTTTGGCAATGCCAGTTCCGTTCACTCCTTCGGCCAGCAGGCCCGCGGAGCAGTAGAGCAGGCGCGTATCAAAGTGGCCGCATTGTTGCATTGCCGTCCGGCAGAAATTGTCTTCACCAGCGGCGGCACTGAAAGCGACAACCTGGCACTGTTCGGCGCCACCAAGCCCGGCGATCATGTGATCACGACGACCATCGAGCACCATGCGGTGCTGCATGCTGCCGAACAACTGGCGAAGTCGGGCCGCGAAGTCTCCTTCATCCCTGTGGATGACAATGGAGTGGTCGATCCTGATGATGTACGCCGCGCGATGCGTCCAAACACGCGCTTGATCAGCGTGATGATGGCGAACAATGAGACCGGCGCCATCCAACCTATCGAAGCCATCGGCGCGATTGCCGCAGAAGCGGGCGTGCAGTTCCACACCGATGCCGTGCAGGCCGCCGGCAAACTGCCGATGCATGTCGAGAAGATCGGCTGCAATCTGCTCTCGATTTCCGGCCATAAAATTCACGCACCGCAAGGAACCGGGGTTCTGTTCGTGCGCAAAGATACCAAGATTGAACCGCTGATGTACGGCGGCACGCATGAGCGTCAACGCCGCGCCGGTACGGAGAATCTTGCCGGGATCGTTGGCTTGGGCAAAGCGGCAGAAATCGCCGCGAGATCGCTGGAAGATGGATCCACGCAGCACATTGCGGCATTGCGCGATCGGCTGCAGCATGAAATTCTCGGTCGGGTTGCTGATGCTGGCGTGCATTCTGGCGAGGTTCCGCGCGTTCCCAACACTGCCAACCTGTGGTTCGATCATCTGGAAGGGGAGGCGCTGGTCATCTCGCTGGACCTGAAGGGTCTGGCGGTTTCGGGCGGCTCTGCCTGTGCCTCAGGGGCAAGCGAGCCCTCGCATGTGTTGACGGCGATGCGTGTATCCGCCGAGCGTGCGCGTGCCAGCCTCCGCTTCAGCCTGTCCAAGCTGACCACGGAGGAAGACGTGGATTACGCGATTGAAATTGTGCCGCAAGCGGTCGCCAAGCTGCGGGAGCTGTCGCCCTTCTATCACAAAAACGATACCTTCCCGGTGAATGCGGGTCGGGTTGCGACCGCGCAAATTTAGCAGAAGAAAGATACGCTTCAAAAAAACCATGTCCACACCTGAAACCATTGCCGTTGCCATGTCCGGTGGAGTTGATTCCTCAACTGTGGCTGCCATGCTGAAGTCAGAGGGCTACAATCTCGTCGGGCTGACGCTGCAGCTATGGAACCAGCGTCGCCTCGCGGGCCAGCCTGGAATGCCGGAATCCAGCGAAGGGCGCTGCTGCTCACTCGACGACGTGTACGACGCGCGCCGTGTTGCGGAGCATCTTGGCATACCCTATTACGTGGTGAATCAGCAGGACCGGTTTGAGCATGATGTTGTACAGCCATTTGTTCAAGAGTACTTGAGTGGCCGCACTCCCGTACCGTGTACGCTTTGCAATAACCACTTGAAGTTTGCTCAGCTGCTGGATACGGCGCGTCAGATCGGCGCTGAGCGCATCGCTACCGGGCACTACGCGCGCAATGAATACGATCCTGTGCGTGACCGCTGGATTTTGAAGCGGCCCGCGGATGCCAGCAAGGACCAGACCTATTTTCTTTTTGGGTTGACGCAGCAGCAGCTGAGCCGCAGCCTGTTTCCGCTGGGAGGTTATCGTAAGCCGGATGTCCGCACCATGGCGGAGCAACAGGGGCTGGCGCTCGCCAACAAGCCGGATTCGCAGGAGATTTGCTTCATTCCCGGCGGCGATTACAAGAAATTTCTCGACGCGTACCTTGCCGAGCGTGGGGAAGCGATGCCTGACACCAGCGGCGATCTTGTCACTACGACCGGCGAAGTGGTGGGACATCACGAGGGAATTCACAATTTCACCGTGGGCCAGCGCAAGGGCCTGGGAGTGGCGACAGGTTCGCCGCTCTACGTGATCGGCATCAACGGCGCAGACAGAAAAGTTGTAGTGGGCAGCAACGAGGAACTGACATCGAAAACGTTACGAGCAAATCGTCTCAATTGGATTTCGATTCCGCGTCTCGAAGGCACCATGCGGTTGCAGGTGAAGATTCGTCATCGTCATGAGGCTGCCTGGGCGTCGCTGGAAATGTCAGCCGACGACATCGTCACTGTCACTTTCGATCAGCCGCAACGCGCCGTGACTCCCGGGCAGGCAGCAGTATTCTACGATGGCGACGAAGTTGCGGGCGGCGGCTGGATTCTGTAGTTGCTGAAATTGCCAGCAGACCTTGCGCGGTAGTGGACCTGGATTTTTCCTGTCAGCCAGAGAGAACTACTGGCCAGATTGTTGCGGCATTTCGGTGGTTTCGGTCATTTGAGCCATCGTCATGCGCATGTATCGGTGAGGATTGACTGCGGTGTTGTTGATCCGAACTTCGTAATGCAGGTGGGCGCCAGTGCTTCGTCCGCTTACCCCCACGTACCCAATCACCTGGCCACGCGTAACGCTTTCGCCCGGCACGACTGTAATGGAAGCCATGTGAGCATACAACGTGGTGATTCCATGACCGTGGTTCAAGATCACTTCGCGTCCATAACCGGAATCCCAGCCTGCGCTTGCCACCACGGCATCGCCAGTCGCATGAATGGCAGTCCCTGTAGGAGCGGCAATGTCAATTCCGCGATGGAACTCACCCTCACCCCCGGCGAATGGATCTGTCCGCTCTCCAAAGGAACTGGTGATTCGTCCCATCACCGGCCACAGAGTCGGTGCATTGGCCAGATTCACCCAGTCGGTCAGCGTGGAAGTCGGGCCTAGTCCGGAAGCGAGCGCCTGTGTTGCTACGCCGGAAAGCGCAGTCTCGCGCAAGGCGTATAACCGGTCGAGAGAGTTTTTGTAGTTGTCGTTATCTGCCAGAATGCTGTTTGTCGCTCCCGTGGTGCGGGGAACCTTCACAACACCAAGCTTGCTCTGCCGCAGCCCATACAGCATGGATACTTCGCTGGCTAGCGAGCCGAGAGACGCGACCTGAATATCTTTCTGTTTCGCGTCCTTCTGCAACAGTTGATACTGCTTACGAAGGCTTTGCTGTTCGCTGCGAACGCGATTGAATTGTTCTGTCTTCAGCAGCATTCTGCCGTAGGATCCAGCGAGCCCGGTAATCGTAAACAGGCCAACAGCTGCCGCAGTCACGAAGGCGTAGGCGTAGCGCATCGGAATAGGGACCTTGTGCAGCTGTCCCTGGTCATCTCGGGTTACATATACGATGTAATGACGCTTACGCACGTGCGAAACTCATTTCCTTTCAGCAAGTCCAATTCTGGACGGGACACAACCCCCCGAAGTATCGAGTTGGACAAGAGAAGGTACCCATGCGGATCGGGGGAGATGCGCACCAAGCCAGTGTATATGCTGAGGGACCAGCCTAGCAAAGCGGGGTAGGGGCGTCAATGAGGAAAAGCGGAGTGCGACCCCGGAATCAAAGGGTGCATTAGCACAGAGATAGCCCTCAATCTGTAATGGGTTACGGTCGTAAGCGGTATTCTGGCATTCGATGCGGCAACCATCCATCAACGGCGAACGCGCTTTTATCCTGTCACTGCGCAAGCGTTTAGCTCGATCAGGCGGCGAGAGTTCCAGGGCTTCCCAGGGACGGCGTGATGTCAAAGCACGTTTGTCTTCATTGATAACCGTGGGCATTGGGGATGATTGCGCAATACTCCGCCCGCCTTCCGCGAATGAAGTGCTTGTCACAACGGACTTTACGTTGGAGACGGTGCATTTTCGCCGCGAATGGCACACACCGGAATCGGTTGGACATCGCTGTCTGGCACGTGGATTGAGCGATCTCGCGGCGATGGGCGCCAAGCCGCTCGCGGCCTTTTTATCGCTGGCGCTTCCGGTGGAACTGGCGCGAAGTCGCGCTGAACAGCCCTCGTGGCGGGAGCGTTTTTTTGATGGATTTCTTTCTCTGGCAAACAAGTACGGGGTCCCTCTCGCCGGGGGAGATACTGCCGAGTCACCCTTGATGGCAGCGTTGCCGCGCCAGAAGATCACAGGCCTGGCGCTGATGGATATTGTTTTGGTTGGAACTACGCCGCGAGGTCAGGCGCTTCGACGGTCGACAGCAAAAGTTGGCGACCGTATTTACGTCACTGGCTTCCTTGGAGGTGCTGCTGCGGAACTGGCGCGGCTATCGGCAAGTCCTCGGCAGTTTCGGAGCGCAACGGCTACAACGGGCGAGCCAGGGATGCCGAATCCTCATCCGCATCTATTTCCTGAACCGCGACTGGCCGTTGGTGCATGGCTGCTGAAGAACCGGCGCGCCAGTTCTGCGATCGACATCAGTGATGGCATGTCGACGGACCTCGATCATCTCTGCGAAGAATCCAGTTTGGCCGCAACAATCGATGTGTCCGCCATTCCGATTCATCCGACTGCGCTGCGCGTTGCAGGATTGGATCGTGACAAGGTATTGCAGTTTGCGCTGCATGGTGGCGAGGACTATGAGCTGCTGTTTACCTCGTCGCTGAATGTTCATGTCCCGCGCAGGATTGCCGGCGTTCCAATCACCTGTATCGGAGAGATGCGCGTTGGCAGGTCGAAGGTGCCGCGTGTCGTACTCATGGAAACGCTCGAGGGTCGAAAGTGGCGACGGCCGCTCCCCCCGGGCGGTTGGGAGCACTTCACCTAGCACGTTCTGCACGCACAGCGTCGCCCCCCCCCGCCTCCCGCTCCTTTGTTACCATCAGGATTCATGAGTTTGCAGAAGCCCCGCGTCCGCTTTGCTCCTTCGCCGACTGGCCAACTTCACGTTGGCAACGCCCGTACCGCGCTCTACAACTGGCTGTTCGCCCGGCGATTCGGGGGCGATTTTCTGCTGCGCATTGAAGATACCGATATCGAACGCAGCGAAGCGCGCTATGAAACGCAGCTATTGGACGATTTGCGTTGGCTGGGTCTGGATTGGGATGAGGGGCCCGAAGCGCGCAATGGTGAAGGCCCATACGGCCCCTACCGGCAGTCGGAGCGGCTTGAAATTTATCGTGAGCACACGGATCGGCTGCTGGCTGAAGGTCGAGCCTATCGTTGTTTCTGTTCCGCTGAGCAACTGGATCGCGAACGGGAGCAGGCGATCGCGGCGCATCTTCCGCAGGTATACTCCGGCCGTTGCCGAAATATTTCACTGGATGAGAGTTCCTCCCGTGCCGCGGCCGGCGAGCCGTTTGCCGTGCGCCTGAAAATCGGGTCCGACCCGATTGCATTTCACGACATTGTTCGCGGTGCAGTGGAGTTTGCCGCGGATGCGGTTTCCGATCCAATCCTGGTTCGCTCGTCGGGCATGCCAGTCTACAACTACGTCGTCACCATCGATGATGCGCTGATGAAGATCACGCACGTAATTCGCGGTGACGATCATCTTTCCAACACGCCGAAACAGGTCGCGATCTATCAGGCCTTCGGTTGGCCGGTGCCGGAGTTCGCGCATCTTTCCACCATACTCGGGCCGGATAAAACGCGGCTTTCAAAACGTCATGGTGCGACTTCGATCGCCACCTTTCGCGAGATGGGAGTGCTGCCGGAAGCGCTGACGAATTATCTCGCATTACTCGGCTGGGGTGCGGAAGGTGGAACCCGCGAGACCTTCACCATGTCTGAACTGGCTGCGGAATTTACGCTCGAACGGGTCACTCCTTCGCCGGCGATTTTCGATTTCAACAAATTGCATTGGCTGAACCGGCATTATCTGAAGCTTGCGGAACCGGCTCGGGTGCTGGAGCTTTCGCAGCCGTATTTTGTCACGCAACACTGGCTGCCTGATGCAACCACTCCTGAGATCGACGCATGGTTGCTGCAACTGCTGGCGCTGTTTGTGCCGGCAGTCGACCAACTGGATCAGCTGCCAGAGAAGACGCGTTTTATTTTTTCCGTGGATCCGGCGGCTGCACTTGCCAATGAAGAAAATGCCGCAGTCTTTGAGAACCCATCGGCGCGCGCGGTCCTCGAGGCTTTTGCCGCACGCATCGCTGCGCTCCCGGCACCAGTCACGGCGGAGGCGTTTAAAGCTGCGATGAATGAAGTAAAAACTGCCACTGGAGTGAAAGGGAAGGAGCTTTTCCACCCGGTGCGGATCGCGATCACAGGCGCGCACTCCGGTCCGGAATTCGACAAGCTGGTTCCGCTGATCGAAGCAGGACATGCGTTGGCGTTGCCGACCGAAATCCTGAATGTGCGAGAGCGTGTCGAAGGATTCCTCGGGATACTTCCAACCGCCTGAAGTTTGCATCGTTTTTGTTGTACAAAGGAGATCCGCGAGTGCAACCGAAGAAGACGCTGTTGAGCTGGAGTGGCGGCAAGGATAGTGCGTGGGCTTTACACACCTTGCGCCAGGATCCCGCGCATCAAGTGGCTGCGTTGTTGACCACGGTGAACGAAAAATTCGGCCGAGTCGCCATTCATGGCTTTCGCGAGGAACTGCTGGAGCTGCAGGCCGCGTCGGTCGGGCTGCCGATCTGGAAAATTCCGCTGCCGTATCCATGTTCCAACGAGGCGTATGAATCGCGCATGCAGGGTGTTTGCGCGCGCGCGGTGCAGGAAGGATTCGAAGCGGTCGCGTTCGGCGATTTATTTCTGGAGGACATTCGGGCCTATCGCATCGAGCATCTTGCCGGGACCGGACTGGAGCCGGTATTTCCTATCTGGGGCATTCCGACGGACCAGTTGGCGCAAACCATGATCGCGGCTGGTCTACGGGCTCGCATCACTTGCCTCGATCCGCGTAAGTTGTCTTCGACATTTTGCGGTCGCGTTTTCGATGCCGATTTTCTGGCCGATTTACCCTCCTCGGTCGATCCGTGCGGGGAGCGCGGCGAGTTTCACAGCTTCGCTTATGCAGGACCGATGTTCTCGCGATCGATTGATGTGGAGCACACCCACAACGTCGAACGCGAAGGATTTGTGTACGGGGATCTTGTGCTGACCGGTTCTGCGCATGCGCAATAGAGCACGTGCCGGATTGCTGCTCTCGAGGGAAAGACGATGAAAGATACCACTCGACTGGTGCGGGTTGGACTGCCTGAACCACCGGAAAAAGTAGCCGCAGGTGATCCCATTCATCCCGGCCCGATCTTCGCTTCCGCCTATGCCACGCCCGGCGATCCTGCGGAGTCTGCCTATACCTACGCTCGATTCCACAATCCCACATGGGGCGAATTGGAGCATGCGCTGGGAACATTGGAGGGTGGCATCGCGCGCATCTTTCCTTCTGGAATGGCCGCGGTGATGGCGGTTTTCGCCGCGGTGCTTCGACCCGGCGACACGATCGTGCTGCCCTCCGATTGCTACTACACCACACGAATTTTGACGCGGGAATTTCTAGCCTCGTTTGGCATCACGGCTCGGCTGGCTCCGACCGCCGGCAATGCCCAGGGCAAGCTGCTGGAGGGAGCGAAGCTGTTATGGCTGGAGACGCCGTCCAATCCCACGATGGATGTCTGCGACATTCGTATGCTGGCAGATGCGGCGCATGCGGCTGGTGCGCTGGTTGCAGTCGATAACACCACGCCGACCGCACTCGGCCAGCAACCTCTTTCGTTGGGCGCCGATATTTCCGTCGCGTCAGATACAAAATCTTTAACCGGACACAGCGATCTTTTACTTGGCCATGTCGCTGTTAGCGATCCTGAACTGAATGCCAAAATCGATCGCTGGCGAACTCTCTCCGGTTCGGTGGTGGGACCGATGGAGGCATGGCTGGCGATGCGATCGCTGGCGACTCTGCCGCTGCGACTGGAGAAGCAGTCGCGAAATGCGCAGGGCATTGCGGAATTTCTGGAGAGCCACAAAGCCGTCAAATCAGTGAATTATCCGGGCCTGAATTCGCATCCCGCGTATGCATTGGCACGCGCGCAAATGCGCTATTGCGGGCCTGTGGTCAGCTTCGATCTAGTGCATCGGTCGACTGCGGAGCAGTTTTTGAAAGCGTCGAACTTATTGGTGGAAGCGACCAGCTTTGGGGGTATTGTTTCCTCCGCCGAGCGGCGGGCGCGGTGGGGTCATGACGCCGTTTCTGAAGGGTTTATTCGTCTAAGCGCGGGCTGCGAGGATCTTGAAGACCTACTCGCAGATCTGGACCGGGCTTTGACCGCTAGCGTCGCTGTCTAGGCAGATTTTTTAGCCCAAGTTACGCAGGTTTGCGCCAGGCAAAGATCGCAATCGGATAGGTCAGTTTCACTGCGCCATTGTCTCGCGAGGCAGACACTCCAAGAGTATCGGTCTCGCGTTGAATGTCTTCTTCGAATAACGCGCGAATTTTGTCGGCGTCGCCGGGCTTGGGAAAGGAACTGCCGAGTAGGTCTTCTAGGTTCATTTGCATTCGGAAATTCTCTTGTCGAATCAGCTGCAATCCCGCATCTTCTCCGAGCGCTTCCATTTCGGACTCCGTCAGGGCGCGTGTGTGCGACGGATCCCGCAGAATTTCCCACTCATTAAAGCGGCGTTGCGCTTCCGGACGTGGGGCTACGTCTGCGATCAACACGATTCCGCCGGGTCTGCAGACGCGCCTCATTTCGGCAATGGCTGCTTGGGGTTTCATGTAGTGGTGGAAGGAAAATCGGGTCACGACGCGATCGAAGGAGTCCCCTGCAAACGGAAGGGCAGTCGACTCGCCGAGTGCCCAGTCAATATTCGTGAGTTCCCGCTCAATCTGGAGCCGCTTGGCTCTTTCCAGCATGGCGGGGACGATGTCCAGGCCGGTGACGTGAGATGCGTGCCGAGCGAAAAAGCAGGAAACGATTCCGGGCCCGCAGGCGATATCGAGCACGCTATCTTCCCGTTGAACGTCGGCGCATTCAACCATCAACTGCAGCAGGTCGTCATGGCTATTTTCGTGCCGTCTCAAGAACGGTTCTGCCTGCCGGGTAAATTGATCGAGAATTTCGGCGTCGTGCTGCATTAGATTCATCATAGCGATTGACCTCCGATGACACCCGGCAAACTCCACCGTCCCGACACAAACTTTCTCCATGATTGGCAGGTTGAAATCCTGGAGGCGGCGCCTTTGATCGCGCCCACGCGGCACTATATCTACCCGCAGGCGGTCGAGGAAGTGGAGCGCGGAGCCCTGCAGATCTACTTTCGATCGCGTCCAGAGGCAGAAAGGGCTATGGCCACGTTTGCCCTGGGATTTGCCGATCCATCGCTGCCGCACGGAGTCTGGAGCTGTCCGAATTCCCATCAAATGTGCGCCATTGCCGGCGGATATGCGTACGTTGTCGACCTCGATCACCCAGACACATGGATGCAGATTCCGTACCGCCCGGTCACTTGGGTGGATGCGGCGCCAAAACAAAAGCTGCTCCTCTTTGCCAGCTTTCACAGTTTGTGGGCATTGGGTGTGGAAGGAAGAGCCTGGGAAACGGGCCGCTTATCGTGGGAAGGGTTGCGTGTGACGGGAATGGACGGCGGTCAATTGCAAGGGTTCGGGTGGGACATGGAAACCGACCTGGAGGTTCCGTTTACGGTGGACCTGGCGACGGGCCACCATACGGGCGGACCCGGCGGCTCGGCTGAGTAAGGCAATCGCATTAAAAAAAACGGCCCAAGCAATCGTTCGCTCGGGCCTTTTCAAAGAAAAAGGAAGACTATTGACCGGCAACAACCAGCGGTCGCAACGAGGCACTGGCCTCATTGGCAAGCGAAGCGCGATAGTTGCTGAAGGTCACTTCGCTGCCTTGCGGACCATCCAGAAGCAGTCCAAAGCGAAGCGGCTCCTGCCAGGCGGTTAGAACTCGACTGACGGCAGCGTTGCCCAGAGGATGCCAGGCGTTGTCGCCTTGATGACGCCAGAAGAAACGTACGTCCTGTGCGCCGCCGCCGGAGACACGAAACTCGAATTGCGAGCTGGTATTGACGGGTTGGCGAGCTAACACTCTGGCCGAGTTGGGTTCGAGCTGCCAAAGGACGATACTGCCGTCTCCCAGGCCAATTACCACTGCATGGTCCGCATCGCCGACCAAGCCCAGGCCAGAGATGGAAGATGTGCTTTTGGGTGCGCGGATCAGCTCAACTTCGGCGGCTGTACCGGAAGCGTCGGCATCGCGGCTGAGCAGAACGGTACTATGCTTGCGCGACTTGATCCGAACCTGGTCGCCCTTGAAATGAAGCTTCGGGCGCTGGCCGGGAAATGAATACCATCCCGCCTGTGTCGATCCGTCGAAAACAACATTCTCGACATGACCGGTGGACCAGCTACGGGCCTGCTGGGCCGAGGCCTGGGTGGCAGTAATGGAAACAGCACAAAGAATCGGAACCGCAGAAAAAGCCAAACCGCGCAAAAAGTTAATTTTCATTTCATCAATCCTCGTCTACTAGCCTCGACCAACGTTTCGTTGGAGTGAACCTAAGGTAGCGGGCTACCTACACCATAACAAGGAATATGGTCACCGCACTTTAGTTATGCCCAGGTAACCCGGGTAACTGACAGGGTTCCAAAATGAGAACACCAGGCTCATACGAAAGTTCTTTAATCGCCGTCAGCAGAGGGATGCGACGCAGGTTTTGTATTGCAATGAAAGAAGGTTAGAGCTGCTTCGCCTTGTTCTATGGTGCGGTAGGGCTGCAGCTGAATGTTCAGATTTGGCAGGCTATAGCGCCGAGAATGCTCCACGACCACAATGGCATCTTCGTGAAGTATTGAGTGCTCTGCCAGAAACCTGAGGACTGTCTCATACGCTAGCTGGTCTTTATAGGGTGGGTCAAGAAATATTAGATCCAGGGCGACTTTTTGGTGCAACAGCCGCCGCAGCAGGGGCATGGTCCCTGCAGGCTCCACGATGGCTGTGTTACGGATTCCAAGCCGCTCAAGATTATGATGCAAAGTCTGCAGCGGGATTTTGGCGTTCTCCGCAAAGTAGACTTGGCGCGCTCCCCGACTGATGGCCTCAATTCCGACTGCGCCGGTGCCGGCAAACAAATCGGTAAAGATGGCGTCCTGAACGTAGGGAGCGATGATATTGAACAGCGTTTCGCGAAGCCGATCGCTGGTTGGACGAGTGTCCCGACCTTTTGGGGCGGCGAGCGGTTGCGAGCGGTATTTGCCTGCGATCACGCGCATAGATTCAGTATCAGGGTTGGTTTCATTTGCTTTTGCACAAAAATTCACCGATCCGCGGGCATCTCTCGTGACCATCGATTCCTTCTCGCGGGGAAAGGTGCGGGCAACTCCATCTACAATACTGGAGAGGCTTCGACATGCGCGGTTGGTCCATCCCGATGGGGCGTTTGCTGGGCGTGGAGGTTCGCCTGCACTTTTTCTTCGCGCTGTTGCTCGGTCTCTCCTTGCTGTACACGGGGATGAGCGGTACGGCGGCGATTCGAGGCGTCTCCCTGTGGCTGCTGCTGCTGGGGGTGGTTGGGCTGCGCGAAATCGCCCGGGCGCTGGTTTGTGCCTACTACGGGTTGGAAATACGAAGTCTGTTGCTTCTGCCGATTGGAGGGTTGCCCTCCTATGCGACGCCGGAGTCGGCAGAGCATGCATCGGAAGGAAGCGCTCAACTCTCCCTGGCGATGGCCGGACCGATCACAAATTTTGTGGCCGCTTTTGTGCTTTTGGGTTTTATCGTCGGAGTTTCGCCAAGCGTGTCCATGATGGCGAAACCCTGGGTCAGCGCCCATCACCTGCTGCGTAGTGCTTTCTGGCTGAATATTTTCCTGGCGGTCGTCAACCTGCTCCCAGCCTACCCCCTGGATGCAGGAAGGTTGGTGCGCGGCAATTTCTCGCGGGCCCAGGGAGCCTTGAAAGGAACGCGTGCCGCGTCTGGAATCGGCCAGGTAATCGCCTTGGCGTTATTTGTGGCTGGTGTGATTCTGCAAAGTCCATGGCTGCTGCTGGCTGGCTTTTTCATTTTTGTGGGCGCCCAGTTGGAGGACCAGGGACTGGTCTTTCAATCCGTTGTGGATACGGTGCGGATGCGGGATATCATGCTGACCGATTTTGCCTGTCTGTCGGCCTCGGATACCCTTGAGGACGCGGTCTACAAATCCATCCACAATCTGCAGGATGATTTTCCGGTGGTGCGCGGCGGCCTGTTGGTGGGAGTTGTTTCGCGGCAGCGGATTGTGGAGACGCTGCAGATGGACGGCAATGGCTACGTGCAGTCGATCATGTCACGCGGATTCCAGGTGGCGCAGCCGGAAGACTCGCTAGGTGTCACCTTTCGCCGCATCAATGCGGGACGCGGCCTTTCCCTGGTTCCGGTTCTGGATGGCGATCAGATTGTTGGCATCGTGACCCTTCAGAACCTGATGCACAGCATGGGTTTGTTGGCAGAGAGCCGACGGCTGCAACAGCAGTCCAGTTGAAACATTGATGACCATAGACGCCCACGATTCGAAACTTCCATCTTCGGCGGAGGAAAGTGGCGCTGCAAAGCCGCTTGCGCCAGGCTTATACATCGTTGCAACTCCGATTGGAAACCTGGAAGACATAACGCTGCGGGCGTTGCGCGTTCTGCGCAATGTCGATCGAATCGCCTGCGAAGACACCCGCCAAACCCAAAAATTGCTTTCGCACTTTGACATTGCCGTACCGACGGTGAGTTGTCATGTCCACAATGAACGCCAGCGTGCCGGTGAGCTGATTGCGGAATTGCAGAATGGAGCGCGAATTGCTTTGGTTTCGGATGCGGGGATGCCAGGGATTTCCGATCCGGGAGAATACCTGGTGGCGGCTGCCGTGGCCGGCGAAATCCCAGTGATCCCCATACCAGGCGCGTCGGCGGTCGTATCGGCTCTGGCTGCGTCAGGCCTTGATACAACGTCGTTCCTGTTTGTTGGATTTCCTCCTCCGCGTACAGGTGAGCGGCGCAGTTTCTTTGAAGCCTTGCGTACCGAACGAGCCACCTTGATTTTCTATGAAGCCCCGCACAGGGTAGTGGAATCGCTGCGGGATGCGATACAGATCTTTGGGTCGGAGCGGCGAGCCGTTCTGGCGCGAGAAATCACGAAGATCCACGAAGAGTTTTTGCGTGGGACGTTGCAGGAACTGGAGGCCATCTGCGCTGGCCGAGAATTGTTACGCGGCGAGATGACCTTGCTGGTGACCGGAGCCAGCGCGGCGGATGCGACAGCCGCCGGGACAACGGCCGAGGGTGATCTTCGCGGCGCCATGGCTGTGTATCTAGAGCAGGGATTGGACGAGCAGGCCGCTCTGAAACGAGTCGCTCGCGACCGTGGAGTGTCAAAAAGCGAAGTGTATCGAGAGTGGCAGCGGGAATCGGGCCGCCGCAAATAAACAAATTTTCCGAACCCAGGGATGGTCGGGTCTAGTGTGTGTCTGCGGCAGGTTTCGGCGTCGCTTCGCGACCTTTGAGCCGATCATATAGGTATAGATCGCTGATTGTTCCTAAAGCCAGATTGTAGTAGTCGGGAGTTCCTATGGCTTCGCACATTTCTTCGTCGAATGCGTGCAGGGCGTGCAGATGGGCAGCCGTGGCAGCAACTTCAATCTTGCTGGTGCGCAGGAATTTCTGATATCCGCGGTCGACGAGAAGGGAAATTTCGCCGCCAATCAAGCAGCCTGGCCGGGTTACGTAGGCAGCACCGCTATTTGGCGTTTTAGCCAGCACCGCGCCACAGCCATATTTGCGGACTTGTACCTGATTTGCGACGCCAGGCACGTCCGCGACATCAAACTGATGGGAGCGAAGGTAGGTTAGTGCACTCTCGAACGTCTTGACTGGGTCGCTTGTTTTCTTGCTCATAGGAATATCGACTGATTGTTGATTTTGGGGCGTGTTATAAAGCGTTAAATCGGGTGGCAATCGTGTCTTCGCTTACTCGACCCTTTTAGTATATCGTGACGAAACAAATGGACTCACTACATGCTGGCGACTGACAAATCGCAAACAGGAGATGTCAATCAGCGGCCTCATTTGGGGAGCGGCATATTAGATCGCGTCGGCAATACACCCCTGATTCGAATAGATGGAATCCATGATCGTATTCATGACGTCACTGTTCTTGGCAAGGCGGAGTGGGCTAATCCGGGCGGTTCGGTAAAGGATCGGGCAGCGAAAGCAATCGTCCTGGACGGAATCGAGCGCGGACTGATCGGGCCCGGCAAGGAAAAGCATCTTCTTGACGCAACCAGCGGAAATACTGGCATTGCGTATGCCATGTTGGGTGCGGCCCTGCAATTTCCTGTCACGCTGGTAATGCCGTTGAATGTTTCTCCGGAGCGCAAACAGATTCTGGCGGCCTACGGAGTGAAGATTGTTTGGACCGATCCAGCGGATGGCACCGACGGTTCGATTTGCAAGGCGCGAGAAATGGCCTCGGACCACCCAAATGAATATTGGTACGCTGACCAATATTCAAACGACAATAACTGGCGCGCGCATTATCAAACAACTGCGAATGAAATCTGGCAGCAAACCGAAGGGAGTGTCACACATTTTGTTGCTGGACTGGGAACCAGCGGAACCTTTGTGGGGACGACGCGTCGTTTGAAAGAATTGAATCCACGTGTCCAATGCATTTCGTTGGAGCCGGATTCACCGTTCAATGGCCTGGAAGGCCTGAAGCATATGGAAACAGCCATGGTGCCGCGAATTTACGATACGCATCTTGCCGACCGTAAAATGGAAATTGAGACAGAGGCGGCCTATGGGATGGCGAGGCGGCTGGCGCGGGCAAACGGTTTGATGGTTGGCGTCTCGGCGGCCGCTGCCGTGGCGGCCTCGATGCGGGTGGCAAAAGAGTGTGCGGAGAAAAATGAGAAAGCCGTGATCGTGACTGTGTTGTGCGATGGAGCGGACAAATACTTAAGCGAAAGGTTTTGGCGGGAATAGGAATTACGATGCTGCGGATCGGACAGGCACAATTCGACGCAATTCGTCGACATGGGGAAGAGGCCTATCCCAACGAATGCTGTGGAGTATTGCTGGGACACATGGAGGAAGACGGCAACACGGTGATCGACGCGGTTTCGGCTGAAAATACGCGTTCCGACTCGGCTCACAATCGGTATCACATTGCGCCGCAGGAACTGATCCGCATCCAGCACCAGGCACGGCGTCGTGGGCTGGATATCGTCGGCTTTTATCATTCGCATCCCGACCATCCTGCAGAGTGGTCGAAGACCGACCTGGAGGAAGCCCATTGGATTGGGTGTTCCTATGTCATTACCAGGGTGGCTGGAAGTGCCAAAGGCAACGTTGAAGTTATGGCGCGATGTCGGGCCCTGGAGACGAACTCCTTCTTGCTGGCCGGGACGGGTGAGGAAGATAAACGCCTGAAACGCCAGCCAATTGAGGTGGTGACTGAGGTTGGCGCCCGATAATTTGATCCCGCGTCCCGTCCAGCCAATCAAAATTTAGAACATGTGAGGATCGCATCATGCAGATTCATATTCCCACTCCACTGCGCACATATGCTGGAAAGCAACCTATCGTTGAAGTGTCGGCGAGCACCGTCGCGGAAGCGCTGACGGAATTGACGGCGAAGTTTCCAGAACTACGCAAGCATCTTTATACGGAACAGGGCAAGCTGCGATCCTTTGTCAACGTCTATCTGAACGACGAAGATATTCGCTATATTGCGCACGGGGGAAATGCGCCGGTGAAAGAGTCGGACACGATATCCATCATTCCGTCGATTGCGGGAGGCGCTCCCAACACGGCCACTCTAAGCTCGGCGGACGTATTGACACCAGAAGAGATGGCGCGGTATTCACGCCATCTGATTCTGCCTGAGGTCGGCGAGCAGGGGCAGCTGAAACTCAAAGCCGCGCGCGTATTGTGTATTGGCGCGGGCGGGTTAGGCGCGCCGTTGACGATGTATCTTGCGGCGGCCGGCGTGGGCACGCTGGGCATCGTGGACTTTGATGTGGTTGAGGCCAGCAACCTCCAGCGGCAGGTGATTCATGGGACCAGTGACATTGGCCGACCGAAGCTCGATTCTGCGGAAGACTCGCTTAAGGCCATTAACCCCAACGTGAACATTGTGAAGTTTCCTGCGCGCCTGAGCAGCGAAAACGCACTGGAAATTTTCAAGGATTTTGACATCATTGCGGACGGTACCGACAATTTTCCAACGCGCTACCTGGTGAACGATGCCTGCGTGCTGTCTGGGAAGCCAAACGCTTACGCCTCGATCTTTCGCTTTGAAGGGCAGGCGAGTGTATTTGCTACGGAAGAGGGTCCTTGCTATCGCTGCCTGTATCCGGAGCCGCCACCGCCGGGACTCGTTCCTTCGTGCGCGGAGGGCGGGGTGTTGGGCATTCTGCCGGGCTTGCTGGGTATCATCCAGGCGACCGAGGTCATCAAGCTCATTTTGGGCGCGGGAGAGCCGTTGGTGGGGCGGTTATTGCTGGTCGATGCACTGGCCATGCGTTTTCGCGAATTGAAACTCCACAAGAATCCTGATTGCCCCGCGTGCGGGACACATCCGACGATCACCAAGCTGATCGATTACGAGCAATTCTGTGGGTTGCCGTCTAAGTCCGCTGCACCGGCGGCGTTGGTGAATGGCATTCCACAGATGCAGCCGGAGGAACTGAAACGGCGCAAGGACGCGAGAGAAGATTTATTCCTGTTGGACGTGCGCGAGCCATACGAATTCGCGATCGCGCAAATGGGAGGACACTTGATTCCGTTGAACGACCTGCCGAAGCGAATACGGGAATTGGATCCGAAGCAGGAAATCGTCGTGCATTGCAAAGTAGGCGGACGTAGCCAGATGGCGGCGGAGTTTTTGTCGCAGAATGGATTCAAAAAAGTCCACAATCTTGCGGGCGGCATTCTGGCATGGTCGGAAAAAGTTGACCAGAAAGTGCCAAAGTATTAGCGAATGAAATAGCGAGCGAACCGAAGGGCCATCTTGCGCGTGTATAGGCGTGAGTAGAAATGGCGATCTGTCGCGGCGGAGGCTGTGGGGGGAAGCGATTTATAGCTGCCAATCTCCCTTCCAGCGCGCGTGGTCGCGCAGTTTCCATATTGCACCGATGAGTGCCAGCAATAAAAAGAAGCTGACGAGGACGATGGCCGGCCAGAACTCCCAACGCCGAATGTGCAGCAATCGCTCGCCATACCAGAAATAGACAATCAATCCAAGCAACCAATTGCGCGCGGCGTCGCTCTCCGCCTTCAGTGCTAGAGCGAGCGGAAACATCAGGAAAAGAAAATCGTAGATCTGATGTTTGAAGCAGAGCAGGCATGCGGTCGTGAGGCATGCAATGAGTACGCGACCGTCGACTTGCTTGCCGCGCACGAAGAAGAACATCGCGATGCCGATGGTCAGGGCGATCCCGCAGAGGTAGGGAAGCGCTGCCACCCATCCGGCTGCGGGTGAAAGGTAAAAAGCATCGGGTGCCGGACGAAACAGTGGCGGACGACGCAGGGCGATTTCGCTGACGGCCATGATGTTGGCGAGCCCGGGGGAAACGTTATTGGTTGAGGTCCTGAAGGGTTCGACCAGCAGCGTCCAGAAGGGCGTGCGCAGCCATGCGTAAAAGAACAGGAACCCTGCAGCGGGCGGCAAAAGCGAATAGAGCAGCAATCGCCAGCGACGCCGCAGCAATAGAAACGCGGCCAGCACGGGCGGCACGCTGTACTTGGCCCACGCAATTCCAAGAAATAGTCCACGTGAGCGCGAACTTTGTGCGATCGCCCACAGCGCCAGCGATGCAAGCACCAGGGCTGTGACCTGGCCGTTCCCGATGGTGACTCGCGCGGATGTGCTGGTCAGCACGAGCAGGGTAAACAACCACGCTTTGCGGCTGGCGAGTTCGTACAGGTGCGTGATCAGCCAGCAGCTCAACAAAACCAACGCGACATTGATGGCCGCCCAGATAATTTTGGCTGGCATCAACGGCAGATAGCCGAAGGGTAGCATCGCGAGGTATAGCTCATGCAGGTCGTTGGGAACCTGATTCAGCAGGATGCGATGGCCGGGATCACCGGCGAGATACGTAGCCCAGGGATCGACGTGGTGCGCGAGCAAACGTGCCGGGCTCCATTGAAAATCGAGCGAATGCAGGATGCTGTTGCGTATCCCGTCTGCGATGGAAAGCAGCGCGAGAACAGTCCCGATCCACAGCGCCGGTAGCGACAACAGCCAATCCTGCCATCGGTCGGGACGGTGGCTAGGCTCGATAACGGGTGGCGTCTGATTTTCAGATGGATTCATGGATGCGCATTGCCCTTGTTGCGAGTGTACTGAAGGGCAATGCGTTACGAGAGTTGAATATGAACCAGTTCCTGCTCCTGCACCGAGCCGGTCGGCGGCAGGCCGGGGGAAATCTTTGAGGTTTGCGGAGATCGCCAGTGGTCGATGTAAGAAACCTGGTGGACGCACGAGATGGTGCAGTTGGGAGCACAGGTTTTTTCCGTCAGAAATTCACGCTGCACGTCCTCGCGGCGATATTCCGACAGCGGTGTGCCGGGCCAGCCGCGCTGTTGCGAGCAGTAATGCACCAGGCCGTTTTCGCAGACATAGATATAGCGCGCGCCGGCTCGGCAGCGCCAATCGTTGGGCTCGCCTTTGACGATGGCTTCCTGAAAATGATTGAAGCGTGAGTAATGCTTCTTGCCGAGGTTCTTGACCTCGTAATAAATCCGTCGCTCTTCGCCTCCCAGCGGCTTCAGCTGTCCATCGCCGTCGTGAATGATGCCGATGGTGGAGGTAAATCCCAGCTCCAATGCGCGACGTGCAATCGTCAAGGCATCCTGGGGGTACTTGATGCCGCCACCGACGACGGAGTTGATGTTGACGTGAAAATTGGCATGCTCCGCCAGCATCTGCAATTTCTTGTCGAGTACTTTCAGGCTCTTTTTCGACACTTCATCGGGCTGAACATTGTCGATGGAGATCTGCATGTGATCGAGACCGGCGCGATTCAGGCGGTGGATGCGATCGGCCATCAGCAGATAGCCATTCGTGATCATGCCGGCGATACGGCCATGGTGGCGGATGCGGGCGATGATCTGTTCCAGTTCCGGGTGCAGCAACGGCTCGCCACCAGATATGGTAATGACACTGGTGCCGAGGCGCGCAAGATCGTCGATGCGGCGAAGCATTTCCGGCAAGGGAACCGGTTCGGAGACATCGTCAAACTCATTGCAATAGGTGCAGGAAAGGTTACAGCGCCGCATGGGCACGATGTGCGCCATGTAGGGATGGCCGGTGAAAGCCAGTGCATGCGCAATGGAAGCAAGTTCGCGAACTCGCCGAGTCGCGGCCTTGATGCGGCGGGGAACCGACCGGCGGCCCAAAGTGGAGGGGCGTTCTGTCATCTATCTTCATTGAATCACAGCGGCATGGGCAACGAATAGAGGCAGAGTGGTTTCACTTCGGGGAGGCAACAGCGAGCTGAAGGGCGTCGGGGCACAGATTGCTTTATTCCTGTATGCCTTTTGTTTGCTGTCCCAAGCGAACTAAGCGGGGAACCGACAGAAGGGTGATGGCATACAGAAAGGTCGAGGCTGCGGTAAATCCTAAATGGCCGTGGCGCATGTCTTCAAATACCAATTTCAACGCGACAAAAGCCAGGGCGCCATAGGCCAGCCAGCCTAACTCCCTGCGCTGCCACCGTGAACCCGAGTAGGCCAACAACAGGGCGAGAACGCATATTGTCAGGGTACGGATAACGGCTACATGGGAAGCTCCGGGAGTGATGGCGACCTGAGTGAGGCGAACCAACCCGTACACCACTAGAGCCGCAGTGGCACCAACGGCCAAAATCGCTGATAAGGCATCCAGAAAATAATGTTGCCATTGATCAGCCTGGAAACGGCGTTCCAGTGCGTAACTCACAATAGCCGCCGAGGAAACAATCGACATCAGCGCCGTGGGTGAAGTGGGGACATTGCTGGCGAAGGCGCGGCCGATATAGAGCAGCAGGTTAGATGAGAGCGCCGCCGCCCAAAGAAATACCAGCCCATGAAACTCCAAGGTGAGATGCTCGGTTCGAACGCCCATAATCGTCGCCGCAATTGCGGCCGCGGCGAGAACTAGAACGAGCCACGCCGGCGGTACGGAGAGATAGACGCCTACCAGGAAAAGAGCGGCGCTACCTGCGGCATATACGTGAAAATTGCGCTGCTGTGTGATTGTCCCGAAGCGCGAAAAAACAAGTGCATAACCTACAACGGAGAACAATAAGCAGAGCAGCCCTAGCGCGCTTGCGCCTGCTCCTGAGCGGAATAAGAGCATGCTCCAGCAGGCGAGTAAGAATGCGATGAACGTTTGCAAGGCTTCGAAAAAGGTAATTCTCCGGCTGCGGAGCATTGTTTGGGCAGTCGCGCTTGCCGCATACAGCAGCAACAGCATCGGCCCAAGCGTCAGGAGCAGCCACTCGCTGATCGGTTTGTAATCCATGCGGGAGTCCGCAGGTCGGGAGGCGATGTAGATCAAGGCGCACACCGCGATATCGGCAGAAATGGCAATCCATATCCGGATCGCGAAGCTGCGATTGCGAACCGCCGCATATTCGCTGGCAAGGGCCATGACGAGGATGGCTACAATGAACGGTGCCAGATCGTGCGTCGCGACCGCCATGATAAGAGCAGCTGTGCTGCAGGCGGCGGTTGTCACCCAGGTCACGGCAGCGAAGTGACATTTCCACGCCAGGAAAAAGGATGCGACAACGAAGGCGGCCAGAACAGCGGCGGCCATCGCCGCGGGAAACATGGCGAATCGCAGTGTCAGCTCCCACAGCATGGGAATAAGAATCACGACGGATGTGCCGGCATACGCGATGCTCGCGAACGGCGCCTCGGTTTTTACCCGCGTCGCGGCTACCAACCACATGGAAGCGTAGGCAATCGCGATGGCGACAACCGCCGCGCGTGGAAACGGGGAGGATTCTGCCATCGCCCGCAGCAGATAAGCGCCTGCGATACCCAGCATCGCCTTGCCGACGATGGAGAACGCTCCGCCTGCTTGCGGGGAAGGAAGTTGCCGTGCGATAGGCGTAGCTACTGAATGAATTTCTTCTGTTTCTGGGATTTTCTGAAGTTTCGACTTCGGGTGTTCAAGAGCGTACACACGGCGCTCCAGTGTCTCCACAGTCGCGCTAAGTTGAGCCAAAGCGTCGGGAAGAGGTTCGTCCATTGTCGCCACCGCTGTCGCTACACCAGCGCTGCGCTACCCTGTGCCGTCTCTGCTGGAAGTTCAGCGTTCGCTGTTTTTGGCCATGGAGGAAGCAGCTTGACCAATGCCCACAAGATGAACAGCGGAAGGATTGTCAATACAATCGACACAAGTAATCCCTCACGGGTCGCCAAGGCCATCTTGTAGGTCGTGTACCCCAGGAAGCTTTTGGAAAATAGCTGGCCCCCAATCACAACATTCCAGCGCATGGCAAAGACGCCGATCAGTGTCAGACATCCCGACACAGCGTAAATGCGTTTGCGCGCCATTTCGTGGAGCTTAACCACCTGGGTTAAGGCCAGCAGCAGGATTGGAGTGACCGTGCCCACAAGAATCTGGAGAACGATCTGGGAAAAGTAAAGTTTGGTGTGGACCATGAAATCGAGGCTGCGAAAGGACTCATCCGCCTCGTAAATCCGGTGGATCAGGTCGAGCATTTCCAGGCTGAAATCGACGACGAACATGTAGAAGAGATAACGCGCGATCGTATCCACGCAGAGCATGTCGATATTCTGTTTGCGCAGACGCGTGACCAGCATATACAGCAGCATCACTGCGGCGATGCCAGAGACCATAGCGGAAAAAATAAACACCACCGGCATCAACGGCGACGACCACCAGGGATTAGCTTTGATCGAACCGAAAATGAATCCAACATATCCGTGCAGCAGAATAGCGGAAGGGATACCTATGAGTGTGACCAGCCAGCCCACGCGTTCGTCTATCGCCAGCGCACGCTCACTGATATTGTTAGAGCCCAGGGTGAGCACCTTATAAAACCATCGTTTCAGGCCGGTCGAGGACTGAGCTATCACGACAATGTCATGCCGGTAGTCCAGCCAGATTTCGACGGTCAGGACGGCCATCAAGTACCAGAGATAGACGAATCCAAACATGGCCATGGCTGAGGTCCGATGCGGAGTGAAATACATTTCGAGCGACCGTTCGGGGTGTCCGAGGTGCAACTGCAGCGGCAGCGGCGCAACCAGCAGGAAGGCCAAGGCTGTGAGTAGCGCCAATCGATACGTGGGCTTGACCGCCTCGACGCGGAAAACGCGCTCCAGGGAGGCGAGAATGAACGCGCCCGCCACCAGTCCGGTAATGTAGGGGTACAAAACGATCAACACGCTCCAATAGAGCGTGATCTCATTCGGATACATGTAACCTTCAACGCCGGTTGTCATACTCGTCCATCTCCTTCATGCACCCAAGCGTCTGAACGGCGCTTATCGCACTGAACCATCCAATCCGTTGTAGAAAACCTTGGCTCCGGTGGCCATTTGAGGCTTCAGGACCTGGACATCGTGGGTTTTCAAAAACGCGTGAATGGGGTCTTTCGGATTTTTCAGGTCGGCCAATTGCCGCGCGCCGGTAGGGCAGGCTTCGCAGCATGCCGTCGTCAGTCCCTTGGTGATGCGGTGGTAGCAGAGGGTGCACTTGTCCGCAACTTTTTTCTGGGGATGGATATAGCGACACCCGTATGGACAGGCCTGGACACAATAGGCGCAACCGAGGCAATACGTCTGGTCAACCAACACAACGCCATCCGGGCTGATAAAAGTCGCCCCGACCGGGCAGACTTGGGTGCACGGCGAATCGGCGCAGTGGTTGCACAGCTTTGGGACAAAGAAGTATTTTCCATCCGTATCCTGGGTGACCGAGGGGAAACCTTCTTTGCCTCCGTCGGGTGAGATGACTTCAGGATTCTCCATATTCCAGTCGGTCACGTGGTAGCGCTCCACCCAGGTGCGGAAGAAGCCATCCGGTACGTCATTCTCGGCCTGACAAGCACGAACGCAATTGCCGCAACCGATGCACTTGGGAATGTCGATGAGCATGCCCCACCAATGCTCGGTCATCTTGTAGTTAGGGGAGGACTCGGGGGTGCCTGCAAGGATCGATTCCCATGCGACGGCGGCTGCAGGAAGCAAGATCAACATTTGACGCCGGCTGATATTCACTTTGCACCTCCCGCGCTGATGGCCGGACTGTGCGGCTTGTGGCAGGTTTCGCAGGGAAGACCATTGGAGTGATCCAAAGCCGCGACCTGCGGGAAATTTTTTGGCTTGGCGGCACTGACCGCGTGACAGCGCACACATAATACGGCGGTGTCGAGTTTGGCTGGCTGGACTGAGGGATCGTCAGCGTGTTTGGCCAGCGGACCATGGCAGGCTTCGCAATTCACCTGCGCGTGCATTCCGCTCTGCTTCATTTGCTGAACGTCCGTGTGACAGGTTTCACATGCCTGATGCCCGGCGAAATGGATCGGGCGGGCGGCAATCTCCGCAATTGCGTTTCCGCGGTAGTGCCCGTATTCCCCAAAACTTTTCGGAACGAGAAAGCCGCGTATGCCTAAAAACGTCAATGAGCCGACTATATACAGGGCGGCCAATCGGAAAAGATGTCCTGAATCCTTGAAGACGCTCATAGCACCCGATTTCTTCCGCACGGTTGCAGCTGCGGTTTCGCGATGAATCCTGAGAACACCACTATTCCGAATGCGATAGACGGTTGTATGTGCGCCGTATCACGTTCGTTTGAGGCCGGGATCCGTGGGCAATTTCGCGGCTTCTGCGGCGCAAAGAAAGATGGTCGCCGATTGGTACAGTTACATAGAGGTGCATATGACGGACACAATACAGGCGGCATGCGAGGTGATGGCGCGGGTGCGGAGCCAGAGGCCGTTGATCCACCACATCACAAACTTTGTAGTGATGAACGCGACCGCGAACATCACGTTGTGCATGGGTGCGTTCCCTGTGATGGCGCACGCGCCGGAAGAAGTAGAGGAAATGGTTAGCGCTGCCAATGCGCTGGTTCTGAACCTGGGAACGTTATGGCCGGCGCAGGTGGATGCAATGCTACTGGCCGGGCGTCGTGCGAATAAGCGCGGAATTCCGATCGTTTTGGATCCAGTCGGGGTAGGTGCGACGCGACTGCGGACGGAAAGTGCCCATCGTCTACTGAAGGAACTATTGATCGCGATTGTGCGCGGTAACCTGGCGGAAATTGCTACATTAGCTGGGATAGACGCCAGGATTCGCGGGGTTGAATCGGTGGGTTCGACAGGCAATGCGGAGCTGGCAGCCTCGCAATTTGCAAAGAAGTTCGGATGTGTCGCTGCGGTGACCGGCCCCATTGACGTGGTGACGGATGGAGCCCGGTTGATTCGGGTTGCGAACGGGCATGCAATGATGGCCACAGTCACGGGCACCGGCTGCATGGCAACTTCTGTGGTAGCTGCCTGTGCCGCGGTCGAAAAAAATGCTGTCATCGCGACCACCGCGGCTCTGGCCACCTACGGGCTGGCGGCTGAGTTTGCTGCGGAAAAAGCGCAGGGACCGGGAACATTTCAGGTGCATCTCTTCGACGCTGTTGCCGGGCTGACGCAGGACGTACTCCGCGCTGGAATGCAAATCGATGGGTGAGCCCCCGAACAACTTCAATCGACGCGACAGCCTGAACCGAGGCAACGGAGGAGTGGGTTCGGCGCTCAGGTATGGGCGGGTTGCCGCACGATGGCTCCGGGTGCTGACGGTATCATTTTAAAAAGAGTGGCGTTGATCAATATGGTGATCAGCGATCCCGCCAAAGTCGCGTTGTAAATTTCCGGCGTGATGAGGTGGGAGTGCAAGGATACCTGCGCAAGAATAAAAGAAAATTCGCCAATCTGCGTCAGGCCGATGCCAACTCGCCACGCGGTTTCTCTGCTATAGCGGAACACTCGCACCACTGCGAACCAAACCACAAATTTACCTACCAGGATCAGCCCGACCATCAGGGCGAGAAGTTTCCAGCCGGAGAGCCAAGTTGACGGATCGATTAGCATGCCGATGGTGACGAAGAACAGGGCCACGAAGACATCTCGAAGGGGAAGCGTTTGCGCGGCCAGCTTGTGCGTATAAGGAGAACTGCCGAGTAACATGCCTCCTACGAAAGCGCCCAGAGCCAGGGATAGGCCGACAGCCTCCGTGATGGCGGCGACGACGAGGCAAATTGCGAGCGCCAGAAGAAGAGAGATCTCGTCATTACAGGTTTTTTCAATGTACGAGAGAAGACGCGGAACAAGCTTCCAGCCGAGCAGAACGACAGGCACGAGAAGAAGAAGCGCTTTGCCGATTTTCAGGAAGACATGACCAAGGTCTGCGCCGTGGGAGGAACCAAGGCTGGGAAGAACGACGGTCAGAATCACGACCGCAAGATCTTCCACCAGCGATAGCGTGACCATAATGCGGCCGGATTCGGAGCCGAGTTCTCCGCGGTCCATCAGCAATCGCATCAAAACCATGGTGCTGGCGACGGAGACAATACATCCCACAGCGACACTTTGGAGAAGGGGCCACCCGAGCAGCGATCCAACACCGATGCCAAGGCCAACTAAAAGAGAGATGCCGATGGGAGCACCGACCAGTGCGACCCACTTGACTCGCAACAATTCCGGGATGGAAAACTCAATTCCGACAGAGAACATCAGCAGAATGACACCGACTTCCGCCATGACCTCAAACGTGTGCACGTCATGCACATGCGGACCCGGAGTGAGCGGGCTGAGCACGAGACCGGCGAGGACGTAACCTAGAATCAAGGGTTGGCGGAGACGCCAGCACAAGAAACCGAAAAAAAGGGCGGCCGCCAGAACCATTGCGACGTCACGGAAGATGAACACAGGTTCGGTCAAAGCAAAACTCCCATCCGGTGTGGTGCCTTATGAGAAATCAATTCACATTGCGGCAGAACTCTTCGATCTATTGCGGCGGTGTATTAGGAAGATTGGTCGATCTAGGCTTCTTTTTAATTGTTGTTCGGCGCTTATCTTCGGAGCGTACTGGCTGGACGCAGGCAACGGCAATAGAAAATAGTATGCATGACAAATGTTTCGGCGGGCACCCACCAGGACACATGTAAATTTGACACCGCGAACTTGAATCGGCTTCAGGAGAATAAAAGGACGACCATGGCAGCATGGCGACAAACGGGCGAATTGTACGACATGCGATCTTCAATCTGCCAAGCCGAATTGGCCAGGGTGCTTTCTCTGTGTGAAACTGGGACGAGTGTTTCCAACGAAGTGAATTCTCAAGAAAAGGATCAGGAGTGGCGAACAGAGATATCTGACGAAATACTGATAAACTCGGCTAGCCCAGTTAGTTAAGCGCCATATTGGGCCTGTAGCTCAACGGTTAGAGCAGAGGACTCATAATCCTTTGGTTGGGGGTTCAAATCCCTCCGGGCCCACCACGAAGATCTTCGATCCTATCCCTTAGCCTCAACGCGACTGTCACTTTGGCGTTGTTGCGTGATTGTCGGTCCACGCGACCGCTCCGCGATCGATTTGCGGAATCGTGAACTTCACTCGATTGCCGGAAACCGTGCCGTTCACCGTGACCGCAGTGCCAAGAAATGGCAAGAAATGCAGTGTCGTGCCGCCATGCAGCGGAGCTTCGAGGACCACGTTCTTCTCCGGTACCGGCACGGTTGCGGCGCCTTGCTTCAATCCTTTAAAGTTCGCGAAGAACCAATGGGTCTGGTTCTGCACCATCGCAATGTAGACGGCCATATCTGGTGACGCGTGGACAGAAAAGTCGGAGTCGTTCCGGAGGGCATTCAACAATTGTGATTGCGTGTCCGGGGAAGCACCTTCAAAATCTTTTTGCGCCAGAGCAAGATACGTGCTGCCTGGATCGCCCCCAATCTGAGCCAACTTCTGAAAGCCAGCGAGGCGGGGATTGATATTTCCAGTCGAGATGATTCTGCAGGATGCAGCCAAGTGATGTAACTGGTCGATCTCCGGCTGGCTGAGAACACGAACGTCGGGCAATATCAAGGTAGCTCCATGAAACGAAGCAAGTGTTCGAGGTGTGACGATTTGAAACTGGATATGGCTGCGTAACAGCAGTAGTAGAACGCCTTGGTAGGAATGAATGAATTCTTCCGGATAGTAGTTACGTGTTTTGTCAGAGAAATACACGCCAACCGTGCCAACCGGAGTTCTAGGCGAGCTGAAGGTTGAATGATTGGCCGCGATCCAGTGGAAAATCTGGATTCGCGTAGCCATGTCATTCGATCCGGCCATGCTATGTCCGGGAGCATCCCAGAAATTCGCGCCTGCCATTAACTCTGACATGGCAAGGTTCTTCATCGCATCGCTGGGAGTTACTCTCGGATTGCCATCCCAGGAATAGTTCAGCATCCATGTAGGCTTGTTTCCGGCAAATGCACGGAATGACTGCATGCCGACCTGGTACAGGAACCAGTCGAATTGGCTGCGGCTGGCGGCGGTATGGTCTTCTCCTTCACCGAATTCATATTCGTGCGCGACTGCGTCGACTACGGGATAGAGTTGATACACATCGGCGCCGACTCGCACGGCGGATTCTTCGATTCCGGGATAGATTTCTGGAATGACTGCAATGTTGGGGTTGACAGAGACCGCATTCTTGCGAACCTCCGCCATGAAATCGGTGATGGTCTGGATGCGAAAGTCAATCCACTTACGAAACCCTGGATCATTAAAATCGCCGAGCTTGAAGTCGGTTCTCGCATTCAAGCCGGTGCGATCGTGAAATGCCTTGACGGTGTAGTCATCGAAGCTGGCCCAGCTAGTTTCCCATCCGGTGAAGTGCGTCATCCAATACGGAATGTCAACATAAATGCCGTCGATTCCAGTGGCAGCAATCTGGCGAACGCGCTCCATATAAATCTTGCGCCATCCCGGAGCATAGGGCGTGACCCAAACATCCTCATCGCCCTTTTTAATCCAGAAGGCGGCATTTGCAGTGAACATCGCCGGTTGCCCGGACCGCTTGCGTTGTAACCAGTCTGGATGATCCTTGCCCATGGTATGAGGAGAGTTTGCGGCGTTCGCCGTGATGCACTCGAACCCAGCGATGTAGACAAAGGCGTGATTGCCATGTTCGTGAGCCAGCTTTGCGACTTGCCGAATGGCCTGAAGCTTGGCGGTAGGATCAACAAAGCTCTCATATCGGCCGGGAATGTCGTTGTCGATTTCAATTCCATAGACGCCACTGCCAGTTGCTTTTTGAACGATCTGAGCGGCATTCGAACTACTGAGCCCATACGCGCCGATGCGAACATCGTTCATCCATGCGCGAGGGTTGTTGTGGGACTGTTGGGCTGACAGAAGAATTGTAGAAGATGAAGATAGAGAAGCGGCAACGAAGATTGTCGTCGCGATAGAGGCAAAAAGGGGCTGTTGTCGCATGCACTGACTCCATCTCGCCAGGTCACTTCTAAGGGAGCGACCTGACGAGTCTGATGTTGGGAGAAGTCCCTGAGTTACATTGGTAGCTTTGCCAGCCGCGTCATCCTTTACTAAAACTGATAGCGCAACCCGAGCTGCATGTTCCTGGGTAAGTATCCGCCGGCAGTCGACGAAATAATGCCGAACGTCGAGTCTTCATAGCCGGTGTCCGGCAGTCCGAATCGCTCGGTATTCGTGCAGTTGAAGCAGTCGGCATGGGCTTCAATCTGGCCCTTGCGACCGCCGAGGTTGTATATCTTCTGCAGAGAAATGTCGGCTTCGTGAATGCCATCCGCGCGTAGTTGACTGAAGTATCTCGGGGCATTTCCCGCCTGTTGATCTCCAGGATCGGCGAAGCAGTTTGAATTCAGCCAAGGAATTTGATAACGCCCAGCATCATGAATACTGATGCCGGTCGTCAGGCTAGTGGAAGCGGGGCAAACCAAGTTCGGGCGCTGAGTTCCATCGGCGAGTCTGGGATTACCCATATAGATATTCAAAGGCTGGCCGCTTTGGAAGGTGGCAAGCGCCGTGATTTGCCAGCCGCCAACGACGGCATCGAGTACACGGCTCATATTGGTTCCGACAAGATACCCGCGTCCTATCGGAAGTTGGAAGATGACAGCCCCGACGAGCCGGTTGGTGGCATCATTCGCGCTTACAGACCACTCGCGCTTCAAATGGTCTAACTCCTGCGGCAAGGAACTTCCATTCACCCCTGAGAGTGTTCCAACCCAGTCATTATTGCCCGCGGAAGAGTCATCCATATTCTTGGACCAGGTATAGTTCCCCTCGAAGTTCAGGTACTTGCCTCCGCGCCTTTGGAATACCACCTGCAGCGCGTTGTACCAAGAATTCGCCGAAATAACCTTGTACCCGTCAAAGACGCCATCGAACTGAGGATAGGGCCGCAGAAGATTCAGCAATGGGAGTTGAGGATCACTATAGCGGGAAGAGGGTACATTGAAGATTGCTCCTGGTCCGGAGAAGAGGCTCTGAAATGGGTTCGTAACAAGATTGCTGAGACTTTGGCTTGTTTGTTGCGATCGAACAGAAGATGCAATGAAGTTACGGTTATCGGTGCCGGCAAACGGAAGGTAAGTGCTACGATTTGCCGAGTAGTTGATTGCAACCACGATGTTGGCCGGAAACGCTCGCTGAATTCCAATGTTCCATTGGTAGATATCCGCATTCTTCGCCGTCTGTGTGCCGAGATTATTTGGATTTTGCAATCCCCATAGCGCCAGCGGACCGTATGTCTGCCCCTGGGCCGGAGGGATTCCGCCCGGAAACGGGTTTTCCATGGTTGCATAACGGGTAATGCCTCCATCCTTGCTGAAGAATACTTCGGGACTTGCAGTGTAAGCTGCGCCAGGATATTGGAAGTTTGTAAAGCCGCTGTATCCGGTATAGATGCCGGCTCCTCCCCGAAATACCGTTTTGTCGTTCACCATGTAGGCGAAGCCGATGCGCGGATCAATGTCGCTGAAATCCGTGGGAACAGTTCTCTTTTTAGAGGAAGCGAAGATGGTGGTTCCTTTCAACGTGCCAGGATATCCCGCTATGGAGATTCCGCTGTCGCCGGTGAAGTCACTGAACTGGCTGTTGTTGTGCCGCTCTGTATATGGAGTATCCCATTGGTAGCGAATGCCGAGGTTCAGAGTTAACTTGCTGGTGGCTCTCCAGTCGTCTTGCAAAAAGAACGCCGTTTCTGTGGATTTGTCAGCGACGGATTGAGTTACATTGATACCGCTGCCGCCTGGATCGCCCCAGCCGAGCAAGAGGCTGGCGAAGTCATTTCCCTGGACACCGTTCGCTGTGTCAAATGGAGACTGGGATGTAACGAATTGATTGAAGCTAAAAAATCCATTGGGATAGTTAGGTTGGAAGAAGTTGTTATAAAACACCTGCTGTAGGAAGCCAGCCTTCAGCGTGTGTTGTCCCTTCGTCCAGGAGAATGAAGAGGAATAGTTCAACAGCGTATGAGCGAATTTCGTGTCGACACAGCACTGGTCATAGATAGAAGTCCATTGTGGATCTTCCATAATGATGGACGGCATGCGAACGATGCCGTTTTGTTCCAAGTAGGACGGGAACCCTACGGAGGTCGGGCTGGGATAGTTTGTGTGTGACGGCTGCGACACTCGATCCAGCCCAAATGTTGAGGTCCATAGGGTGTTTGCGGTCGGCATGTAGGAGTAGTTGATGCCATCATTAAAGACCTGCGTGGTGTATGCAAGTCCGTCGTTGAATTCGCCGTCGCCGAAAACCGTGGGCGTCGATCCGCTGTTAAAAATGTTGCTATATCGGACAGAAAGGGACGATTTTTGGTTGAATTGCTGGTCTATCTTGACATCAATCTGAAGCGAATTGGAAGAACTGAGAATGACGTCGCGGTAATTATTCGATCCGGTGGCGTCTCCCGGGGTGTTGGGCTTTGGATACAACTTCATGATCGCCTGTCCGACGGGATCGATTTCGCTTGGAAGAATAGTGTTGTTGTTATAGGCAGGGCGCGTATCCGTAGTCTGGTCGATCAAAAATGGATCGTAAATCTGGTTTGGAACTAGATTTCCATTCTGGTCATAGGTCATGGCCGCGGAAAAATCGCCGTTAATCTCATCCGCGGTCGGGACAGTCGCGACGATATTGACTGGGTTGCTGGCAATCACGGACTCCAAATCCCCGAAGAAAAACGTCTTGTTCTTGACGATCGGCCCCCCAATCGAAAATCCATCCTGGTTTTGTTTGTGGCCAGGCTTGGGGCCGCTGTTGAAATAGTCACGGGCATCGTAGGCAGAATTCTGGTTGAACCAGTAAGCGCTGCCGTGCAGTTGGTTCGTGCCGGATTTCATGACCTCATCGATAACCGTTCCGCCGCCGTATTCGGCCGAGAAACTGTTGTTCTGCACCTTGACTTCCTGCAGCCCTTCCACCGTAGCCTGGTAGTAGATGTTGGAATTGCCACCTTCGCCTTGTTCAGGCGCTGTGATCAGGACGCCGTCCAGGCGTATGTTGGCGGTTGAATTTCGTTGGCCGTTCGAAATGAAATTGGTGCCGGCGGGGTAGGAATCATTGATGCCGGAGCCTGCGGACTCCGTCACACCCGCGGCGAGAAATGTGATGCCGAACGGGTCGCGATTTTCCAGCGGTACCTGGGTCAGGTATTTGCTGGGGATATCTGTTCCCAGCGTTGCAGTGCCGGAATCCAGCAATACAGGGATGCCTTCAACCGTAACGGTAGATTGCTGGCTGGCCGGTTTCAGCATAACGTTTAGAATGGTCGCCTGATTTACGGTCAGGGTAATCCCGTCCTTTTCAACCGGACCAAACGCGGGAGCTTCCACCAATAACTTGTAGTTGGAGGCTCTCAACGCTGTAAACGCGTATGTTCCAGTCGCATTTGACGTGGTGGTTTGGGAGATGTTGGTCCCAACGTCTGTGATAGTGACCTTCGCCCCTGCGACGATGGCTCCAGACGAATCGGTGATGGTTCCACGGAGCCGCGTCTGGTTAATCGACTGAGCCAAGACGATTGAAGAAAGACAACCGATCCCGATTATCAGTCCAAGAAGAATGCCGAACCGACCTGCCTTCATCACAATACCCTCCCCAAAAACAATAGAAATCGAAATTATATGTTTGTTACGTACAACGTTGTTTAGTTCTTGATTGCATGAATTGTCAAGCCTGAAATCAACCCGCACTTTATTTCAATAGGTACAAAAACCAATCTGATTCTGTCCCCTATGTCTGTCTCGACGCTCAGGGAACGCAGAACGAAATGCCGAGATCTTTTCGATCTATGGAACAGCCTCATATCTCTTGTTCTCCTTTGGCACGAACCGAGTCGGGATCGCACCGGTGATTTGCACTTGAGACGAATCGACTGCAGTAAGACCATCTAAACCGAGCGCTGTCAGCTTCACGGCGTAACTGCCTTCATGCGTGTACGCGTGGGTGACCTGGGGCCCCTTGAGGGAAACGCCGTCTCCAAAATTCCATTGATACGACAACACAGGGTCGCTGGAATTGGCAGTCACGGTTGAAAAGGAAATCGTCTCGCCTGCTTTTGCGGCCGACGGATGATTCGCGCGCACAATCGGTGGTCGCGCGGGAATGGCAGTGTCAATGATTTTCAGCACGCGAACGGAGTGCGGTGGCTGCGACACCACCAAGGGCTTCGTGGGCGAAATCGAACCCCTCTCTTTATCGAATTCGCCGGAGACGGTATACGATCCAGTTGGATCCAGTCCGAGACTGGCGAGCGTGGCGCTGTGGGTTCGCGCCGTATCTGTCCAGTTGAAGATCGTCAATATGCTTTGCCTGGAGCTTTCCTTCAGGAAGAAGATGCTTGGCTGCCGATCTTCTGGCAGATACGACATCAGGTCCAAAGGAGTGGAAGAATGGCCAAGCCGAGCCATATCGATCAAGTCCTGATTTTGCACAAGAGCCAGCCGATCCGGTTCTGATCCTAGCGTCGGCAAGTCATCACCAATTTCATACATGCCGCCGGAAACGGCAGCCAGAGCAATGGAGACCTCGGCCTCATCCTGAGATAGCGGCTTGGTTGAGTTGTGCCACGACTGATCATCGATCGTCTGTCTGGAGACACTGAATGCGTCGGGGTCGGCCACAAAGTAATTGCGGTTCATGAAGTAACGAGCGGCAATGCCGGAAGCAGCTTCCTTACTGGCTTCAAACGTGTGGCCGGTGTCTTGGGAAATTCGTCCGAAGTCGACAAAGCCGACTGGGTTGAGCATCACGCTGCCATCTTTATCGAGCAGAACTCCGTTTCCGACCGTCTGGCGAATGATCCCCAATCCGATCCGTTGTGCTTGCAGTGCGGAGGTGTTAGGGCGATAGTAATTGCCTTCAATCGCGGTGTCGTCCATGAAGTCCATCTTGATGTAGCGGATTCCCCAATCGCGAACCAGAGTTTGATAGGTTTTCCGCAAATATTCCTGAGCTCCGGGATTGGTGCTGTCCAGTACGTAGAGAGCTTCGTTGTGATCTATGACCCAGCCGATATGGATGGGTTCACCCTTCGCATTGTGGACGAGCCAGTCGGGATGATTGTGATACACCCACGAGCGCACAGAAACTTCAAAGGGTGCGGTCCAAATTCCTGGGACCAGTCCGAGATTTGTGACCTTTTGCTCCATTCCGGCCATTCCATTGGGGAATAAGGTTGCGTTCGGCGTGCTGTATTCGCCACGTGCGAACTGGTAGCCCTCATCAATGTGGAAGAAATCGTAGCCGAGCGACTTCAAATGTTGCGATTCCCATTGCGCGTTGGTCAGCGCGGTGCCAGAGTTCAGACCGAAATAATATGCAGTCCAGCTCCACCAGCCCATCGGTGTCGGCGCCGAAACGCGAGGGTGATGCAGTTGGCGGATCAGCGTTCCGTAGGTGTCCAGTTGATGGTGGTAGTCAGAGTCCACGCTGAGCAACAATCTTTCCGAGGCGAGTTCGGCACCTGGCGCCAGTGGGGTCTGCAACGTGATTTCATCGTCAGGCTTTGCATCGTGCAGCGAGCCCCACTCATCGGTTTCCATCTCGGTTGTTCCGGTGGAGTCGACTTCATAAGCAGCGATCTGCTTTGTCGCGCTTTTTTTGTCGAGGTGAATGCGGAGGATAGTGAGGAAGCGATTGGAAGTCAAAGCGCCGGCGAAGAAACTTTCACGACTCTGGCGGTTGTAGATCAGCTGGCTGCCTACGCCGCGATACATAATGTTATCGCCGAGGTCGCGAATCGTAATGTTCGGACGATCCTCACTGAAGCTATCGGAAAGGATTCGATCCTCCGCGGGAGCTCCATTCAGGTTAAGGATTGAATTCCCGAGTGCAGCGACCGGACGAATCGATTCCACATCGACTCGGTTCGCCGTTGTATTTCGAACGAAAACCTGAATGTCAGCAAAGGGCTTGTCGGGGTATGCCCGCAAGCGATAGACAAGATCGGGCTTTCCAGCCAAACCAGAAAATGTCACCGTCCATTCGTGGGCAGTTCCCATGTCGTCGGACGCGGTGGATTCTGCGGTTGCGTGCTTGGGATAATCCCTGGCTTGCAATGACTGACCATTGACCTGAGCAGCGACGCCCGCGTGCAAAACGAAAGCATCTCCGCCTGAAACGCCAACCTTGTATGTTCCATCGGTGGGGTCGACTTGTATCTGCAATGCTTTGGTCTGCGCCTGAGCGCTGGTAGGAGCAAGGACCCAAGAGACCAAAAAAACTCCAAAAACTCCGCATGCGACGCAAGCCGCAGGAATGGTCCAGCTCCGCCTAATCCAACTGCTCCTCACAGATATCGTTCCTTTCTTTCGAAAAGGGCAATTTGAGTTGGCAACTGCATTCGACCACTTACAACAACCGGATAAGCGTTACGGTCTACAGCCCAAGGGAGAAGAAACAATTGCGGTGTTCGAATCGAACAAAATCCTCCAGGGGAGTATTGCTGCGGAGGGGCAAGACTTCAATGATTGCGAAGTTGTTCGCTGGAAATACCCTGCAAGATAATTGCGAGTATAACCCCTTCCGTTACGAATCGTACCCTTTTAATGCATATAGTCAACCTTTTTCCTTCGCATTCCCCTTTTCGAGCCGGGGACGGTCTTGGCGATGCGATCGGACTATAGGGGTAGTTTTGAGTATTGTTCGATGGATTTCGATTGATTGGCTGGAATCCAGACGATTTCAGCTCTTGCTTCGAGCCTTCCCAGTCACCCGCGGGAGCAGTTCGGCTGAGCGGTGCAGCATGAAGCGACGAAAAGCACCTGCATTTCCACTCGGCTCTGGGCCTAGCGGATAGGCGATTGAAAACATTCGGGATAAGCGAAGCTTTCGAACGTGCGCGAGACGAAGAGTTCCCAGCGCCAGCTGATTACGCACCGCCCAGCGCGACACGAAGGTGACACCCAGGCCAGCTTCCACCGCACTCAGCAGGGCTTCGGTGGAATCGAGTTCCATGGTCGTTTTCAGATCCTTCTTCTTAAGACCGGCCTTTGCTAATGCGGCCTCCACGATCCGGCGTGATCCTGACCCAAATTCGCGCATAAGCAGATGCTCTTTTTTCAGCTGGACTATCTCGATTTCGTGATCAGCCCACTCATGACTCGCTGGCACAACCAGGACCATGTGGTCTTCCATATACGGTTCGATATGGATATCTTTGCGCAACCCGGGGCCTTCCACCAATGCCAGCTGAATTCGCCCGGCAGTCAGGGCTGCGAGCATTTCATCTGTATTCCCGCTGGTCGCGATGATTGAAATGCGTGGATTTTCCCGGAGAAAAGCGGCCACCAGCTGTGGCAAAAGGTATTGGCCAATGGTTTGTGACGCGCCGAGTGCAAGGTTTCCTGCTGTCTGACCGCCGATGCTGATGACGGCTTCATAGGCTTCGTCTGAGATAGCTTTCAACTTGCTTGCGAAGGGAAGTAAGGCATTGCCGGCCGGAGTCAAAGTGATTCGGCCGCCGCTTCGATCAAACAGGGGCATCCCAAATTCCTCTTCGAGGGCTTTGATCTGCTGGGTGACGGCGGGTTGGGAAAGGGAAAGTTCTTCCGCAGCGCGGCTGAAATTCAAGTGTTGCGCCACGATTCGGAAGACTTTGAATCGAAAATTTTCCATCGTAAGGTCAACTCGTTCAGGCGGAGTGGAGTCCGCCAATCAATCGATTGGACTCGCCCGGCAATGCGCGAGCCATCCCTCCCGATTGTCGCAGAATGTCGCAGGTCAGGCAGATTTCGCGATGCATGGCTAAAGGGTGCGGGTATAAGCAGAACCAATTCGCGATAAGAACTTCCTCTTGGACTTGTGTCTCGGCCGCCGGGAGACTAGAGGCTGGAGGAACCGTTGAATTCTCTGAATTCGAGGACGATCTTTTTTGTTGGGCTGATACTGACCGCGAGCGGAATTGTATCTCCTGCGGTTGCATTGGTGGCTGGAATCGCCTATGGCTTTACTTTTCCTCATCCCTACCATCTGGACAGCAGGAATTTGTCTCACTTTCTATTGCAGGCTGCAGTGGTTGCATTAGGCTTCGGGATGAACCTGCGGCAGGTAATTCATGCCGGCCGCGCCGGATTCTTCTATACCGCAATCAGCATCACCGTGGCCATGCTGCTGGGGTGGGCACTGGGCCGCCTGCTGGGGGTGACGAAGAAGGCTTCTTTCCTGATCACTGCAGGGACTGCCATTTGCGGTGGCAGCGCCATTGCCGCGATCTCTTCGATCACTCGGCCGGACGAAGAGGAAATGGCGATGTCGCTGGGGACAGTGTTCGTTCTCAATTCCGTGGCTCTTTTGCTCTTCCCAGCGATTGGCTTCGCATTACACATGACCCAGACCCAGTTTGGTCTGTGGGCGGCATTGGCAATCCACGACACGAGTTCGGTGGTGGGCGCGGCCGCCAAGTACGGAGCCCAAGCATTGCAGATCGGGACAACGGTAAAACTGGCAAGAGCATTGTGGATCATCCCGGTGTCGATGGTGACTGCCTATGCTACCAAAAGCAAAACGCGTATCAAGTGGCCCTGGTTCATTCTTCTGTTCTGCCTGGCAGCTGTGGCGAATACGTATTTGCCGGCTGGTTCCAGGATCTATCCCGTGCTGAGTCACCTCGGCAAAATCGGTCTAACAGTAGTGCTGTTCTTGATTGGCACAGGGCTATCAAAAAACACCATTCGTCGCGTGGGCGTTCGTCCATTTCTTCAAGGAGTGTGTCTATGGACGGTTATCGCAACCGCTTCACTGCTGGCGATTCGGGCGGGTTGGATCACCCTTTGAAGTCCATCGGTCCGGAAGTCAAAAAAAGCGTTCTATTTCAGGAGTGGACCAAGCAGTCGCACCATGGGCTACCATTTTTTCTTCAAGAGAGTATCGAACGCGACTCCGCCATTCTGGTCGCGGGTCACACTAAATGCCAGTCTGGGTGAAACATTGTACTGGCCCATGATTACCTGGTTCTGCGTGGTGGCGACGTTTGTAGAGAATGTGACGAAGAGATTCCCCGTGACCCGCTGCTGAATGGTAACCACGGCTCCAGCCGGTCCCTGGATGCTGCCGCCGGCTAACACAGGATTGATGGAGAGCTGCGAGATGCCTGCGATTTTCGCGACACGGCTGGTGATTTGACTACTGACCTGAGACGCCACAAGGCCCATCGCAGCTTGATTGGTCGGCGTCACCGGGTTCGCCGCGCTGGCTTCGGTCGTCTCGCCAAATGCGAGCAGGTTAATGATGTCGGCCGCGGGTAGCGATGGATCTGAAGTGTAGTTTGTGCGCAGTTGGTCTACCGGACCGTTGAAGCGCAGATGAATGTTGTACTGCTGGATGGTCGTGTTCAGGGCAAGGTTGACCACTGGCTGCGTCTCGGATGGGTTGACGAATTGAACAGTTCCCCCGCTCAGGGTAAACCGATTGCCATTGAAAATTACGTCGCCATTTGTAAGATCGACACGGCCCAGAATCACCGGCTGGGCTATAGTTCCGCGGATTTGCAAATTGGCGGTTCCATCGACGCTGAGAGTGCGACTAACTAAGTTCAAGTTATTCGTGGAACTAATTGCTACATTCAATCGAGTATTTTGTGCAAAGCCCTGCGAGGGAGGAGGTGCGATACCTCCAGAGAGCTGGCTGGTGAAGCCGGCTAAATCGAAGTCGGGCGTGAACGATAGATTCTCAATTTGCACGCGGCCTCCAAGGACCGCATTTTCTGTATTCCCCACCAGACGAATGTTGCCTGCTAACTCCTCACGAACGCCTTGGGGATACAGCATGCGAATATCGTTGGCAGCAAGTCCTAGATCAAATTGAATCGACGGGCGAAACGTGATTCCTCCCTGTGCAATTACAGTGCCACCGCCGGAGTTGGCCTTAAACGTTTTGATGTTGAGACGATTCTTAGTGAGGGTTAGAACTCCATTGCCATGCTGAAGGCCGAGCGGCAGGTCACCGCCGTAGAAACTCGCGTCGACGACATCGACCTCTCCTTCAACGTTCGGATCAGTTCTCGCTCCATAGGAATTGATGTTGAAACGGAGCTGTCCGGAGCTTTTATAGTCTGGGTCAAAAAGCTGCGCAAGTTGAAGATTGATCGTCCCCACAAGCAGCAGCTCGATAGGACGATCGCCGAAGGTCGGAATGGTTCCCTGGATTTGCAGGTCTGTGTCAGTCCCGCGGATAGAAGCTTTTTGGAGCGCAATCAAGCCGTGTGTGTAGTCGACGTGAATAGGGGACGCTGCGGCAAGGTTGATTGAATTGCCGTAGTTCACTTTCAACTCGGGCAGCGTAGCGTGAATCTCGAGTTGTTTCCAATCTTTCAGGGGGCCCTGCAGCGTTGCACGGACTTGGGTCGCTCCACCCAAGTTCGCGGCCTGTGCCGGTGCGTAAGTTGCGAGCAAAGGCTGCAACGGGATTGATTGGGTATCGAGGGCTGCATCCGCAAAATATTCGCCCGTGAGATTGATCTTTGCGTGTGCCTGTATCGAGCTGTGGATTGCCTGAGAGTTGAGATCCGCTGTCGCGATGTGATTTGCGACGGAAGCTTGCAATGTCAACCCATCGATCGTCTGGTGACTGATTTCAAGCTTTGAGGTCTGCACGGTCGCGTTGAACTGCGGATTACTCAGTAATCCTTCGCCACTCACATTCAGGTTGACGGTGCCGTTGGCGTCAATGTGATGGGCTTGGAGTAGTTCGAGCTTCGCCAACGCAATCCCGGTCGCTGACAATTTCGCGGTATAGCTCTTTTGGTTGGGGCGGAAACTGAACGCGCTTTGCACGGTGCCAGAAGCGAGATGGGCGGAAAGATTGCCTTGAAGCTGCCCTTCGGATCCGGAGAATTTCAAATTTGCGGAATGAATCGGCTGCTCATAAACTGATGCCTTGGTTAGAGCGATGCTTCCATTGCCGATTGGGTTCAGTGCAGTTCCGTGAAGATGTAGATTTGCCGCCAGCGTTCCGTTCACAGGCAAGCTCGAATTGACGAGCTTTGTTAGATCGGCAATATCGAGCTGGCTGGCATCGAGCTCAAGTTGAATAGGATTCTCCTTTGTGAACGACCACTTGTGGAGAACTACGCTGGTCGAGAAATCGATGCTCCCGTGCGGCTCTGGCATCAGCGCTCCATGCTGCAAATTCACCAGGGACGGGCTCGCTTCTACTCGTGCCCGAAACGATCTCCATTGAGTTCCGCGGATTTGAAGATTGGACGCAACCAGCTGGCCCACAATATGAGGCGCGGAAGCGGAGCCGTTGATGATGCCGTCGAATGAAGCTGTCCCGGCTAACCTGAGCTGGCTGGAACTGCTATTGATGTCCGGGCGAAAAGCCCCGGCCAGCGCCTGAAGGTCGGCCAGGTCATCCGATTTGAAATGCACCGCCAGGTTGGATCGCTGACTAACGGTGCCATTCATCGTGAGAGAGGTCTGCGGCATCTGGAGGTAGCTGTTGGTGAGCTTGATCTGCTGATTCGCAGCGGAATAAGCCCCGTGGATTACTCCCGAGATGGGGAGCGCGTTTGTGTTGGGTTTTTGTGGGTGGACGTTAGAAATATTTCCACGGATCGACAGAGTGGTTTGAGCTAGCAAGTCGTCGACGATTCGGCCCCATTTGGCTTGAACGGTGCCGTTCAATGCTCCACGGAGGGCCACACCTTTTGTGGCGGCGAGGGGTGCCAGCAGTTGCTGCGCGTCTGCCATCGAAATTCCACGCAGGGAGACATTCAGCAATGCATGTGATTCGCCATCGAGGTTGTGAATGATCATGTCGCCGTCAGCTGCGCCGCCGAGCAGGTTTGCGTGAGCCGACCGGATGATTAAGTTTCCATTTTGGAGTGAGTAGTGTGCGGCAACCTTGCGCGCCTGGGCTCGGAGCTGCTTCTCACGCACGTCGAGCTTCGCGCTCGTCAGTGATCCTTCGACCGTCAGCGACTCGAGGAAGGGTGATTGTGAATTGTGTTGGTATTGAACGGAACCCCTGGTGACGACGATTCCGGAAGGTATCGACGGCTCTTTGAGGATTTTGCGGATCAAGGAGCCGTCGAGAACTGCCTCATAGTGTGCGCTGATTGTCGGGTCATCATAGTGGCTGAGAGTCGCTGTTGCCTCGAATTGAGAGGACCCGCTGTCGATCTTTGCGCCGGTCAGAGAAAAATTGTTTGAAGTCGCTTTGAACTGCGCCTCCAGGCTATGAGGAATTGAATTAAATGTGCCAAACTGCACCTTGCCGTCACGATAGCTCAAGGATCCTAAATATTCCTGTTTCACAGTATCGAACGCGGAGGAAAAATCTAGGTCCCGCAGTTCCGCGTCAAGAGAGATTTTCTTGTCATTGACATACAGTTCTCCGTGGTGCAGCGATGCATGGCGCACGCCCAGCTCGAAGATATTGGTATGGTTGTTGCCGGTGCTTTTTAGATGAGGCAGATTGGAGATGCCGTTGGAATTGGTGAACATCCGCAAGACCGGATTGTCGGCGCTAATATTTTCGAAATACCACTTCCTGTGCCACATCGAGACAATCCGAAAGTCGAGCCCAATGTGTTGCACCTGCAACAACGGCGGAGTGGAGTATGGCACAGACCCATCGATTGTCAGTCCGTATAAGTCAACACTCAAATTGGATAAGTGGATCGAATAATTCTGCAAAGTCACTTGGGTTCCGAGCCGCTCGCTGGCAATTTGATCGGCTTTGTGCAGCAGGTACTGGTGGAAGCGGCCATTGTGCAGGAGCGCGAACACACCAATCACCAGCAAGACGAGAAGTAATCCGACGCTGCCCGTGATCCAGAGCAGAACTTTCATCCACAATCTATGTCGCGTCATGTGGTTGCCGGGTTCTGGAGAGAGCTGCTGGGAAGTCATGGCAATCCTTCTTAGAAAGCCTGTCCGATGCTGATGAAATATTGCGTTGTTGAAATTCCAGGTACTGGATTTAGATTGCGTCCAACATCGAAGCGAATCGGGCCGACCGGCGTGGCATATCGCAACCCGGCGCCGACGTTATTCGAATACAGCGATGTAAAGTCATGGAAGCCGACGTTTGGGAATACATTGCCACCATCATAAAAAACGGCCATGCCAAGGTTCTTTTTGATGGGCAGCGGGATGCGAAACTCTGAATTGAGGATCAGGAGCTCATTGCCCCCGCTGGGCACTTGAATATAGGTGCAGTCTGTAGACGAGCCGGTGCTGCAGACCTCTACCGGTCGTTGGGGCCCGGCGCTATCCAGCGGAAAGCCTCGCAAGGTGCTTCCGCCGCCACTGAAAAACGCTTCGCTAAGAGGAACGAAACTGCCGGAAAACGGCTGGGCCAATCCGATACGAATGCTGTTGGCCCAAATAATGTTGTGAACAATCTTTTTGTAATAAGCAGTTTGCATCGTCAACTTTGCAAAATCTACATTCGAACCCAGCTTCGTCGAATTGAAATCAATTTCTTCGCTCTGAAGCATTCCTTTGTGGGCATCGATTGGATTGTCTCGAGTATCGTGTGTAAAGCTGGCGGAAACGGTCGAGAGAGTTATATGCTGATCCTCCGGTGGAACCAGCTCTGGAATCTCGATGTTGGTCAAGTCAGTTTTGCTGAAGCTGTATCGCAGAAAAAAAAGATCTTTTTTTTCTTTGTCCAGCGGCCGCTGAAACTGATAGCTAGCCACTTCCTGTTGCGAGGAAAAGATCGGATTTTCGCCATCGTGCTCAGCGGTTAAGGCCAGGGTCGAGGTCCATTTTGACCACAAGAAATTCGGGTCAATGTAGTATGCACCCCCGCGCTGATCCAACCTGCCGGCAAATGCGGTTAAGGATAGGGACTCTCCCTTGCCGCGTATATTGTTGCGCGTGTATTCGAATGTTCCGCGCGGACCGTAATACGTTTTTTCGCTGGTCGTAAAATTCGATGGCAAACCGATGGGCGGCAGGGTAGGAATTGCAATTGTACCGCTGGGAATATTTCCCCCGCGATTCACAAGCTCAAATCCGAAACCATACGTGATCTGATTTCTTTTCGCCTCATGTACCTTGACCAGCACATCTTCTTTTGTCTGCGTGGTGATTCGTCGCCTGGGATCAACCTCTGCCCAGTCGAAGACGCCAGTGTTGTTGTAGAGCTTGCTTTCTGAGGTAAGGAGTTTTGTTTCCGTCAAAGGCTGGTTCGGCTGAATGGACGCAATATCGCGATTGATGAGACGCTGCTGCGTATGTCGCCGCCCCAAGGTGAGGATGTCGGCCGTGAATACCTGGGGCCCCTCATAAATGTGATACGTGACATCGATATGATGGGGATCGCTCTTTGAAACAGATTTCGCCGTCTCACGAAAGGTCGCAGTGAGATAGCCAAGCTCCAGATAACGGGCGAGGATATTGTTCCGGTCGGTCTGCACAAGTTTTTGCGAGTATGGCTTGCCGGGACCGAGTTGCAGGCCTTTGGGTGCAAACTGGGCCTCCGTCAATGTCTTAGCCCCCTCTATGTGCAGAGAATTGACCACATCTCGCGGGCCTTGCTGAATGTGAAACGTAACCTGGATATTCTTCCCGTTATTCAATACTGTCGGAGTGACTTTGGCCTCGCTGAATCCTTGCGACTTCAAAACATTGGTGAGATTTCTGGTGCTGCTGCGGACCAGGGATTCGCTGTATTTGCCGCGCGAAAAAAACTGCGCCTTCTTCACGGTGACAAAGGGTATCAGCTTCTGCGTGCTCCCGGGTCGATTTCCTACCAGTTGCACTGCATCCACCTTGTGTTTGCCGCCCTTCACAATTTGGTACACGATGGTGTCGCCGGAAGGGGATTTCTGAAAATGTGAGTTTACTTTAGCGTCGAAATAGCCTTTGGACTGAAAGTAGGAGACGAGATATCGATTGCCTTCCTGCACAACTTCATCATCTACCCCGATGCCCTGGTACACAGGTAAAAGTGACTTGCGCGTCCAGCTCCACAAGTGTGCACCTTCGATCTTTACGTGGATGATGGCGCCGGGATCGATATCGAAGTGGATGTCCGCTCGATTGGTGGTGGAGATATATTCTGCGCCTGACAGTTTCACGTGTGCGTTCAAGTAACCCTGCTTCGCCAGCTTGTTCTGCAGATACCGTGAAGCGTTGGTCAGTGTTTTGCGGCGATAGCTTTTGCCTGGACGAATCGCTGCTCCGCGGAGGCGTGCCCACAAGGTTTGAAGATCGTGTCGGAGCTGTGCAGTTTCCTGGGGCGATGTGCCGGCGATATCGATCTGTCCAAATTTGCTGCGCCGGTTCAGTGTTACGTGGAAGATAACGTCAACTAGTTTGTGGGTCACGTCGATTCGCGTTTCAGGTTCAACCGTGGCGAGGAAGTATCCCTCCTGCCTGAAGAATGCAATGAGCTTGGCGGTGGATTGTCGAATGTCATCGGCATTATATGCTGCCTCTGGAGGGTAGTTCGTTACTTGGATAAGCCGAGAATAGGCGAAGCGCTTGGCGCCGGGAAATTGATAAATTCCGAAGTAGTACGCAGGCTCCAAGACCATCAAGACGCGGACTCCGTTGGCCTCCGGAGAGACCTGGAGTCGGATGGTTTTGAATTTTCCGTTGTGCTTCAAGTTGGCGATTGTCGCGTTCAGTTTTTCCGTTGAAAAAGGCTCGCCTGCACGTTGCGAAAAGCTCGATGCGAACTGACTGGTGCGTAAATCCGGCTGTCCTGCAATTTCGATTGTGGTGACATTCTGCCCCTCATACGATGGCAAAATGTCGGTTATCTGCGGTGATGTTTTGGGCGTCTCACTCTCTGCCTGAGCAAAAATCGCCGACGGGGTTACGAATCCCAGGCCTACGAGCAGCACGACGAAAACTGCGGTGATCCACGGCGGTACAGAACTTGAGGTTACGCAGACGCCACGCTGCGCACTCGTACAAGATCGAATCGAATGTGCATACCGTCTGCTTCTCATACTGCCGCACTATTGGATGCAGACGGTGTCCGCGGCGGTTTTACGAGATTAGAGGGCTTAGATGCACGAGACTGTAATGAAGCGAACAGGCCCACCTTCCGGGTGAAGCGCGGATTTCGAAGCGACGGAAAGTCATCGTCAATTCGCGCGTACAGAGACTGCCGCTAAATACCTTTCACGTCGACCCATTGCCTTGCGAGATGACTTTTCAGTTGAGCGTCCATAATCAGCATGTGCCGTAATCCGTCAACGAGCTCGGGATAATCCGCCGGTGCATCCGGCTGCTGAATCGATGCATAAAATCGACGAAAGACTTGCTTGAAGGTATCGTCGTAGCCTTCGCTATGCCCGCAGGGAAGGTCCGCGTAGCTGCGCGCTTTCTCCTTCATCAGCCCAGGATCCTTGATGTAAATTCCGTTGGCGCTGTCGCGATGTCCGACCCATAGTTCATCCGGACGTTCCTGGTTCCAGCTGACCGAGGCTTTCGTACCAAAAATTTCCATTCGGAGTTGGTTCTTGCGTCCCGCCGCCATCTGGCAGGCTGTCATCGTGCCACGCGCTCCATCGTCCATTTGAAAGACGACCGCGCCAAAGTCCTCTGTCTTGACCGTCACCTGTTCGCCACCACTTGCAGGCATCGTTGATAGTTGGGCGATGGAAGCCTGCACGTTTTTCGTGGGGCGTCGACGCGTCGGATAAAAAGTTTCCAGGTCGGCGCAAAGGGAACGAACTCGCAGTCCCGCGACATGTTCGGCCATATCGAACCAGTGGGTTCCGATATCGCCCATTGTGCGCAACTGTCCACCCGCTTCGGAATCAATGCGCCAGTTCCAGGCCGTTTCATCCAGCAACCAATCCTGCAGGTAGTTGCCCTGGACCATTAGAATGCGGCCGAGATCGCCATCTTCGCGCATGCGGCGCATCTGCTGGACCATCGGATAATAGCGGAGGTTATGGCAGACACAATTGCGCAGATTTCGGTCTCTGGCGAGCTTGACCAGTTCTTCTGCTGTTTCAATCGACGTAGAAAGAGGCTTCTCGCAAAGAATATGTTTACCGGCGAGCAGCGCGTCCTTCGTCATGGAGAAGTGAAGCGCGTTTGGAGTGCAGATATGGACGGCGTCAATGCTGGGGTCACGCAAAACATTGCGATAATCGGAATCAAACTTCTCAATCCCGTAACCGGCGCCCAGGCGTTGGGCTGAGGCCAGCTCCCGTCCAACGATGGCGACGACGTCGACACCTTCGATGCGGCGAAGCGCCTCCAGATGCACCCGCCCCATAAATCCCGTTCCAAAAATTACCGTTCGTATTCGCTTCAATTCCGCTCCTTAGTCAATCTTGTGCGCGCAAGCGCAGACTACCGCAACATGTATGAAATTCCTAGGTCCACCAGGGGGCCGTGGGCTGCTGCTCGATGACAAGTCCGCGTAGAAACTGCGCTGCTTTTGTCAGCCCTTCTTCCGGAGACATCAGGCTATCTTCGTGTTCGATGGAGAGCACACCATCGTAGCCGAACATACGTAATGTGGAGACGAATTCTTTCCACCATTCCGCTCCGTGGCCATATCCGCAGGTGCGAAAAATCCAACCGCGATTTCTCTCATCTGTGTACGGTTTGGTATCCAGCACGCCTGTTCTGGGCAGATTTGCCGGATACAGTTGCGTGTCTTTCGCGTGCACGTGGAAGATGGCATCTCCTAATATTCGGATGGCGGCGATGGGATCGATGCCTTGCCAGAACATGTGGCTGGGATCGTAATTGCATCCAACGGCAGGCCCCGCAATGGCACGCAGCCGCAGCAAGGTTTCCGGGCTATAGGCGACGAAGCCCGGATGCATTTCAATTGCGATTTTTACATTGTGCTGTGCGGCGAACTTTCCGTGTTCAATCCAATACGGTGTGACGACTTCGTTCCACTGCCAATCGAGAACGTCAAGATAGTCCGGTGGCCAGGGGCATGTAACCCAGTTGGGTGCCGTGGATTGAGGCGAGTCGCCGGGGCAGCCGGAAAAGTCGACGACGACTGGAACTCCGAGTTTCTCTGCCAGCAAGATTGTTTTGCGGCTGGTCTCTCGCGCTTCGTTGGCGCGGGCTGGATTGGGATGCAATGCGTTCCCGTGACAGCTAAGAGCGCTGATGCTGCATCCTTGATCCGCGAGCAGGTGTTGAAACTCGCTGAGCTGGCGGCTGTCTTCCAGCATGGACAATTTGCAGTGGGCATCACCGGGATAATTCCCTGTGCCGAGTTCCACCGTAGAAATGTCGAGCGCCTTGAGTTTTGCCAGCACATCTTTCAGCGGCAGCTGGGACAATAAGGGTGTAAATACTCCAACTCGCATGCAGATTCTCTTCTCTTAAGTTAGTCAAAGACGACACAGACTGGGGAGTCGAGCGGGTACTGGCGGCCGGTCGACGCGAGCTTTCCAGTTACTGGGTCGCACTTCAGGATGACGATATTCGCCGTGTCCTGGTTTCCTACGACCAGCCATCTACCGTCTGGCGCAATGGCAAAGTGTCGCGGGCTGCCTCCCTCACAGGAAATTCTCTGCAGCAATGTGAGGTGGCCATTCGAGGGATCGATAGAAAAGCCAGTGATACTGTCGTCTCCGCGATTCGATCCGTAAAGAAAACGTCCATTAGGATGAACTTGTACCGTCGCCGCGTCCGTGGGGGACTTGTGCTGCTTCGGCAACGATGAGATCACCTGGAAGCGAGTGAGCGTTCCCTTGTCGCCATCCCAATCCATGCATTCGATAATGCTGCCCATTTCTGCGATGGAGTAGGCCCATTTTTTGTTCGGATGAAAAGTCAGGTTGCGAGGGCCGGAGCCGGGCGTCGCGCTGTAATACGGTGGATCGTTTGGCGTGAGCTTCGCGCTCTTCGGATCAAATCGAAACACCATGATGCGATCTAGGCCAAGATCGTTCACTAGTAGAAATTTATTTTCCGGGGATACAGTCGTGCAGTGTGTGTGCGCTTCTTTCTGCCGTTCAGGATCGATGCTGTGACCCTTGAAGAAAATGTTGGTGACAGGTTGGCTTAGACTTCCTCCGGGAAGAATTTTGTAGCTGGACACGCTGCCGCTGCCGTAGTTGGCCACGAACAGGGCTTGACCTGTGTGGTCCGTCGTCAGGTTGCAAGGAGCAGAGCCGCCGGATGGCACAACATTTTTAGGGATCAGCTTGCCTGTTGAGTGATCGATCGCGAATGCCGAGACATCCCCCGCAGCGTGGTTCTGTTCATTCACGCAATATAGATCGTTATGGTTTGGAGACAAGGTCAGAAAACTTGGATTCGGAGTTTTCGCGGCGAGACCAATTTCTTCCATCTCTCCCGGCCCAGGTTTCCATCGGTACACATAAACACCCTGGCTCGATTTCTTGGTGTAGGTGCCAATATAGATTCGCTTGCTTCGCCTGCTGGCTGCCAACGATAACTGGCTGACTACAGGAACGCTCGCAAGCCCCACGATGAAGCTGCGCCGGGTAAATTTTTTCATGTTTCCAAGTGTAACCCGGGATTATGCAGCTTGGCAGACTCAGGCATAGCTCGAAGCCGCGCTCTTGTTTTTACTTCCACGCTCTGCAGCCGCGCGTTCGATGTAGCCGCTATCGCGAAGCGCCTGCAGCGGATCTTCGGCGAGTCCGCGCTCGCGTCGCCACTGTCGCAGAGCGGGCCGCACGTCGGTCCAGAAGGCGGATCGCAAGCATTCCTCCGCTTCCACCAGGCGGCATTCTTGTTGCAGTTCTGCGAGTTTCACGTGGTCGACCAGGCAGGCTTTGGCAAACAGTTCCTGAGCAGTCAAGACGGTTTGCAACATGGCTTCTACTTTATTTTTCAGGTTGTGACTCTGATCGACAAGATAGGCCGGTGCGGTCGCCTCTGGATACTCCGAGTGATACGACAAAATCTCATGGAACAGGCGGAAGACCTGATACGGATCGATAGAGCCCAGGGTAAGATCGTCATCCGCGTAACGGCGATCGTTGAAGTGGAAACCGCCGAGCATTTTTTCGCGCTGCAGCCATGCCAGGATTTGTTCGATGTTCTGCGCCTGGTAGTGATGACCAGTATCGACCAGGACGAAAGCCTGCGGGCCAGCCGCACGCGCGAAGAGCAGCGCCATGCCCCAATCTGCGATGTCTGTGTGGTAGAAAGCAGGCTCAAACGGTTTGTACTCAACCAGCATGCGCTGCCCAGGTGCCAGGGCTGCGTGAGTTTTGGATAATCCCTCCTGAAACCAATCGATGCGGTGGCGCATGTTCTGCGTGCCGGGATAATTGGATCCATCGGCAAACCAGAGCGAAACATCGGCATTGTTCAATTCGCGGGCGATGGCGACAGATTCCAGTACATGATCGAGCGCCTGTTGGCGGACTGCGGGATCAGGGTTGCCGAACGAACCATACTTATAATTCTGGCTCTCAAAAAGATTTGGATTAATGGCTCCCGCGCGAATTCCGTAATGCCGGCTCAGGTCTCGAACGTTGGCGACGTCGCGCAGGCCGTTTGGGAAATCCCACAACACGTGTGTCGCCATGCTGGGACTTGCGCCGGAAAGTTGATGGACCTGGGCAGCGTCCGCAAATTTTTCCTCGAGTGTGCTGGCCGCAGAAGGTTGGACAAATTTTCCGAAGCGGGTACCCGTGTTGGCGAAGCCCCACGATGGAACTTCGATGGAGAATTGATCGAGCTGTTTCGATAAGTCGACAGCGATCGTCGCTGAACTTGCATCCGATGGGCCGAGTGTAGTCATGGAAGCTTTCCTCGTTCGACGCTACTGCGCCGCTTGTGCTGGAAACGATTGAATTGTCGCAGGGGATTGCATTTGTGTATCCGCTAGTGTGCCTGCCCAAAAAGAGACTGCCCCGTGATCCACTCCTCGCTGATCCACAGTCCCACGATACTCGCCGACCGAGTCGCGATGCAGTCTTTCCAGGGCGGCGAGTTGGATGGAAACATTGCCAAGGGTGGAGCTTTCTTGTGCTCCACACAGGAGCTCCAATTGAGTCGCTCGTTGCGTGAGGCGGTTCAATAAACGATTTCGGCTGCCACCCCCGACGATATAGAGCCGTCGAAACTGCTTCGCTGTCAGTCCCTCGATCTGATGTATGACGGCGGCATAACGTGCGGCGAGGCTGTGAAGAATCAGGTTGATCATGGCCGGCGGCGACGTGAGAAACGGCTTTGTGGGGGCACCAGCACTTTCCATTTGCATGGCGATGCGCTCTGGCATTCTCCCGGGCGCGATCAACTGTGGATCATCCACGTCAATCAAAGCCTGTGGAGAGGGAAGCATCGTGGCCGCGTCGATCAATTCTTCCACAGTGCGACGTTCGCCATCCGCTTTCCATGATGCCATGCACTGATCCTGCAGCCACAGCCCACTGACGTTGCGCAGAAAGCAGGTTGTTCCGCCAACGCCGCCCTCATTTGTGAAATTCAATCGCGCTGATTCGGGGCCTGCGCAGGGATGATCCAGCACGGTGCCGACTAGCGACCAAGTGCCGGAGCTGATGAAGGCCCAATCATCGCCGTGCGCGTGAATGCCCGCAATAGCCGACGCCGTGTCATGGCAGGCGGGCGCGATCAGCAGTGTATTTCGCAGAGAAGGCAAATCGGCGAGCGGGCCTTGCAGGCGGCCTACGACGGAACCAGGCGGAACAATCGCGGGCGCAGCAGAAATGTCCAAGCCGGCCGCATCAAAAATCTCCTGTGACCATTGTCGTTTGCCAAGCGAGACCAACGAGGTGTGAGTAGCGTTTGTATATTCCGCAACCGGGGTCGCTCCCCAACGATATAACAGGTATTCGGGCAAATTGAGCCAGGGAAGATTGGCCGGAATGCCGGCGATTCCATCCGCATACAACTGATACAGCGTGTTGATCGGCAGGACCTGGATACCGGTCAGGGCATAGAGTCGGTCAGCCGGAATCTTCGCATGGAGCGCCTCCATTGCGGAGTTGGTGCGCGTATCGCGATAGCAAAATGGATCGCCGATCGGTGTCGGACGCGCCAAACCTGCGGATGCCGCGGCAAAGCTGCCATTCAGGCGAACATAATCCACTGCCCATCCCGTGACGCCGACGGCTGCAATGCCTTCCGTTGCGATCGCTGCACAACGACGCATCCCTTCATCCGCAGCAGAGCAGAGCAAAGAAAGATTCCAGTGGAGATGGTTGCCAATCTCTACCGGCGCGTTGGCCACTCGATGAATCAGCTGAAGACTCGGGCCGTCCGGTAACCAGCGGAGCAACGACACACGGCAACTTTGCGCGCCGAGATCAACGGCAACAATCGCCCGCCGATCCGCTGGAGTTTTCACCGCAGAAACGCCTCGGTCAGGCCGCCATCGACCGGAACAATATGTCCGGTGGTGCAGCGTGCTTCTGGTCCGGCAAGGAATAACGCTGCTCGCGCGCAGTCGACCGGATCGATTGGCTGGTGCGTCAGAGTACGCTGCGCGTAGAACTCCTCCAGCAAGTTGCGCAGCTCGTCGTCGCTGGCTGAAGGATCAAAAGTGATGCCGTATTTTTTCAGGGACGCGATGACACGATCGCGCGGAAACATCGTAGACCCGCGGATGACGGTTGCGGGGCTGATCCCGTTGACGCGAACCAGCGGCGCAAGCGAGACAGCCAGTTCGCGAACCAGGTGGCTGACAGCGGCCTTGCTCACGTCATAGGCTTCGCTGCCGCGCTTTGCCACCACCGCGTTTGCCGAACTTGTTAGCACGATACTCGCATCCAGGTTTTGCTCGCGGAAGATGCGCGCCGCCTGCTCGGCGAGAAAAAAATTGGCAGTTACATTAATTTCGAGCGTCTTTCCCCATTGCGTCGGGGAAGTCGTGTTGTCCGGTGATGCAGGGAAAAGCGCGGCTGTGTTGATCAGGAGATCAAGCCCCCCGCAATGTGCAACGACGGAACGCAGTGCAGTCTGGATGGAAGCTTCCTGCGTGATGTCGATTTCGATTGCATGCGCGGCATCGCGACCGTACTTCTTTTGAAGCTCCGCGACAACCGCTTCGGCAGACGGAACATTGCGATCTGCGACAGCAACCGTGGCGCCGCTGGCTCCAGCTAGAAGCGCAGCTTCGCGTCCGATCCCGCTGCCTCCACCCACGATCATGGTGACGCGCCGGCTAAGGGGTTTCTCCGGAGGCTGTCGGCGAAGCTTGGCCTCTTCAAGAGCCCAGTATTCGATTCTGAATGCCTCTCCGATGGGCAATGCAACATAGTTGGAATAACTTTCAAACGCCGATGACGGCGCAGCCGGCCCGGCTTGCGGATATTCCGCGGGATTTTTCTGTTTTGCATTCGCGTCGGCGAGCGCTGAGGCTCCTTCCATCACGTGGATGGCATTCACATAGAACTCAGACGCGAGGCGAGCCTCGGCGCGACTTTTCGCAAAACTGAACATGCCGATACCGGGAATTAATACGATCGCAGGGTTGGCGGGGCGCATCGCCGGTGAGTCAGGCAGGGCGTGGGTTTGGTAGTACAGGGCATAATCCTGGCGATACTTTTTCAGGGCAGCGTCGAATGCCGCGCGCAGGCACGACACGCCTTCCGAAGGGTTCCAGGGAACAAAGAGTGGTCGAACCTTAGTGCGAATGAAATGGTCGGGACAACTTGTCCCAAGGCCGGCCAGCGTCTCCGCTTCTTTTGAATTTACAAATCTCAAGACTTCAGGAAGCGCGGAATAATTGCCAATGACTCGCAGGGGATTCGATAGACGGCCACGGAAGAAGGGCAGCAGATCGACGGCAATGGTTTCATGGTCTGGATGCGTTGAATAGAGCGGGCCGCCAAAAAGCTTATTTCCGGCCGTGTCGACATGCTCCTGCACAAACTGCCCCAATTGATCAATCAGTTCGGTGGTATTCAGATAGCAGGATTCCGAAGTTTCTCCCCAGGAGAACAATCCGTGACCGCCGAGAACGATCCCGTCGCACTTTGGATTGGCATCGACAGCCCGCTTCAGCATTAAGCCTAGTTCAAAACCCGGTCGCTGCCAGGGTAGCCAAACCAGCTGGTGCTTGAAGTGCCGATTGAATTCCCGCATCCGCTCTTCACCATTGGCTGCGGCCGCCAGAGCAATTCCCCAGTCGGGATGCAAATGGTCGATATGCCGCGCGGGGAGGAAGGCGTGGAGCGGAGTGTCGATCGACGCGGCGACAGTATTCTGGCCAAACGCGCAAAGCGGATAGAACGCGACCATGTCGTCTTCGTGCGCAACCCCGCGATAGATTCCGGTGAGGTCGCAGAACTTGTCGAGATAAAGAGTCGCGAAACCGTGGATTGAAATCGTGCCGAGGTCGCCGCCACTGCCTTTGACCCATAGAACTTCGGTGGGATTCCCGTTGAGCGGATCCCGTTCGGTGACCTTGGCGCTTGTGTTTCCGCCGCCATAATTGGTGATGCGCAAATCTGATCCGAGCAGGTTGGAGCGGTAGCGCAGAAGTTCAGGTTCGCTTAGTGTCGCTGCTACGGCTTTGTCCCAGCGGTTTTCCAGGTAGCAATTCGGCATGATGCCCCTTCTAGTGGTTATGGACGAGGGAGTACTTACTCCAGGGCCAATAGGAATCGACACGGATTCGCCGGGTGTTCAGGGATGCGTAGCGCGCCTGAATCCGGGAACCGGCAACGGACTGCAGGCGTCCAACGTTACAGAATATCTGTGTCGGATTGAGTACAGCCCACCAGCTTTCACAAGCATACAATAGGGCAACTATTTCAGATGTGAAACCTTTGAGTTTTATTTCCTCGATTTTGGATTTTCTGACGGGAACGGCATCCGTTCGACCACCTTGTGCTCGACATAGTTATAGGGTGGAACGTTTCGTCCAGCCAACATGGAAAGTCCTAGCTGAATCAGGCGCGCACCGTAGGTGTCCGCCTGGTGCGAGACGGAGCCAATCAGCGGGCTTCGGGGGGAAGCAATCTCTTCCAGCGCCTCTTCAATACAGTCCTGTCCGACGACGGCGACGTGGCGCTCTCGCTTTAGCGCGCGAGCGGCCTGCACCGCTCCCAGGGCACTGTTGTCGGTGGCTGCGGCAATCAAAATGCCTTTATCTTTGGGGTGACGATGAAGAAAATCCAAAACCAGATGATAGCTGATGTCCTGCAAGCCTCTGCCATCCATGCGAACAAACGCTTCGATGGGAACGTCCGCCAGGTTGGTGCGGACACCTTCAAACGCCCCCGTGATGCGGCTCTGAACCAGCGGACCCGCTTCGGCAAGATCGAGGCCAAGAATCCAGCTCGGCTTGCCGGCCCAGTTCTGTTGAGCGTAACGGGCCAACAATTTCCCCGCCTCGAATCCGACCCGAAAATTATCGACTCCAAAAAAAACTGCATGGGGGTGTGGAATATCGACAGCAATCAAGGGAATGCCCGCGCCGGCAATTTTGTCTCCAATGATGGCGGCTACATCCTGATCAACTTGAAATTCAATGATGAGATCGACTCCGCGGCGTACGAATTCATCTGCGTTCCGAACAGCAACTGTTGGGTCATATTGGTTGTCGAGAATCACCAGATTGATGCCGGTATCGGCGGCTGCGGACTGCAGACTCTTGGTGACCGCCTGCGAAAATGCCATCTCACCGGACTGGGAACCGAAGCCGAATACCTTCTTGGCGGGGCTGCTGATGGGTCGATAAAGCCCGTCTTGCGATTGCGCGATGTAGCCGCGGTGCGTCAAGGTTTTCAGGATGCGATAGACCGTGGTCTTTGAGATTTTCGTCCGGTGATGCATGGTTTCCAATGACATGGGCTTGCGCTCGCGTTGGAGAATCTCCAACACGTCGAGCGCCTTGGAAAGAACCGGAATGAGATAAAGTCGCTTGGGCGATACCTTGGCCAAGTGTGTCACCTGCAATGAATTGTTTCCAATGTACAACTATCTTCTCGGCGAATGCACACACCGTTCGCTTTTATACGACGTCTCAAATCACAATGATGCAGTCCAGCACTCGCGCCCCATGCGCCAATGTATTCGCGTCATCTCGATATCGTCGGTGGCAGATGGGCCGGAGATCAAGGTGCTGGGGTGCAGGCGATGCGATTCAAGAGCGCGGAATCCCTCCGGTACAGTTTCGACAATGATGGATGCGCCGACAATGCCAAGATGGTAGTCCGGAAGCAGGGAAAGACAACCAGTTTCCTCGGACAGAGGATAATAGAAAGACATGAAATCGCACGATAGCCAAGTGAAATCTTCGCTGAAAGAAGAGTTGCAAACAGACGGTCCAGTGTTGGGGGGCAGCCGTTTTCTGCGCGCTTGTTTGCGGCAGCCGGTCGATCGAACGCCGGTATGGTTTTTGCGGCAGGCGGGTCGCTATATGCCGGAGTATCAGGCTGTTCGCCAGGCGTATAGCTTAATCGAAATTTGCAAACGGCCGGAGTTGGCCGCCGAGGTGACGATCACTGCGGCAGAAAAACTGGGCGTCGATGCGGCCATTATTTTTGCCGACCTGTTGTTGCCGCTCGAGCCGATGGGTTTGGATTTCGAATTTCAGGCCGGCGAGGGCCCGAAGGTACACCGTCCGCTTCGTAGTGCGTCGGAGATCAACGCGCTACGAACGGATCGCACCGCCGATCTTGGGTATGTCGCAGAGGCGATTCGCCAGGTGGTGGCACACTTTGGTGATTGCATGGGCATGATCGGATTCTGCGGGGCGCCATTCACCCTGGCCAGTTACATGATCGAAGGCGGCGGCTCCCGAAATTACGTTGAAACCAAACGCCTGATGTACGCGGATTCAGCTGCGTGGCAAGCTCTGATGCAGAAGTTGATGACAGTGCTGGTCGAATACTCGGCGCAGCAAGTGAAGGCAGGCGCCGATGTCATTCAGATTTTCGATAGCTGGACCGGTGCGCTATCGGTCACGGATTATCGGGAATATGTATTGCCGATCACGCAGTCCATGGTGAGGCAGGTACAGGCGCTGGGAGTGCCTGTGATTTATTTTGGAGTCGACACGGCAACCTTGTTGCCCACCATGCGAGAAACCGGCGCGGATGTGATTGGGCTCGATTGGAGAATTCCTCTGGACGTGGGAAGACAAGCCGTCGGTCAACACTGCGCGGTGCAGGGGAACCTCGACCCCATCGCGATGTTCGCTCCCGAAGCGATCTTGCGTGCTCGCGTAGAAGAGGTGCTGCGGCAGGCTGGTGGAATTCCAGGACACATCTTCAACGTTGGCCACGGAATTGTGCCGACGACGCCGGTTGAAAATGTGCAGCGCGTGGTTCGATGGGTGCACGAGATCTGTTCGCAAATGAAAGATGAAGGCGTGGGCCGGTGGAAGGGCAACGCGTCGAGGTCCGTATGACGATACCAAGTCGAAGGAGTGAATCGGATTCGGCTTTCGGAGAACGCAAGTATGCCGTGTTGTTGCTCGCACACGGTACTCCCGATACGGTCGAAGAGATTCCTGAATATCTAAAGAATGTCGTAAGCGGACGCGCTATGCCACAGCACGTGGTGGAAGAGGTCCAAAGCCGCTACGCCCAAATTGGCAAGAGTCCACTGACGGAGTGGACGCTGCAACAGGCGACGCTGTTGCAGCAGAAAATTGGATTGCCTGTCTATGTTGGCATGCGGAATTGGAGACCTTACATAGGAGACACGGTGCGGCAGATGCGCGCAGATGGAGTGACGGACGCAGCGGCAATTTGTCTGGCGCCGCAAAACTCCCGCACTAGTGTGGGGTTGTACCGGCGAGCGGCATACGCAGAAGCGGGAAATGCCTTTCGATTCCACTTCGTCGACGCCTGGGCGGATCATCCTCGACTGGCGGATGCATTTGCCGATCGATTGCGGCCGATCTGGCGAGAAGCGTGTGCATCGGTAGGCGAAAAAGTACCGGTGCTGTTTACCGCGCACAGCGTGCCTTGCCGGACCATTCAGACTGCAGGTTCGTCCAGTGAACCTGGTCACTCGCATTCGGATGCGACGTCAAAAAGCGGCGAAAATTCTCGCGCGGAGAAGTCGACCGGACCAGTGCGCCCGACGGTGGAGGAGCGTTCCTATGCACTGCCGTCCGGTGCATCCAACGCGCCAGATCCGTATGCGATCGAAACGAAACATACTGCGGCGCTGGTCGCTGATAGGCTCCTGTCCGACGGGCTCACTTCGCACGATTGGTATTTTGCATTTCAAAGTCAGGGCATGTCAGGGGGCCCATGGATTGGTCCAACGGTTGAGGAAACGCTCGAATGTCTTCATCGCGACGGCCATCGCGGAGTTGTGTTGCAGCCGATTGGCTTTCTCTGCGATCACGTTGAAATTCTTTACGACATAGACATTGCATTTCAGGCGACAGCCCGAAAATTAGGATTGAAGTTATTTCGGCCCGAATCGCTGAATGCTTCGCCTTTGTTGATTGCAGCCTTGGCAGATCTGGCCTCTCAGGGGTTGATGCAATTGGGCGCAGCGCAGTTCGAAGGCTCAGCTGTCGTTGTGCCATCCAATCAAAAATGAAGCGAATCGCCATCGTCGGCGGCGGTATTGCGGGGCTCGCAGCCGCCTACGAACTTACCCTGCAGGAGCGCCTGGGTGCAGCTGTTGAATTCGTTTTGTTCGAAGCAAAGTCTCGCCTGGGCGGAATTGTCGAAACCGTTCGACGCGATGGATTTGTCATTGAATGCGGTCCCGACAGTTGGGTGACTGAAAAGCCGTGGGCGCGTCAACTTGCAATTGAGCTCGGTCTTGAAAGCGAGTTGGTTCCTTCGAATGATGAGAGGCGCAAGACGTATATAGCCGGCAGCCACGCCCTGACTGCCATGCCGGATGGCATGCGTATGATGGTGCCGACGCAATGGGACAGCGTTCTGAATTCGCAGCTGTTTAGCGAACAGGCGAAGCTCGCATATCGGCGCGAGCCAGAATTAGCGGAACAGTTAAAGACCAACGCGCTCGATGTCGGAGATGGCAACCGAGATGAATCAGTTCGCGACTTTGTTGTGCGGCATTTTGGGGAGGAGGTTGCGAATACGATCGCTGCGCCGTTGCTTGCCGGAGTGTTCGGCGGAGATATTGCGAAGTTGAGTGTGCGCGCTGTGATGCCGACGTTTATCGCGTTGGAGCGTCAGTACGGTAGCCTGATCGTCGGATTGCAGCAGCAGATGGGAACGGGGAAGTCGACCGCGCCGATTTTCACGTCGCTGAAGAACGGATTGGGAGCGCTGATCACGGAGATGGAATCTGTCATTCCGGAGCGTAGTCTTCAGCGGATTGTTACCGTCGAGTCAATCGAACACCGCGAAAAAATCTGGCGGGTTCACGCAATCGATGATGGATATCCGCATTCCATTGAGGCAAGATTCGATACGGTTTTGGTTGCGACTCCTGCGGCAGCCACAGCGAAGCTGTTGCATTCTGTCGATAGCCGCATTGGGGAGTTGTTGCCACAGCAATCCTCGTCCGCAATTGTCGTGGCGTTAGGTTTCGCTGCGGAACAAGCGCTCTCGATGGGTATTCCCCCCGGATTCGGATTCCTGGTTCCGCAGCACAAGCACGTTGAGGACAGGCTCGCCGATGAACCTGGCGACGATGCTGCACAGCAGGCGCTGCTGGCGTGTACTTTTCTCAATCAGAAATTCCCGCATACGGCGCCGGATGGTGCGATATTACTGCGCGCGTTCTTCGGTGGTGCTTTGGTTCCCACACTTCTGAAGCACGACGATACCACTTTGATTCGTTTGGCTCGAAGGCAGCTCGAACGCTATCTTGGAAGATTGCCGGAGCCGTCGATTAGGCTCGTTCGGCGGTGGCCGAATTCTCTTCCACTGTATGAAATAGGGCATGGAGCTCGCATGGCGGAATTGGATGCTCGGATTGCGAAGCTTCCACATCTTCGACTGATTGGCAACGCGTATCGAGGTGTCGGACTACCTGACTTGATCCAGTCCGGTCGAACGGCTGCACGGGAGATTGCGGCGAGTTGAGACGCCGCGTTCCTGTCCACATTCTTGGTTTAGCGGTTGCACTTTTGGTCCGAGGCGGTTATTCGTACTTGAGAGATTCGACGGGATCCATCTGGGCGGCGCGTGTGGCCGGCAAGGTCCCAAAAAGAATTCCAACCAGCATCGCCGTGGATAGGGAAATGACGACGGACCACGGGGAGATGGGAATCGTATAGGCGGGAAAAAGGAATCGGACCGAAAGGGGAAGCGCGAGCCCGAGCAACGTGCCGACGATGCCTCCGCTGAGAGAAATAAGGATCGCTTCGGCAAGAAATTGAAGTTGGATTTCTCGATATGTGGCGCCGACGGCTTTGCGGATACCAATTTCGCGAATGCGAGATCGCACCGTTGCCAGCATGATGTTCATGATGCCCACTCCGCTGACAGCCAGCGTGATAGCAGAAACCAACAGCAGAACCATCGTCATGATATCCGCAATGTGTGCCGCGGTTTCCACCAGTGCTGTGTATTCCACCACGTCGTAAACCGACCCGGGGCGATGGCGAGACTGAATCACTTTCGCGATCTCATCGCGAACTCGCGGCGTGTCGCCAAAATTACGAACGGAAAAAAACAACTGCTTCACGGCGTTGGTTCCGGTGAAATATCGGCCAACGGGGTAAGGAATCAGAATCGTCTGCTTCGCAATTTCAGACATTCCCCAGGTGTTTACCTTTTCTTTGAAGACACCAATGATCGTGAAAGGAATGCCTCGGATCGTAAACGTTCGGTTGATGGCGCGGTCGGCGCTTCCGTAGAGGTGCTCAGCGAACGGAACCGTCACCACGGCGACTTTGGCGTGGCTAAGGGTGTCCTCCTGATCGAAAAAACGTCCGTCGAGGATTACGAGATTTCGCACATCCTTATATTGAGGAGAAACGCCCAGAACCAGGATGTCCCTCACTTTGCCGTTTCCAAAGCTGATTGGAACCTGCATTTCGAGCATTGGCGAAGACCAGATGATGCCTGGAACCTGCTGGTCGACCGCGGTCAGATCTTCATAAGTCAGAGAGTCCGGATTCATGCCGCCGCATTGACAGTCCGCGACGATCATGTTGGCGCCGATGCCCTGGATGAGATTGATGGCGTATTCTCTGCCGGTCAGTCCAATGGTGGCGACCAGAATTACGGAAGCGCATCCCATTACCATGCCGAGGGCAGTCAAGGCGAAGCGAACCTTGTTGGCGCGGAAACTGTCGAGCGCAAGCGAGATTATCTCGCTGAGCACCATGGTTTGTTTGGCGCTGGCCAGCGTGCGGGCAAAAGACGAACTTTGTGTATTGACAGCAACCATGGGTGAATACAGAGTTACGCGCAGCCTGGCAACAGGTGGCAGTTTCGCTGTTGCTCAGGCACCTGTCCAAGGATACCGCTTGAGCTAGCTTTGCAGCGGCTTCCGGGTTCACTGGAGTTCACAAATAAAAATGAAACAGTACCCTTCGAGGGGCTTTCCAGGGTGGATTTCAGAACGCGTGTCATTCCAGTCGCGCGGCCTTGTTCCATTCAGACAAGACAAATTCAGAGAGCGTCTTGCGTTTTCTAACGGAAGTTTCCGCAGCCTTGAGCGAATCGGGAAGCGCATCCACGTTGCCGAGATAGCCGATCGCAGTGACCGCGCCAATTTCGTAATCTTCGGGGATTTCGAACGTTTTGCGTATTTTGTCGCGATCAAATCCTCCCATGGAGTGGGTGTGAAATCCCAGAATAGTCGCCTGCAGCGCGATATTCGCTGTGGCCGCGCCAGTATCATGCAACGCGTAATGATTTGGATTTCCATTCTGCGTGAAAGTCTTCTTGCCGACAGATAACATCAGTACGGGCGCACTATTTGCCCATGCCTGATTGAAGGTGGCCAGCGACTCGAAGATCCTGCCGTAGGTCGGGTCGCCTTTGCGACCCACAATAAATCTCCACGGTTGCTCATTGAACGATGAAGCCGCCCACCTTGCTGCTTCAAACAGCTTTTTCAGGTCCGAAGCACTGACCGGCCGGTCGCTAAAAGCTCTCGGACTCCAGCGCTGCAGAATGGTTTCGTGTACTCCAGGAATCGGATCCGCTTGTTTCAGCGTTTCAATGGCTTCGGCAGTGGTGTTAGTCATCGATCATCTCCCGCCCAATAAGATGATGATGCAGGATTCGCCGGTTCAATTTTAAGGGCGATTCTCCGCCAGTCTTTCAGGAGGAACGACCAGGATTTTACTCGCTCGGTCAACGACTCGTCCGGTTGCAAATACATACTGCTCGGCAGCAACCTGGACTCAGTTGCCGACCTCAATTTTAGCCTGGGCCACGAACCGAGCGAAAACCACTCCTCGTTATGTCATAGCCGAGTAAATGTTGAAATCCGCCTGAGTCGCAAAGTAATGAACTGACATCTTAAGAATGCAGGTGCCAATCGTGAAGGCTCAGCTCGTGCATATCTGCCTCTTTTGCTCAATCGCGCTTGGGTGTTTGCCTGCAGCGTGGGCAGGCCAAATGGATATGCCTCACCATAGGCATGGACCCCCGTGGGGTGGTCCAATCGCATCGTCGCAGATGATCCATGTCGGTGGAGCGTCGATCCAGATTGACTTTGCTCCAGGCGATCTCGATCTGCCGAAAAGCGATGTAATCCAATGGATCGAGACCGCTGCCCGCGCCGTTTCGGAGTACTACGGCAAGTTTCCTGTGGCTCGTGAGCGGGTACTTGTGGTGCCCATTGCGGATGAGAGCGGAGTTTTGACTGGCACGACCTGGGGCGATGTCGATGGCTTTCCGGCATTCACAAGAATGCGGGTCGGACAACATACGACGGAACAGACCTTGGCGAACGATTGGACCATGACGCACGAGTTTGTGCATACCGCCCTTCCCTCGCTTTCCCCGGATCATCATTGGCTGGAAGAAGGGCTGGCAACGTATGTGGAACCTATCGCGCGAGCGCAGATCGGTACTTTGTCTCCCGAACAGGTTTGGGGTGGAATGGTGCGTGACATGGGAAAGGGTGAACCACAACCCGGGGAGGATGGCTTAGACAATACGCATACCTGGGCGAGTACTTACTGGGGAGGCGCGCTATTCTGCCTAGTCGCGGATGTGACAATACGCGAGAAGACCGGAAACAAAAAAGGATTGCAAGATGCTTTGCGCGGGATCCTCGCCGCCGGCGGATCGATTGCAGATGACTGGCCCATTTCAAAGGTGCTGGATGCTGGAGATCGAGTCACCGGCACGACTGCGTTAGCTGATCTCTACCAGAAAATGGGGAATGCACCGTATGCCCCGATCGACTTAGCGGCGCTGTGGAAGCAACTCGGAATCCATTCCGATAATGGAAAGATTAAGTTCGATCAGAATGCTCCACTGGCCGAAATACGCCAGGCGATCACCACTCCCCGCTGAAGACTAATCGACAGGCAGAACCGTGTCCCCAAAATCAATCTTTCGGTCGTCTATCGGTAACCGGCGTCTCCGTTGGCCAGGTCCTCTTACATTCTGCAAGCTGGGCCGAAATGTTGTCGTCGCAATTGTGACTGATTGCCGGTCATCAGACGTGTGCAATGACTCCTGTGAGCTGCTGGTAGAATTCACGCAACTCCTAGGAGCTTCAACGATGTGGTCTGTATCTTCTTTCCGTTCGCGTCCGCTGATACAGATTGTTCTCACCAGGGTTGCCTATATCTGAGTTGAATCGCCTAGGAACTGCATGCCATGTGAGGAAGCATAGTGTGCCATGCAACTGCGATGGTTTGTTTCTATGGACAATTGGCCGACTCATGATCCCGAAAAATAGGAAGCTTGGCTTTCCTGGTTCAACCAACGAGTTCCGTTCCAGTGGCCTCGCCGACGGCGGCCAGCTTGCAATGCGCAGTAGTCGCCGGATTCCGAAATTAAAAAGTATACGACTCCGCTACATCCTGGCGTTCTGGCTATTTATATTAAGCGCGGTCGCATACATGGACCGCACGAATATATCGATAGCTGGACTGGCAATCAGCCAGGAATACGGATTAGGGAACCAGCGGCTGGGATGGATCTTTAGTTCGTTTCTGATCGGGTATGCCGTATTTCAATTGCCGGCAGGATGGTTGTCGTCGTGGTTCGGACCGCGTCGTGTGTTGACCATTGGAGTGCTGTTATGGGGAGTAACGACGGCACTGACGGCGATGCTGCCAACGACAATCGAGCATGCGGTATTGCTGTTAATTGGGATGCGTTTTGCGCTGGGGGTGGGAGAGTCGGTCATTTACCCGTCGGCCAACCAGTTTGTGGCAGAATGGGTTCCGCGGCAGGAGCGAGGCGTCATCAATGGGCTGATCTTCGCTGGAGTGGGAGCTGGCAGCGGACTTACCCCGCCAATGCTTGCCTGGCTGATCAGCCATCATGGCTGGCGATCCGCATTCTGGTTCAGCGCAGTTGTGGGTTGTGTTGTCGGAATTGTGTGGTGGCTGATTGCCCGGGATACTCCAGAGGAGCATCCGGCCCTGCAACCGACTGAGTTGCAGGAAATCCGAAAAGGTCTGAATTTTCAGGCTGCCCTGACTGAAAACGAGAAGCCGGCCATCCTGTGGCGAGCAATCTTTCATCGCCGCGACCTGCTGGTGTTGATGACCACGTATTTCAGCTATGGCTATGTCGCATGGATATACTTCAGCTGGTTTTTTCTCTACATGGCGCAGGTGCGGGGATTTGATCTTCGATCCAGTGCGCGTTATGCAATGCTGCCGTTTCTATCGATGACAGTGTGTTGCCTTGCCGGAGGAATTCTAAGCGACAGGCTGACCGGGCGCTATGGGTTGCGAGTCGGGAGGTGCACTTTGGCGGCGGCGGCGATGGCCGGGACGGCGTTGTGCCTGATCATTGGTTCGCAGACGGAGAGCCCGCAAATGGCCGGTCTGGTCCTCGCCGGAGGAGCAGGCGTGCTGTATATTTCGCAGAGTTCGTTCTGGTCGGTCTCGGCGGATATCGCTGGCGATAATTCCGGGATATTCTCCAGCATGATGAACATGGGTGGTCAGATCGGTGGAGCGGTTACGGCATCGCTGACTCCTTGGATTGCGCAGCGTTATGGATGGACAACCTCCTTTGCCATTGCTGCCGCGCTTGCACTGATCAGCGCCGCCTTGTGGATGACGGTGGAGCCGGAACGGCCTCTTGATGGGCAACCTGCAAACTAGCCGGATGGTCTTTCGCTGGCCGTTGAAGTTTGTTTTCTTATCTTATGACTTGTTTCTACATGTTTCCGTTATGTATAGTCAGGGGCATCGCAGAGGGTGGGGAAGAAGTTCTTCATATTGTTTCTTCCGCCATAGAAAAGGAGCGCGATGCTACCGGTGGACCAGATTCAACCTCCAGTGAATGATCGACGGTCGTTTATCAAGCTGTTGGCAGCGGCTCCGCTGTTGGCCACGATTGGGACCCGAAGCTTGGCCTCCACGGTGGCGTCAGTCGGCAGAAGTACCTTCTCCAACAACATCTACACTCGGCTGGGAGTTCGCCCGCTCATTAACGCGCGTGGAACCTGGACTTATCTTTGCGGCTCGCTGGAATTGCCCGAGACGCGGCGAGCGACGGAAGAAGCGTCTCACTATTTTGTCGATATGTTTGAGCTGCAGGCCGGAGTGGGCCGTTATCTGGCAAAGATGTCCGGGGCTGAATCGGGAATGGTTACGTCGGGTTCGGCTGGCGCAATGGCTTCGGCAACAGCAGCCTGTATCGCCGGATCGGATCCGAAGAATGTCTGGCAATTGCCGGACACGACTGGCCTGAAAAATGAAGTGGTGATGATGGAAGGTCGAAGCCCATTCGACAGTGCCATCCGGCTTGCAGGCGCCAAACTTGTGATTGCCGAGACGGTAGAAGATCTGCCGTCTGCGCTGACTCCGAAAACCGCCATGGTCTATACCACTTGGCGTGACGACCGGCTTGAACGCGTCCTGAAGATCACAAAGCCCGCTGGTGTTCCGCTCCTGGTAGATGACGCCGCGGGAATTCCTCCATTTTCTTACTTCACTCGCTATGCCAAACTTGGTGTCGACCTTTTTTGTTTCAGCGGTGGAAAAGGGCTGTCCGGACCGCAATGTTCTGGAGTGCTACTGGGACGGAAGGATCTGATCGATGCAGCTTTATACAACACCAATCCCTGGGAAGGCGCAGTATGCCGCCCCATGAAGGTCGGCAAGGAAGAGATCATGGGCATCCTGGCCGCAGTCGAATATTGGTCGCGCGCGGATCTCGGCGCTTTAAACAAGGAGTGGCAGAGCCGAGTTGAACGCATCCAGAAATTGGTGGAAACGGTGCCCGGAGTGACGACGAGCATCACGACGCCGCAGGATGGGAATAGTTATCCAACGCTGTCAGTGATGTGGGACGAAACGAAATTTGGGTTGACGATAGCTCAATGTGCTAAGCAGCTGAGCGACGGCGAACCGAGGATTGAGGTGCTAACCGACAGCAATCCCAGTGGGGTTTTGGCACGCATTCCGCATAATCCAAAAAGACACCGCAGGTCCCAGCCGAATCCTTTGCAAATTATTTCCATGACATTGCAGCCCGGGGAAGATTTGATCGTTGGCAACCGCCTCCGCCAGGTACTCAATAAGGCGCGCAAACAATCTACGTAAGGTGGGTGTCCATCGAAGAAATTAAAGATAGCTGCGAGGCAGGTTGCTTGCCGTGTGAGATAGAAAGACGGACAAACACTCGAGGTGCAAGAAGGCTTCTTCGAGGAGTGGGTTCGAAGGGAGGACAAATGCGTGATCCGTTACGACGCTACCCATGTGTTGTCTTGTGTTTTCTGCTGGCTGCAGGGAGCGCGCAGTTGCTTGCGCAGGCCGGTGGAGCCATCAAGGTCATTCAAGTAGGCGGCGATCATATCGGGTCGACATCGAGCGCTGGCATTCTAGTGAATCGCACGCTTTACGTTACTGGTCAGGATGGACGGGATTCGAGCGGCGAGATTCCGAAGGTTTTTCAAAAGGAAGTGCGCCAGTCGTTGAACAATGTGCGTGATGTCCTGCGGGCCGCTGGAATGGATTTTGGCAACGTGGTGTGGATAAATATCTATATGACCCACATCTCGGATATCGACGGGATGAACAAGATCTATTGGAAGATGATCGGAACGGACCCGCCTGCTCGCACTGTGCTGGGGGTAGCAAGTCTGCCGAACGGTGAGAATATTGAAATCAACTGTATCGCCGTGAGCAGTGCAGCACGCCGGCGCGTGATTCATCCGGCGGGATGGCCGCAGGGACCGCATATCAATCCCGCCGGAATTGAGGCCGACGATGTTCTCTACATGTCAGCGCAGAGCGGCGTCGATCCTCTGACTGGCAAGCTGGCGGCGGATTATGCCGGAGAGGTGAAGCAGGCTCTGGATAATGTTGCGGCCGTGGCGAAGGCTGCCAACATGAGCATGGCGAATGTCATCTGGGTGAATCCCTATCTCAGTAGCGATAGCGGCCCCGAACATGTGATGAACAAAATCTACGCGACATATTTTGAGTTTGGAAATACTCCGGGAAGAGGGACAATTCAGGTAGTGGATCTTCCGAATCATGCGCACATCGTGTTCAGCTGTATTGCCGGTGCCGATCTGTCCAAACGCATGTCGATTCGCCCCAGAAATGAGAAGCCCAGCCCAACCGCAAGCCCCGGCATCCTGTATGGAGATACGCTGTATCTTTCCGCAAAGGACGCGTATGTTCCGGGCTTGGGTCTGTTTTCGCCGGAGTTGGGCATTCAGGTGAGGATGTCCATGCGCAGCCTGCTGGATGGGTTGCAGAAAGCCGATATGGATTTTTCGAACGTCGTTTCTTCAACGATTTATCTGCGCGACGTGAAAGACGAGAACCCGGTCGTGTCCCTATACGGTACATTTTTCAAAGACAATTTTCCCGCGCGCACGACATTGCAGCAGAATTTTGATATGAAGTCAGAAGATGTCGAACAGATTTCTTTTATCGCGGTGAGACAGCCGATTCACTGAGGAGAGAGTGTGCAGTTTGCTTCCGTCAGAACGAAAGCACGATGTTCAGTAATATTTTCTGTTATTGCGCTGCTGGTTCTGCTGGGTTTGCCGTTGCGGTGCTATTCGGCTTCCTCGCCCGGCTGCCAGGTGCATGCAACGAATTACCGCGGATGGAAAGCTGAAGAACTATCCAATCCTTGGGTGAAGCTGGAGATTGTTCCGCAGATCGGTGGGCGGCTCATCCAGGTCACTTTCGGTGGCCATGACTTCCTCTATGTCAATCCTTTGCTGCAAGGGCAAGTGATTCCGCTGGGGACCAAGCCATTCGAGGATCGCAATTATGGCGGCGATAAAATCTGGCCGATGCCAGAAGGCAATCAGGACGAGCAGCATTGGTCAGGCGTCGGTAATCTCGATGACGCTCCTTTCACCCTGAAAGTACTGTCCGGCGGCCCAACGTGTGCGGTGCGGTTGACAGGTCCGGTTGATCCTGAGATCGGTCAGCGGTATATCCGCGACATCAGCATCGGAGCGGACACGCCAGTGATTTCGTTTCATGTGGTGATGCAGAATATGAGCGGTTATCCGCGGACATGGTCGGAGCAAACGATCACCGAATACCCCACCTCCCATCCGGCCGGCTCGGACAATTTCAACCCAAAGTTCTGGGGAGTCACGGAAGTGAACCCGGCAAGCGCGTATCTGAACGGCTATCATGTGCGCACCGGCCCGGCTGACAACCCAGCTTTTACCGTGCAGGATGGTACGTTCCGGGTGCATTGGAACAACATCATGCAGGAGGTATGGATCGACTCGCCATCGGGATGGCTGGCAGCCGTGGATGGTTCGACAGGATACACCATGGTGGAACGACATCGTATCGATCCCACAGCCGTGTATCCCGGAAAGGCGTCCATCATCTTCTATTCGACCGGTGAGCCGACACCACCTCCGGCGAAGCCAGAGACCACTGAGCCCCGCGAGGGACCGTTCATGGAGGCGGAGATGAATAGTCCGATGGTCGAGCTGGCACCCGGCGAAAGCTATGCGATGGACACGCAATGGTATCCAACGCGAATGGGAGAGGATTTTAAGACGACTACTTACAGTGGCGTGATCGGAACTCCGCTGACCGCTACAGCGACGCCTGCCGGCCTGGTTCTCTCTGGCAGCTTTGGAGTCTTTTATGCGGGGGATCTGGTGGCCCACTTGTACGGAAGAGGCGTTCGCACCACCGCCAAGCTAATGTCTGTCGTTCCCACCGAGCCTGTGCGCTTGCACATCACGCTGCAGGCACCGCCGAACGTAACGCGCGTCTCAGTGCATCTGCTGGATTCCAACGGTCTGGATCGCGGGCCGCTGGGAGAGGTCCACGTACAGGCAGCTGCTTCGAATGATGGGACGAATGCCCGGTAGAAATTTTTGGTTGCAAAGAAAACGTGTTACATACGGTACATGCCCTGGTCCATGTTCCGCGAGAGCTTTGAAGCCATGACGCGTCGTCGACTTACTGTAGGTTTCGTGTGCTTCTGTCTCATGCTGCTTGTGGGAACCGCGGCCTTCGCACAAGACGAGCCGAGTATGGCACCCGAGCAGAATCAGGGCGCGCAGCTATTTTCATCCCACTGCGCGTACTGCCACGGTGCGGATGGCAGAGGGGGTCGGGCACCGGCGATTGCAACGCTGCCGAAAGTGGTCGGACTTTCAAATCAGGACTTGATTGGGATCGTGCACAAGGGCGAGGCAGACCAGGGTATGCCGGCATTTCCTGATCTGGGCGATCAGGGTACGAAGGCTGTGGTGCAGTATTTGCGCACGCTGCAAGGAGTGACCGCGAATGGGCCGCCCGCCAAGCTGGCAGGCGATCCGGATATGGGTCGGAAAATGTTTTTTGGCAAAGCGCAATGCTCAACCTGCCACATGATTCTTGGCAAAGGCGGATTTATGGCGGCTGAGCTGACCTCCTATGCGAGGAATCGGACGGCGAGTGAAATCATGCAGGCGATTGTGAATCCAGATGCGGAATTACAGCCGACATCGCGCGTGGTAAGTGTGCGTGCCAAGGATGGAAAAAGCCTGACGGGTGTGGTGCGCACGGAAGACAACCTGAACATCACGCTGCAGACTGAGGATGGGCGATATCACTTTCTGTCGAGGAGCAACCTGGCTGTGGTGAACTACACCGATCATTCTTTAATGCCGCCCGATTATGGAACCCGTTTGACGGCGAAGGAACTCGATGATCTGGTTGCCTTTTTGATCGTGACTGGCAGAAATGCTCCGGCGGAGCCCGCGCCGCCAAAATCGAGGTGGCATCACGATGACTAAAAGCCGACAGAATTCCGACTTGATGGACAAGATATGGCGATGAGGACAGGCCGCAAGAGCGTGGTTGGATTCGCCGCTTTCGTCATGATGCTGACGGTCGTTGCGTTGCAAGGACAGCCTGCAAAGAATTCGACGAAAGCGTGGGTCGAAAGTAGTGCGTCAGGCGACGCGTTACAACAGGGGACCGCGCTGGGGCAGATCGATGTGCAGCAGAGTGAGCTGTTGCAGAAGACCATCAAAAACAATTGGGTTTCCTACAACGGAGACTACACGGGGCGGCGCTACAGCAGCTTGGCTGAGGTGACGCCGCAAAATGTAAGCCATCTGGCAGCTAAGTGGGTCTTCCATACTCGAAATGCCGGAGTGCTGGAGGTGACTCCAGTCGTGGTGGCCGGGGTGATGTTCATCACCGGCTCCAATGATGCCTATGCCCTGGATGCGAGGACGGGTGCGCTATTGTGGCACCATGCCCGCGGCGTTACGTCGGGCCTGGTTGACGATGCCTCGGGCCACATCAACCGCGGCGTCGCCGTGCTCGGAACTCGTGTGTACATGGAAACGGATAATGCGCACCTTCTGTGCCTGGATGCGCGTTCAGGCAACCTAATCTGGGACGTGGCGTATGCAGACAACACCCAGAGCTACGGTGCCACAAGTGCTCCACTGATTGTGAAGAACAAAGTATTGGTGGGCACCTCCGGCGGCGACGACGGTGTGCGCGGGTTTGTGGCGGCCTATGACGCGCAGACGGGCAAAGAGGCGTGGCGCTTCTGGACGATTCCAGCTCCGGGCGAGAAAGGATCGGAAACCTGGCCGGCCGGCAATGCTTATTTGCTTGGAGGAGGCACCGCGTGGATGCCGGGAACCTATGATCCTGAACTGAACACGATCTATTGGGGAACGAGCAATCCGGCGCCTGATTTCGATGGAAGTGTGCGGCCGGGCGACAACCTCTATACGAGCTCCCTGGTGGCGCTCGATCCGGACACGGGGAAACTGAAGTGGTATTTCCAGTTCAATCCACACGATCTGTACGACTATGACTCGGTGCAGACGCCGGTGCTGGTGGACGCAACATTCAAGGGCAAGCGGCGCAAACTGATCGTGACGGCAAACCGCAACGGCTTTCTCTACATTCTCGATCGCACGACGGGAAAGTATCTTTACTCGAAGCAGTTCATGAAGCGAATGAACTGGGCCAAAGGCATCGACAAAAACGGGCGACCCATCTCCAATCACCTTATCCCGGACGCAAAGGGCGTTCTGGTCTGTCCCGGTTTTGCAGGTGCGACCAACTGGTATTCGCCCAGCTACGATCCGCAGACAAATATGTTTTACTTCCGTTCATTCGAGGGATGCGACGTGTTGATGGCGAAGCAAGAACCTTTCAAGCCAGGGCGTCCATATTATTCAACCGGCTCGCGGACGCCTCCAGGCGATGTCGCAAACGACAGTTATATCAATGCCTTCGACCTAACCAATCTTGATTTCGCATGGCGCGATAAGCAGATCGGCGGAAGGCAGGCGTGGGCAGGCGTGATGACGACAGCGGGCGGCCTTGTGGCATTCGGCAACAACGCCAACGAGTTCGAGATGGATGATGCCCGCACGGGCAAGCCGCTATGGGCGTTTAAGCTAGGACAGCCTATGCACGCCTCACCCATGTCCTACGCGATCGCGGGCAAGCAGTACTTCGCCGTGGCCGCTGGAGACGATGTGTTTGCCTTCGCGTTGCCTTAGAGAATGTCTCGTTGAGAAGCGAGACATCCCGCCGCGTTATTTCTTGGTATAGCCCAGAATTCCGCGCGTTTTGGTTTGCAGAATGTAAACGGTGTCGCTGGCAGTGATGTAGAGTTTCGAATTATCCGGTCCGCCCCAGGTCAGGTTGGCCATACCCTTGGGCATTTGCACCGTGCCGATGTGTACGCCCTTGCGATTCCATACCCAGATACCGGCAGGTCCTGAGACAAACAGGCGGCCCTTCACATCGACTTTCATCCCGTCCGGAACTCCGCGTTTCTGCGGGTCAGTCATGTCGGCAAAATCCATCCCGTCGGAGATTGTTCCATCTTTGTGAAATTTGTAGCGCCGGATCTTCATGCTGTCGTCATCATCGATGTAAAGGTATTTTCCGTTCGGTGAGAATGCCAGACCGTTCGGCGCCTTCAGATCCGTGGTGAGTAGTGACATAGTGTTATCAGGTCCGAGGCGATAGACAGAAGGCGGTAGCTCCTCGTGCTGGTCCTTCGTCATATCGATGATTGGATCGGTGAAATAAATCGCGCCATCAGGGCCGATCACGATGTCGTTCGGCGTGTTCAGCTTCTTGCCGTGGTAGCGATTGACGACTGTCTCGAAACTTTTGCCGTTTACTGAAAGCCGAATGATCGCGCGCAACCCGCTGGCTGTGCTCAAAAGCCGATGTTCCCGGTCATAGGTGCTGCCGTCGGGATCCACCAGTGAGACCATGTGTTCGACACGGCCGTCCTGATAAAGCTTGTCGATTTCATTCTTCGACTCGTCACTCACCCACAGAAATCCAGTAGGATCCCAAACCGGGCCCTCAGTAAATCCGAAGCCAGTTCCCATCGTCGTAAGGGTCGCGTTCTTGTCGAACACCTTCCAGAATTCCGGTGTCAATGCCTGCAGTTCGAAGGGCCTATGGTGCCTATGAGTTTTGTGCTGGTTCGCCGGCTCTTGGGACGTGTGAAGCGCAGGCGTTGCCGGCTGCTGCGCCAGCGCCGTGCAGCCGCCGACAACGACAAGAACTGCGAGCGCGGAGAGAAAGGAACGGGGTGCTTTCATCATTATGCAGGTTCACCATCCTCTGGATTGTTGAAACCATCGACATTTACATGAACAACTTCTCGGATGTTAGCAGCTCGGCAGATTCCCGATCCAATATTGCTTACGGGTCGATCGAAGCCAACCTAGGGACATGCGTTTTTTGGCCGGTCGCACCGCAAGCATCTCCTTCGCCTTCCTCTCTCGAGAATCAAAATTCCTGCTATACCTGAACCCGTTGGAACATTTGCTTGATGCCGCGCAACGCCTGGCGCGTTCTCTCTTCGTTTTCGATCAGTGAGAAGCGGACGTGGCCATCTCCGTGTTCGCCGAAGCCAACTCCAGGACTCACGGCCACCTTGGCTTCAGTGAGCAGCTGCTTTGAAAACTCGAAGGAACCCATCTTTCGGTATGCCTCCGGAATCTGTGCCCAAACGAACATAGTTGCTTTTGGCATGTCGACCTGCCAGCCAGCTTGATTGAGACCCTGCACCAGAACATCGCGTCGCTTGCGGTAGTTGTCGCAAATCTGCTGCACGCACTCTTGTGGGCCTTCCAGCGCCTGGATAGACGCGACTTGGATGGGGGTGAATGTTCCGTAGTCAAAATAGCTTTTGATCCGGCCAAGCGCAGCGACCAGGGTTGGATTGCCGACCATAAAGCCGACTCGCCAGCCCGGCATGTTGTAGCTTTTCGAGAGCGTGAAGAACTCAACGGCAATGTCCTTGGCTCCTGGCACCTGCAAGATTGAGGGGGCACGATAGCCATCGAAGACGAGGTCAGCGTAGGCCAAATCGTGCACGACATAGACGCCGTACTCCTTGCACAACGCAACCACCTGCTCAAAAAAAGCCAGGTCAACGCACTGAGTCGTTGGGTTGGACGGAAAATTGAGGATCAACATCTTCGGTCGCGGCGACATGGATGGAAGCGCTGCACGCAGGTCCGCGAGAAATACCGCAGCACTTGTGATCTCGATGTAGCGCACGTCCGCTCCAGCAATGATGGGCCCGAAAATATGGATCGGGTAGCTGGGGTTGGGCACCAGGACGGAATCTCCGCGATCCAGGGTCGCCAGGCACAGGTGGGCGATGCCCTCTTTGGAGCCGATGGTAACGATGGCTTCTGTGAGCGGGTCGAGATCGACGTCGTAGCGTCGCTTGTACCAGTTGCAGATTGCTTTGCGCAGCCGGGGAATGCCTTTTGACAGCGAATAACGATGCGTGGCGGTCTTCTGCGCGGCCTCAATCATCTTGTCGACAATGTGCTTCGGGGTTGCGCCGTCTGGATTTCCCATTCCAAAGTCGATGATGTCTTCGCCGCGTTGCCGAGCGGCCGCTTTCAAATCGTTGGTGATGTTGAATACATACGCGGGCAGCCGAGTCAGTCGAGAAAATTCTTCCATAAATTAGGGATCACTTGTCGTATTCGTTGTGGGTTAACGGATTGGTCTGGCCGAGAGCGGTATAAGTCGCCCGTCGTGTCCAGCTCATTCTGAAGCTTCAAAAAGCGCGGATTGAGATTCGAAGTCATCTCTCAATCAAAATTGAAGAGAGCCTCAGTATCGTCATTCTATCCTTATTATTAGCGATCGTAGCGCGCTCCACCGCTTGTTCCTTCCCCATCCGTCACGAATGAGCCGACCTACTGCGCGCGGACGATGTGGTAGCCCAACGCTGCTCGCGTCTGCCACCGTTAGAAAATTGTGAGCGGCTACACGGTAAACTGGAAACAGTGGTATAAAATAAGACTCTTCAGCCCCGGTTGTCCCAGCGGATCGGCGCATCTCGTTCGTGAGACGCCGCCTGGCGATCCGCACCATGCACAGGACTCTAAAAAGTGAATGTTTAGCAGAGGAATCAATGTCTAAATTCCATGCAGTTTCAGCCGTACCTTCCGCACAGGGTCTTTACCACCCCAGTCACGAACATGATGCGTGCGGAATTGGCTTCGTGGCCAGCGTTCGCGGAGAGAGAAGCCACGACATCATTTTGAAGGGCATTGAGGTCCTGATCAATTTGACGCATCGCGGCGCCTGCGGGTGTGACGCGGAAACGGGTGACGGCGCCGGAATTCTGATCCAGATTCCTCATCGGTTTTTTGCACGCGAATGCGCTGAACTCGGCTTCAAGTTGCCGGAACCAGGTGCTTACGCAGCCGGCATGGTTTTTCTGCCGGTAGAGAAACTGAATCGCCTTCAATGCGAGGGAATCTTCGAGCAAATCATCCGGGAGGAGGGTCTGACCATCCTGGGATGGCGTGACACGCCTTGCAACGGCAATGCAATCGGCCGCGTCGCTCGCGCGTCGCAACCTTATATACAGCAGATTTTCATCGGAAAACCCGATGGGATGGACGAGGACGCCTTCGAGCGCAAGCTCTACGTTGTTCGCAAGCTGGCCGAACAGAAAATCGCGAATTCAAGCATTGAAGACAAGGAAATTTTTTACATTCCTTCTCTGTCCTCTCGCACCATCATTTACAAGGGCCTGCTGCTGGCGCCGCAGATTGCCAGCTTTTATGGCGAGTTATCTGATCCTGAAGTCGACAGCGCGCTGTGCCTGGTTCATCAGCGTTTTTCGACGAATACGTTTCCGAGCTGGCGGCTCGCACATCCGTTTCGCTATGTTGCGCACAATGGTGAAATTAATACCTTGCGCGGCAACGTGAACTGGATGCATGCGCGCCAGTCGATTCTGGAATCCCCGGCCTTTGGCCCGGACATCGAAAAACTATTTCCCATCGTGGAAGATGGAAGCAGCGATTCATCGGCATTCGATAATGCGGTGGAACTGTTATTTCAATCTGGCCGTTCCATGCCGCACGTGCTGGCCATGCTGATTCCGGAGGCGTGGGCCGGCAATCCGCACATGAAGCCCGAAAAACGGGCGTTCTACGAATATCATGCGTCGCTGATGGAGCCATGGGACGGCCCCGCAGCGATTGCCTTTACAGATGGCCGCGTGATTGGGGCGACGCTCGATCGGAATGGCCTACGCCCCGGCCGCTATGTCGTGACGAAGGATGACATAGTTGTTCTCGCTTCCGAGGCGGGAGTTCTGGATATTCCGGCGGCGAACGTCAAGAAAAAGGGACGGCTGCAACCGGGGAAAATGTTCCTGGTCGACACTGTGCAACAGCGCATTATCTCCGACAAGGAAATCAAGCAGCAGCTGGTCTCCCGTCAACCGTATGAAGAGTGGTTGCAGGAGAAGCAGATTACGCTCGATCAACTGCCGGAGCCTTCACGAGTTTACGGGGCCAACCCCGACACATTGCTTCGTCGTCAGCGTGCGTTTGGCTACTCCGAAGAAGACATGAAAATGATTCTGGAGCCGATGGCCAGCAAGGGAGAAGAGCCGATTGGTTCCATGGGAACCGACACGCCGCTGGCTTGCCTTTCGGATCGGCCGCAAATGCTGTTCAGTTATTTCAAGCAGCTGTTCGCGCAGGTGACCAATCCGCCCATCGACGCCATCCGCGAAGAGATGGTGATGTCGCTGTCGAGTTTTATCGGAAGCGAGCGGAATATTTTGGCAGAGACGTCGCAGAACTGCCATACCTTGAAATTACCGCATGCGATCCTGACGAATCGCGAATTGGAAAAGCTACGGCGCATTTCCACGGGAGATCTATTGGCGACGACGCTGCCAACTCACTTCCGTTCAGAAGACGGCGAGGCTGGATTGAAGCGCGCATTGGACGAGTTATGCCAGCGCGCGTCGCTTGCGGTTCGATCCGGATATACATTGCTGATCCTTTCGGATCGTGGTGTGGATAAGCAATATGCTCCCATTCCCAGCTTGCTTGCGTTGGCGGCGGTGCATTACTTGCTAGTACGCGAGGAAACTCGCACGCAGGTTGCGCTGATTCTCGAATCCGGAGAGCCGCGCGAGGTGATGCATTTCGCATTGCTCATTGGCTTTGGGGCCAGCGCGATCAATCCTTATTTGGCGTTCGATTCGATTCGTGACCTGGCGCATCGCGGCTATCTTGCGAACGGTATTACCCCAGATACTGCAGTCAAGAATTTCATCAAGGCTGTGAATAAGGGCTTGCTGAAGACGTTCTCGAAGATGGGAATTTCGACGCTGCAGAGTTATCGCGGAGCCCAGGTGTTTGAAGCGATCGGTTTGAATCGAAACCTGGTTGAGACATATTTCCAGGGAACTGCATCGCGCATTGAAGGTGTTGGGCTCGATGTACTGGCGCGCGAAGCACAGATGAAGCATGAGTATGCGTTCGCCCCATTGAACGATTCGGAGACGGACCTGGATGTCGGCGGTGCGTATCACTTCCGCGTGGGTGGGGAAGAGCATTTGCTGAATCCGCTGACCATCAGCAAACTGCAGCATGCGGTGCAGCAGAGCAATCCAAAAACGTTCAAGGAATATACCGACCTTATTGATGAACAAAATCGCAACATGTGCACGCTTCGCAGCTTGATGAAAATCAAGGAGTCGAAAACGCCAGTTGCGCTGGAAGAAGTGGAGCCTGCAAAGGAAATCGTCAAACGATTTACCACGGGAGCGATGTCCTTCGGTTCGATCAGTAAGGAGGCGCACGAAACGCTGGCCATTGCCATGAACCGTATTGGCGGCATGTCAAACACTGGCGAGGGCGGAGAAGATGCACGTCGCTTCACGCCAGATACCAACGGAGACTTGCGTCGAAGCGCCGTCAAGCAGATCGCTTCGGGACGCTTTGGGGTGACCACCAACTACTTGATGAATGCGGACGAACTGCAGATCAAGATGGCGCAGGGAGCAAAACCCGGAGAAGGCGGACAGCTGCCGGGTTACAAAGTGGATGAGGTGATCGCTCGGCTTCGGCACTCCATTCCTGGAGTTGGTCTGATTTCACCGCCTCCGCATCACGATATTTATTCAATTGAGGATTTGGCGCAGCTGATCTATGACTTGAAGAACGTTAACCCGCGCGCTCGCATCGCAGTGAAGCTGGTGTCGGAGGTTGGAGTCGGCACGGTTGCGGCCGGCGTTTCGAAGGCACATGCTGACGTTGTGTTGATCAGTGGTGATAGCGGAGGCACAGGAGCGGCGCCGCTCAGTTCGATCAAGCACGCCGGCATTCCGTGGGAGCTTGGACTGGCGGAAACGCAGCAGGTTTTGCTGTTGAACGATTTGCGCAGCCGTATTCGCGTGCAGACCGACGGCAAACTGCAAACCGGACGAGACGTTGTGATTGCGGCATTGCTGGGTGCGGAAGAATTTGGCTTTGCGACCGCTCCGCTCATCACCATGGGCTGCATCATGATTCGCAAGTGCCACTTGAATACGTGTCCAGTCGGCATCGCAACGCAGGATCCGGAACTTCGCAAGCGGTTCCAAGGTCAGCCCGAACATGTCATCAACTTCTTCTTCTTCCTTGCGGAACAGGTTCGCGAACACATGGCGAAACTCGGATTTCGCACCGTGGATGAGATGGTCGGTCGCGTCGACATGTTAGAGACCCATTTGGCGGTCGATCATTGGAAGGCGAAAGGAATCGATCTTTCGTCGATTTTGTATAGCCCGCCTCTACCAGGACGCGTAGCTCGCCACTGCGTGCAGAAACAGGATCATGGCCTGGAGCAGGCACTCGACCACCATTTGATGAAGCTTGCCCAACCGGCACTCGAACATCAGCAATCCGTGGAGTTCTCGATGCCGATTCGCAATATCCATCGTACTGTCGGCGCCATGTTGGGCGGCGAAGTGGTGCGGCGGTATGGACCGGCGGGATTGCCAGAAGAAACCATCCGCTTCAATTTCCAAGGATCTGCCGGACAAAGTTTTGGAGCGTTCCTGCCGAACGGCGTTACGCTAACGCTGGAAGGCGAGGCGAACGACTATGTCGGCAAAGGTCTTTCAGGCGGCCGGATTGTTGTTTTCCCGCCACGCAACTCCAGCTTTCAACCGGAGGAGAGCATCCTGGCGGGCAACGTCATTCTCTACGGTGCAACCAGCGGAGAGGTCTTCCTGAATGGAATCGCTGGAGAACGTTTCGCAGTCCGCAACTCCGGAGCAACGGCAGTCGTAGAAGGTGTGGGCGACCACGGATGCGAATATATGACCAACGGGCGCGTCGTGGTTCTGGGAGCATGTGGGCGAAACTTTGCCGCCGGCATGAACGGAGGAATCGCCTACGTCTACGACGAGCGTGGCGATTTTATGCAGAAGCGATGCAATCCGGCTTCTGTCGATCTTGAGCCGTTGATCGATGAGCGGGAGATCGAAGAGCTGCAAACGTTAATTACGCGCCACCGCGACCTGACTGGAAGTCCGCGCGCTGGTTGGATTCTCGCTAACTGGAATGAGAGCCTGCCGAAGTTCATCAAGGTATTTCCGCAGGAATATAAGCGCGTGCTGCGTGAGCGCGGAGAAATGGTTATCCCGACTGGAGAACTTCCTACATTGACGATCGCTGAGCAGGTGCAACATGGGTAAGTCGACAGGTTTCATGGAATTTCCACGCGAGCTGCCGGAGAGGCGTCCGGTTGTGGAACGCGTCAACGATTGGGTCGAAATTTATCGCTCGTTCCCTGAAGAAAAGCAGCAACAGCAGGCAGCGCGCTGCATGGACTGCGGTGTGCCGTTCTGTCATACAGGCTGTCCGGTCAACAACCTGATCCCCGATTGGAATGATCTGGTGTATCGAGGTCGCTGGAAAGAGGCCGTGCGTCGTTTGCACGCAACCAATAATTTCCCGGAAATCACCGGGAGAATTTGTCCGGCGCCTTGTGAGGCGGCGTGTGTGTTGGGCATCAATGCTCCTCCGGTGACGATTAAGCAAATTGAAAAAAATATCATCGACCACGCATACGAAGAGGGGTGGGTACACCCTGAACCGCCTTCGTTTTCGACCGGCAAGCGAGTTGCGGTGGTGGGCTCAGGACCTGCGGGTTTAGCGGCTGCGCAACAACTGCGCCGCGCCGGCCACGCGGTCACAGTCTTTGAGAAAGCGGATCGCATCGGCGGATTGATGCGGTATGGAATTCCCAACTTCAAGCTGGAGAAAACGATTCTCGATCGCCGCCTGGAACAAATGCAGCTGGAAGGCGTGACATTTGTTACCGGCGCCCATGTCGGCCAAAATGTGCCGGTTGAAGACCTTCAGCGCGATTTCGACGCGATTCTGCTGGCCGGCGGTGCAGAGCAGCCGCGGGACCTGAACGTTCCCGGACGCGAACTGAAGGGCATTCACTTCGCGATGGAATTTTTACCGCAGCAGAATCGGCGTTGCGAAGGCGATGCAGTTTCGGAAGTGGGAGCGATCCTGGCCAACGGCAAGCGTGTTGTCATCATTGGAGGTGGAGACACCGGCGCGGACTGCCTGGGCACAAGTCATCGCCAGAAGGCGCTCTCGGTCGAGCAATTTGAAATTATGCCGGTCCCTCCTTCCACGCGTTCTCCTCTTACACCTTGGCCACTGTGGCCGATGCAGCTGCGTACTGAAGGGGCGCACGAAGAAGGCGGCAAACGGAATTGGAGCTTGGCAACGACAAAGTTTGTCGGCGATGAGTACGGCAATGTGAAACAGCTGCACGGTGTTCAAGTGGGGCCTCCTCCGAAATTCGAGCCGCAACCGGGCACCGAATTTGTGCTTGAAGTCGATCTGGTATTGCTTGCCATGGGCTTCTCGGGTCCGGTGCGCAACGGCATGCTTGAAAAGCTGGGAGTTGCCATCGACGCACGAGGCAATGTCGCGACAAGCAACGGCTACATGACTACGGTTGAGGGTGTTTTTGCTGCAGGCGATATGCGACGCGGACAATCTCTGGTGGTTTGGGCCATCTCTGAAGGGCGGAAAGCAGCCGCAGCTGTCGACGAATATTTGCGCGCTGTTCCAAATGCTCGCGATGCCAGCCTGGTCGGCGTAGCGGGATAGTGAATCGTGCAGTCAATCGGCATGAGGGTCGGGCCATCGCTACGTGATCCGCTCGAATTTGTAGCCTGCTTCCTGCAGTGCCGATGAGATGGTTTGGATATGGGATGTCCCGCGCGTTTCCAGCGTAATGTCAATGACAGTGTCGCCAAGATTCACGCCATAATGCGAACGATTGTGGAGCGTCTCCACGATGTTGGCTTGCTGTTCCGCAAGAATTCTCGTGAGCTGATAGAGCGCACCAGGGCGATCTGAGAGATGAACGCGGATGCGAACTCTCCGACCGTCTTTCACTAAGCCGCGCTCAATAATCCTCGCCAGCAGACTGACATCGATATTTCCGCCACAGACGAGAACGACCGTTTTCTGATGTTTCAGGCTTGTCTTATTGTTCAGGACCGCGGCCAATGCGACTGCGCCGGCACCTTCGGCTAACGTCTTCTCTCGTTCCAGCAAAACCAGAATCGCATTCGCGATTTCCTCTTCGTCGACGGTAACAATTTCATCGACATATTGTTGCACCAGGGGCAGTGTCAGATTGCCTGCTCTGCGAACCGCGATTCCGTCGGCAATCGTCGCTTCTGCAGGTAGTGTGACCGGATACCCCACGGCACAGGCCCTCAGCATGGAAGGGAGGCGCTCGGTTTGCACACCGACCACGCGGATCGCAGGATTCATTTCTTTCAACGCAGCCGCCACTCCGCTGATCAGTCCGCCGCCGCCGATCGGAACGATCACAGCCTCCAGATCCGGAACTTGCTCGATCAACTCCACTCCAATTGTGCCCTGCCCGTGAATGACATGCATGTCATCGAAGGGATGCAGAAAGGTCATGCCCTCCGATTCACTGCGGCGAACCGCCTCGGCGTAGGTTTCATCGTAGTTAGCCCCGTGCAAAATGACTTCGGCTCCGAAGCCACGGGTCGCCGAGACCTTCACCAAAGGCGTCGTCAGCGGCATTACAATTTGAGCTCGGATTCCACGCTGCGTTGCATGGTAGGCAACCGCCTGGGCGTGGTTTCCCGCGCTGGCGGCGATCACTCCGCACTGCTTTTCTTCCGGGCTCAGCCGCAGAATTTTATTCAACGCTCCGCGTTCTTTAAACGCACCGGTACGCTGCAAATTATCCAGCTTCAAGTAAATTTGCTGGCCAGTCACAGCCGAGAGCTCTGCCGAATGTTGGCAGGGAGTTAACCAGATAAAATCGCGGATTCGCTCTCTGGCCGCGAGAATTTCGTTGAGTATGCCGTCGGAGGTTGCCATCTTGGATTCGACTATTGTTTCACGACGGCGAGCCGACGATCCTAATCGATTGCTGGAGTGATGACCAGATTCCTGTACGAAAAACCTCCATGAGCCTCGGCTCCCTGCAGATAAATTGGGCCGGGAAGGCCCTCGTGACTGTCGAGTGCACTTCCCGTGATGCCGGGGATCTCTTTCTTGTCGATGATGGTTTGACCATCCTCAACGACTGTCACGGTTCGACCTGTCAGAGTAATATCGTACGAATGCCAGGTTCCAGGATGGAGAGGAATCAGCGGAGACGGTGTAATGAATCCGTAGATGGAGCCAGTCTGTAGGTCTGGTGGATCTTGTCCCGCATTGTCCGCAATCTGCACTTCATAGCGGCCGCGCAGGTATACTCCGGTATTGCAACCCGGTTCGCAATTGAATTCAACGTGCAGCTTGAAATCGCGAAATTTGCGATTCGTAATGATGTTGCTTCCATGCGCAGTGCTCACCAGCACGCCATCTTTCACGCTCCAGACATTCGCAGCATCCGGACTGTCAAAATGCCAGCCCGTCGTATCTCTTCCGTTGAACAGCCGGATGGGTTTGCCCCATTTCGCAACTGTGGTGCGGTTCAACAGTGGAGCTCGCACTCCTGTCCATCGCCAAGTGGTCCCGTCGGGCCCGGACAAGGTTCCAACCAACTTTCCACTAACCAGTTTTGCCTGAAACGGCATGTTTTTGGGTGTCTCTTCTTCATCTTTCGGAGAGGCGAAAGTCAGCATAGAATTCTCAATCTTGACGTCTAAAACCGGATGCGCACTGCCCCAGCGGCCGACCATACGGCCTTGCAAGTGGCCGCCGTTTTCTGTTAGTTCCAGCCATGAGGAGTATTGCTGGTCGGGGGCATATAGGGTCAAATCCCATCGCCCCAGGAATGGTTTCACTTCGGCGGAATTGGCAATCCCCTGGCCTGCTGAAGGCTGTTGGGCTAGAGACATTCCCATGCCTAGAAAAAGAACCGTTGAGGCCAGCGTAAGAAAACCAATTCTGTAGAGCTTCACCTTGTATTCCTCCTTAGTTGAAACCAGTGAACACGTGGAGAGTTGTATTCAAACGTTTTAAGTTACCAAGCAATTTTTATTATCTGTGGTGCAAGTGTCAAGCACACCAAGACCCGGGTGATTTCATCGAGCCGAATGAATCGGGTACATCAAGATCATGCGTCCGGAATGCGAAGAGGGGTCGCGTAATCAAGCTGCAATGCGCATAGCGCGCGCAGATGACGACGAGCGGTGGGAGTGCGCCGATCTCGGGAAAGAATGAAAAATTTTGAAGGCAGCTTACGGTTGGCAAACATCCCATGCATTGCCGCCGGGCAGCCATACAGCAACAACATGCACTCTCTGCAAAGGAATTGCGCGAACAGAAGGATGGAAACTACAAACGTGCGGCGGACTGCATCATCGCGCGCCAACGCCCCGGCACGGCAAAGGGCTTCATCTTCCTTTCAATGAAAGATGAAGCCCTTTGCCAATGTCATTGTCACGCCCGATTTGTATGAACGGGAGCGTCTAGTTGTAACACGCAGCAAATTCCTAATTGTCGAAGGGCCCTTGCAAAATCAGGATGGTGATTCACGTGAAAGCTACTCAACTGCGGGCTTTTTCCGATGGCGCGCTTGCATTGCGTTCCCACGATTTTTATTAGGCCCACGCTATATCCCAATCAATGCTTCATCCAAGTCCTGAAACCAATGTCGGCTTGGCGAAGAGTCGAGTAAATCCACTGATCAGCAGGCTGATACCGATGATCGTGCCGAGCACCCATATAGAGCTGAACGGCCAGTGTGCCCAGATCAGGATGCCTAACAGCAGCGTGATGATGCCGTCCCACAGAAACCAGCCCGAACGGTGAGAACTGCGCAGGCGAAAATAAAGCACAAGTTCAATGACGCCCTCCACCACAAAGTAGGAGGCCAGCAGTAGTGTCAGTGTAACCAGACCGCGCGCAGGATGAAAAATCAGATAGAAGCCGACAAACAAATACAGGATCGCAATAAGCGCCTGCCAGATCACCGCTCTAGTATTGCGCGAATTCCAGCAATAAATTAAATGAACAATGCCGGCAAATAGCAAAAGCCAGCCGATAAACGCAGTGATCGCAATGCCTGCGATGAAGGGCAAAAGGATGGCGAGAAGACCGAGGATGATCAATAGCACGCCAACGATTGTTCGTCCGCCGCTTTTTGCACCGGGTGCTGTGGGGGCTAGTGTTGAGTCGTTCACAATTTCCTCCTTGCAGAAGTCCGAAACGCTGGCTTTGTTGTACTATCATCGATCACTCGGTTGCCAGTTATTTGTTTCAGCGAACAGATTTCACGGCGTTTTAGCAGCAGTTTTGAAATCAGGAGCCATTCAGGTCTTGCAAAACCGCCATGGCTGCGTTGCGACCATTGATGCCGATGACGCTTCCGCCCGGATGGGTACACGCTCCGCAAAGATAGACGCCTTTCATTGGGGTTCTGGCGGACAAGCGATGATTCCACATATACGCGGGCAGGCACTCGCCCTGAAAAATGTGTCCTCCTGTCAGGCCGACTTTCTGCTCAATGTCCGGAGGGCCGAGCACTTGCGCATCTACCACCGCGTCTTCAAGATTGCTGCAAAAACGGCCAATCGAATGCAGCGCCAGGGCTCGCACCCGATTGCGCCTATCTTCCCAACTCCCCGATGCAAAGCCATATGGCACATATTGTGCGAAGACGCTCATGGTGTGCATGCCCGCAGGGACTACGCTCGAATCATGCACGCTTTGAAAATAAAGCTCGCACCATAGGGAATCTGCAAGGCTTCCTGCGCGGGCTGCGGCATAGCTTTTCTTCCATTCCGATTTTGTCAGCGGCGCATTGATCTGGCCGTAATGATGAGGCTCGAGAATCCCCGGGCGGGCCGTGAAGTTGGGTAGTTCCCGGAGCAACACGTTCAGCTTCACGGTGCATCCCTGGATCGGGACGGATCGCACCTTCTTCTCCCATGTCGTGTCGGCAGACGTATCCAATAGGCTCAACGTGCGAATCGGATCGGCGTTCGAGATGACAATCGGAGCCGTGATTCGTTCGCCGCCCTCGAGCAGCACGCCTTCTCCAGGCAGGATGCGCGAAACAGCGACGCCTGCCGCCACGACCGCTCCAGCCTCGCGTGCGGCGTCGCAAAAATAAAAGGAGACCATGCCCATGCCACCCTTTACATATCCCCACATGCCGGGCATACCGCCGAGCCTGCCGGAGGAATGGTGGAATCGGATGGAGGCCGTGCCCGCGTCAAAGGGGCTTGCGTTGGTGCCAATGACTCCCTGACCTAGATAGGCGCATTGTAAGCGCTCATCGATCAGGTATCGCTCGACGAATTCCGCCATGGACCAGTCGAAGAGAAGGCTGCGAGCTTCGCCATCACCCGCCAGCAGTTCTTCAAGTTGCTCGTGTGTGGGCGCATCTCCGATCCATGCATCACGCCGATCGTCATCCAGGTTGCCGTTCAACATGCCTGCGGCCGGTCTGAGTAAATCCCTCAAACGCCGAACGACATCACTCATGGCGTGCCAGCCTTCAACATCCTTCGGAGAAAACCGGCGGATTTCCTGTTCGCAACGATCGTCGTCATCCCAAAGTTGAACGCTGCTGCCATCCAAGAATGGGACAAACAGACCGTTCACGGCAGGAGTCCATACAAATCCGCGGCGGGGTAGATCGAGTTCCTCAACCACCAGCGGATGCAGCAGTCCCGCAAGATAGGCGCAGGGAGACATCAGCACACCAGGAAAGGGCTCTTCAATGGTGCAGGCGCCGCCCACGCGCTCGCGGCTCTCAAGCACCAGTACCGACTTGCCAGCACGAGCAAGATAAGTGGCGCACGCCAGACCATTGTGTCCCGCGCCGACGATCGCTACGTCCCACTTGCGGGCTGCCATTTCCCGGACACTGGCTGGAAGTCCGATCTTTCCTAATACCGCAGCGGTCGCTGACATAGGAACAGTATCCACGACAATGGACGAGGAAGAAAATGGTGCGCTATTTGTCAGCAGGGGTCAATCAATTCTTGATCACACAGAGAAGATCCGAGTGCTGGAAGCAGGCGGAAGTTGACGTTGCCACTTCCTGGGATCAACCGCCATCCGGAGACAAAGACATTCCTTGGATTTCTGCTTCCAGCCGAGCATGTAAACGGTCGCTGTAACCGAGAGGCAGTTCAAACACGCGCTCGTCCGCTGTAAGAATCAGAATGTTTCGAGTCGAGTCCAGAATGGCAGAACAAATACCGCAATGCTCCAGATGCTTCTGCACCTGCTGTAAGACAGTCGGATCGAGAGTCCCATCCAAATAGCCCGAGATGTTGTTCCAAACGTGCTTGCAATCTATAACCATGGAAACCACCTCCCTTTCTGAGGGACCAGGTTTTTCAATTCCGGCGCCAGCGTTTTTTGTAGCATGGTTCGAGCGCGATGCAGCCGCACTTTCACAGACGCTTCACTCACGCCTAATGTTTCTGCCGTTTCTTTAATGCTCAGCTCTTCCACGTCTCGCAAAAGAAAAACTTCACGATAGATTTCCGGCAAGGCAACGATCGCCTTGCGCAGGATCAGTCGAACCTCGGCACGCTCTAAGACTTCCGACGGCACCTCGCGCCAATCTCGTAACAGTGACGGCGAAACATGCCCCTGTTCGTCTGGTGGAATGTCGAGAGATTCCATATGCGTCAATTGATTCCGGCGCAGTCGATTGCGGGCTACATTGAGCGTGATGCTGACCAGCCATGTACTGAATTTTGAATCAGCGCGGAAGCTCGCCAAATTCCGATATGCTTTCAGGCATGCCTCTTGCGCTGCGTCTTCTGCATCGGCTTCGTTCCGCAGCAAGGATAAGGCCATGACGTACAGACTTCTCTCATAGGGACGGATGAGCTGGTGAAATTGTTGCGAGTCCCCGGCAAGGATGGAAGCAATCATCTGTGCTTCATCTCTGACCTGCCACGTCTGCGTCATGGTCGTTCGAGCCAAGTTTGGGAACGCCGCGAAAACCACGTATCCACAGAGAACAGGCCGGCTCCGAAAATCAGCACAATCAAAGACGCAAATAAGAACGTGTAGGGGTCAGCCCCATAAAATTTTCCTGGATCGGAGATGATCGACGAGAGGGCTTCGCGGTCTGCAGTCAAATAGGCCACGAACATATCGCCAGCCAGCAACAAGCCGGTGAGCCGCGACGCGAGTCCGACGATCAACAAAATGCCACCCACAAATTCCAGGCATGAAATAGAGATGACCGTCGCCTCTGGAAACGGGAGGTTCAAGCTGGTGAAGAAAGAGGTCGCCTGGCTCAGATGATGCAGGCGTCCCCAGCCGGATTGAGCAAATTGCCAGCCCCAGTAGAGGCGCACCGTCAGCAGGAATGGAGACTGAAGGTAGGAGGCCAGGGCAGAAAAACGAACATACAAGCTAGCTAAAGCTTTCATGAATTTTCTTTACCTTCTCGATCTACGGGCGGCGTGCAAAACCATCCCATCGTCGTCCAATAGGCGAAAGCTGATTGCAAATACGCCGGTCGCTCATCGTCAGGAATCATGCTGCCGTCAAAGGCGATGTCGATCGCATCTCCCAGAGTGACCCCCTGTTGCAACGCCAGCAACATGCGGTAGTCTTCCGCCGCAAGTCGACGATAGTACACAGTGTCTTCAAACCGGTGCACGGCGATATAAACGGTTTCTCGCTTCATCTCGCGAAGAGCGCGCGTACGCTTGCTCACGTGTCCAGTCGACGCGTTGTTACTGGAGGTGTCTCTGCCCCCGCTTTCGTTGCGAACTGCAATCAGTGCGTCGTCGATCGCATAGTGCGCTTCGACCAACCGTAGATGCGGCTGCAACGTCAACCGCGACTCGGCGTTCATTTGCGCTCGCGCTTCGACAGTCAGCGTTGGCCATATTGCGCTGTCGAACGCTTCGATGTCCGCCCACTCAAAGCGGGCCATTTCGATGGCCATTTCAGAGTGCGGTTCCGTCCATGCAGGATTCTCTTCCAGCCAACTCACCAGGCGCGATCCCAGGTTGCGCAAAGAGAACGAAGTGGAAGGATGCGCCTCAAGGTAGGCACGCATCAGTGCCTGAAATCGTTTGCGGCCCACGACTGCCTGCAGCCCCGGAAAATCCTCCTCAAAACTAGTGAACAAACGAAACCAATATTGTCGGTTGTATATTTCCAGGCGCTCAAACGAAGTCAACCGGTCATTGGGTCGGATGAACTGCTCTGCTTCTGCGGCGTTCGACTGTCCAGCAGAATTCCGGCGTCGCATCTGTTCCCGTGCCGTCAGCGGCTGCATGACCGCCTTGGCCATGCGATGTTGGAGTTCCTGAAGGCCAGTCATCGCGCATACTCCAGAACGTTTTCCTGCTTCGATTCTCCGGTCGATACTGCTTTTAGATATTTGTTCGCCTTCAGAGCTTCGGCATGCACGTCGTCAAAGGAAGGAATTCGATCGTCCCATTCCAGCAAAGTTGCTGTAGGTCCACAGCGCTCGATCGCACGCGCGTAGAGACTCCATACGCGATCAAGAACGGGATGATCATGGGTGTCGAGGATGTACTTCTCAAACTTCGAATGTCCCGCGATATGGATCTGTGCGACCCGGTGCGCCGGAACTGCGTCGACATACACGCGTGGGTCGAAATTGTGGTTCCGCGAAGAGACGTAGATATTATTGACGTCGAGCAAGATGCCACAGTCGGCGCGTTCGACGACTTCATTCAGAAATTCCCACTCTTCCATCTCGGAAACGTGGAATTCGGCATAGCTACTCACGTTCTCGACCACCACTGGAATCTCGACAAAATCCCGAACCTGGCGAATCTTTTCTGCGGTCAATCTTGCGGCCTCAAAGGTGTAGGGCATGGGCAGCAGATCGTGCGTATATCGACCATCGACGCTGCCCCAACAGAGATGGTCGGACAGCCAGGGTGTGCCAGTTCTGCGCACCAGGGCCTTGAGGCGTTTCAGGTGTTCGCGGTTGAGCGCATCGGCAGAGCCAAAATACATGGATACGCCGTGTTGCACGACGCGATATTGCTCCAAAATGGAGTCCAGCACAGTGAGCGGGCGTCCTCCATCCACCATGTAGTTTTCGGAGATAATCTCAAACCAGTCGACGACCGGTTTCTTCTCCAAAATGTGTTGGTAGTGGGGCAGTCGCAGCCCAATCCCTACGCCGTATTCGGTAAATCCGTTGAAACGATTGGCTGGCATGTTTCATCCTGAGAAACTGCGATTGAAAGTTTCCTCCTGCGAGAAGAGTCTCTTCGCAGGAGGAACTATTCCACGAAGGACTAGCTGGGCATCTTCGAACCGTCAGTGGCGCAACCACCCTTGCCCTTGCAGCTGTTCTTGCCTTTGCATCCGTTGTCGCTGGACTTGCAACCACCCTTGCCTTTACAGCTGTTCTTGCCCTTACAAGAGTGCTTATCCTTGGCGGACAGCCCGGTAAAGGCAGTTTGACCAAGATACTGGCCGTTTGCCGATACAGTGTTGGGCGCAGAGTTCGGAGTAGCTGCGTGGAGAGCCACTGCGGGAAGTCCGAGCATTCCACCCACCGCTGCGCTCAGCATGATCGATTTCATCGAATTCTTCATTGTGAATCCTCCTGGTTTTGCAGTCCGCGAATTTCTACGCGGGCTGTACAACGTTAGAATCCTACAGGTCGCATTTGGTTACAGGGAAGGAGAATATATCTGTCTGGGGCGCAATTTGGGGGCGCAATTTTCAGGGTAGCGCGGGTCCGGCGGCGATTCGGCGGTAGCGGGACGGAGATCTGAGACAGACAAGGAGGATAGAAAAAGGGGGGAATATTCACCCCCCAGAGAGATAAAACAAAAGACAAATGATGCTTTTAATGAAACTTTCTGACAAAGCTCACGTTTTTATTGGTACTGATTTCCGTGGCAGTCAGTACGATAGAGGATCTCGGAGAATGCGTTGGACTGTTCGCGTCCCCAATGAACCTGCGTTATCCCTCGAGTTATTTAATAGTTGAATCGATAGCGGAACTCCCCATAGATTTGTCGTGGATCATTCCAGTGAAATCCGCCGAAAGTCAAACTATTGTCCAGTTGAACCCGCCGGTTTGCCACATTGATGGCGTTTGCAGAGACCGTGTACTTCTCCGCGAACGTCTTCCCGACTGAGAGATCAACGGTTGTGTGGCTTGGCAAATACGGTCCGGGATATTGAGCCTGCGGCGTCCCGTACAAGCCGTTCGTAAAGCCAGAACCATAGTAAACATTGGCTGCGGCGTAGGCGCTCCAAGGAAGTGTGGCATTGAACCCTACGTTCAAGGTGTTTCTCTGATCGTGGTCGACGGGTGCAAGTCCAGGTGGAATATCGAGCGGGCATGCTGAGGTGACCGGGACCGGGCAGATCAGGCCCCCTGTGATCGGCGAGGTTGCCTGGGCAATTTGGTTTGCATAGGCAAGATGAAACTGGCCATGGTGCAGGACTTCGGGTGAACGGAGCGTGAGTTGCCATCCTTGAATCAGCGCGTAAGACCAGGTGATGGGCCAAAAGATGTTCGATTCTCCGATATTGTTGTGATCCAGCCAGTTCTCCGCCCGGGTTTCATAATTGTTTGCGCTCAAGGTCCAGTTGCGGTAGGGAATCGTGACCCCATACTGCCATTGAATATCCCGCTCGCCGTGGAGAGGTGAAAAGGTGAAATTCTGCCCATTTGCTAGGTCGAGCAGAGGGCCAGTGGCAGTGACGAGTGGCGGCGCCTGGTAGTAATACCCGTAGAAACCGCTGAACACCCAGTTGAGCCGTGGAATCCTCAAAGCGCCGCCAAAGCGGGGATCGGTTGCAGTCTCTGAAATGGTGGCGTCGAACTGTGTCAGGCGAAGTCCGGCGATCAAGGTAAACCACGGGGCCACCTTGAACTTGTCATTGATGAACTCGGCGGCCACCCCGCCATTCACTCCTATCGAAGAGGCGGGAACATTTGGAGTACCGTCGTTGAAATAGTTATCGAAATAGTTGTATTGGTGCTGAAAAAATCCATAGACGCCGGCTTGAAGATCGTTCCTCCAGAAGTTGTAGTTCAGATCCGTCTGCATGCCTGCATAGTTAGCATTCTGATCGACAGTGGAGGAAACAGGATAGTCGTTAGGCCCGCCTTTATAGTCAGCCCCGTTGTAGTGGTAGAACGGAGAAACGGTAAGTAGCTTGTCCGGGTTGAAGGTGTGGACCCAGGAGAAAACGGCATAGCCATCAGGTTCGACTTCGGCGTCATGCAGACCGTACGACGGATAAACCTGGTTCCCGATTGAGTTGGGGTTGGGGTCGATGGGGATCTGGAAATAGTCTCGGCGAAGCGAGGTCACCACGCGATACTGGTTCTTCGGGTCAGAATTGAAGATGAACGTTGCGAATCCGCCAAAGCCGTTGACAGCATCGTTCACCACTTGGGGAACGGGAGTCTGGAGACCGTAATTGCTGCGGTTTCCGTTCAAACTCGCATAGTAGGCGAACCGCTCGGTGTGTGATCCGCAACTGATTTGGTCATCGGTTTGATAGAAATTGCCGGCGGTGAGAACGAGGTCGCATTCCCGATTGCGCTCAAAGCCAGTCTTCGGCACTACGTCGAAGACTCCGTAGGTACGATCCCCATAGTCGGCGTCGTAGCTGCCGCTATACACCTCGAGGTAGTCAATGTCCCGCGGCAAGATCTGCGGTCCCAGATTAGTGGCAATATTGGTGTTGGGAATTGGGACGCCGTCGATCAGCCAGTTCACCTGGTGGCCGCCCATCATGTGCAACATATCGTGGGTTACATACGAGGCGGGAACATAATCGGTGATCATCTCCATGCCGTAGGAGCGATCGGCTCCCGGAGTTTGCTGAATATCGGTCCGGCTCATCATCTCCGTCGGCGTAGCAGTGTCCGTCGTCGCCGACCCAATCGTTTCCGGCACGACGATGTTTGCTTTTGCGCCTAGAATGGACAACTGGAAATGGAGCACCGGACTGGTGTCCGACTGAACGATGACTTCTTGATTGAGTTGCTGAAAACCATTCGACGTTACGGTGGCGGTGTAATTGCCGAAAGGCACTGAAGTGAATAGAAATTCTCCATTGGCATTGGAGTCTTCCGATCGTGTCCAGTCCGAGTTTTGAGCTTTCAATGTAAGGTGTGCGCCCTGGATGGGGCGGTGCTGAGGATCGTGAACGACGCCGCGAACCGAACCGAAAATCGTGGCAAATGCGACGGACCCCAGAAGATAAAAGACCGCAAACAAGCTAACGACATACCTCATAAAATGCTTCCTCACCGTGGATTTCGTGCGGTTCTCCCGCCTGCACGCGCGATGCGTCTACAGACCGGTCCAACCGGCTTCGAAGGAGCTTGGAGATGACAAATGAATGTGAGAGGCGAATTAACTGGCTATTACAGGCGAGGGTGGTCCGCGTTTTTGACGGGATCGGTCAAACGAAATACGCCGCTGCACTTCCGACTGCGCGTGACATGCCGGATGACTTTGCAGGGCCGCGTAAAATATCAACGCGGAGCTTGGGGTGGTGGCGTGGTTTTGGCTCTGAGTGAACCGCCACGGGTGCGGGAAACATGGACATTTCGCGGGATACACTGACACCTGCTTGGTGCCCAATTCGCGCTCCATCATCCACATCATGCAGTGATGCTTCCCGTTCCGTCGACAGCAGGCAGGCAGGTTGCTTTGCGGGTCCGAAGATAGGCCGAGTAGCGGCGCGGCTAGAAATGAGCCGAAGGTCAGAATCATCAAGACCGCTATCGAGCGCCGCATATAACGAAGAGTGTATTCGACAACAACAAAAACACAAAACTTGCCGGAAAATCGCGGCATTGCATTGCCTTTCGCACGGCATAGCTCGCGTGTATCTTGGCAGGTATCCATTCGCGGCAGTTTAAGGATTCCTCCCGGATTGTCGGCCGCATGGAAGCCGACCCTGATTTTCCGCACCTGGTTGGACTAGAAGGCGTGATTGAGGGCCACGTGAGTTACGAATTCAGCCGCGATTAACAGGATCGTAACGAGGGAAATCGCAATCTGAAAGGTTTCCTTGCGTTTTTCTTTCGGCGTTAGAGGCCGGATCCGCCATTGTGACGAGGGACGGGCACGCAAAACCCGGGCACGACGGACGATATAGAGGGTGAATATCGAGCCTGCCAGGGCCAAAATCATCATGGGAATGCGAATCACGTCAGAATGAAAACTACCTGTGAGCCGGGTAAGGCCGATCGCAGTGGCGAACGACCCTAGCCCAACCGCAGCGTTGATGCCACTGAACGCGACGGTGACTGTGCACGCACTCTGCAACAAAATGAATAACAGGCTGGTGAGGCTGACGGCCCACATCCGGGGTGCGGTGGGACTGATGGGCTCGGAGGTTAACTCCGACGAATTTTGACTCATGGGGTTGCAATTCCTTTTATGGCGGGTAGCTTTGACGCAGCGCTGGTAATCTGATGATGCGGCTGAGATCGACGATCCATCATTGTTTCCAATGATCTGGGAAGATTTTAGGTCCTTCGTGTTTCTGTCGTTTCTTTGTCGAAACGCTTAGAGTATGTAATAACGCAGATGCCACCCGGGGATACGTTCGCTTTTCCAGCGATCCAACAACTTTTCGAGTTTTCGCCCGACGCCATTCTGGTTACGGATGCGCAAGGAAATATTCGTGCGGCAAATCATCAGGCCGAGGCGATGTTTGGGTATAGCCCGGGGGAATTGATCGGTCAGCCGGTTGAAATGCTGGTTCCTGAGCGTTTTCGTAAGGGCCATCCGGCCCATCGCGAGGACTACAACACGCATCCGCGAACTCGATCGATGGGTGGCGGCCTGAACCTATTTGGTCTCCGGAAAGATGGCAGCGAAATTCCGGTCGATATCATGCTTCGTCCGGTGGACACGGCAAATGGTCCGATCGTTCTGAGCTTCGTGCGGGATGTTTCTTTTCAGCGCATGGCGCAGGATGCGCTGCGGCGGTCCGATCAGCAGTTACGGTCGATTGTCGACGGCGTGAAGGAATACGCCATCTTCCTGCTCGATCCCAAGGGGTATGTGGCGACATGGAATCCGGGAGCCCAGCGAATCAAAGGCTATACCGCGGACGAGATTATCGGGCAGCACTTCTCCATTTTTTATCCTGACGACGACTCAGAGCAAAGAAAGCCGGGCGAGCAACTGAAGATCGCCAGAGCCAAGGGAAGATTTGAAGCGGAAGGCTGGCGCATCCGAAAAGATGGGTCGCGATTCTGGGCAAATGTCGTCATTACTCCAATTTTCGACAGGCAAAATGAACTGACCGGGTTTGCCAAAATTACCCGCGACTTTACCGATCGGAAACGCGCGGAAGAAGCCTTGATGCTGCAGCTCAGCACGGTTCTGTTGGCCAATGTGGATATCCGCAAGATGCTGTCGGCGATTTCCGCCAGCATTCGCGATGTGGTTCCGCATGATTGCGCGACGCTGGCGTTGCGCGATCCAGTTTCAGGCGGACTGCGTGAACAGTTTCTTGAAACCGGCGAAGGCAAGCAGGCAAACCAGACGGAGACCATCATCTCGATTGAAAACTCCCCCGCTGGCTCGGCATTCCGGTCGGGTGAGCCTGTCCTGCTGAATCAAATTAACTTCAGTCCTTATGCCAGAGAAGCGGTACGGCATTTGACGGACAAGCAGATGATGTCAGGATGCTGGGTGCCGTTGATTAACCGTGGACAGACGCTGGGAACGCTGATGGTGGCCAGCCGGATGGAGTCGGCCTTCACGCAGCGCGAAGCCGATATGCTGGGGCAAATTGCCAGTCAGATCGCGATGGCGGTGAACAATGGGCTGGCCTTTCGGCAAATCGCCGACTTGCGCGACAAGCTCTCACAGGAGAAAAAATACCTTGAAGATGAGCTCAACATGGAGCATCGCTTTGAGGACATCATCGGCGAAAGCACGGGCCTGAGACATGTTCTGAAGGACATTGAGACAGTCGCGCCGACCGATGCGACGGTGTTGATTCAAGGAGAGACGGGAACCGGCAAGGAGCTGTTGGCGCGCGCGATTCATCGGCTGAGCCCTCGGCGCGAGCGGACGTTCATCAAACTGAATTGTGCCGCGATCCCTGCAGGTTTGCTGGAAAGTGAACTCTTCGGTCACGAAAAGGGTGCCTTTACCGGAGCGATTTCGCGCAGAATGGGCCGGCTGGAATTGGCGCACGAAGGAACCCTGTTCCTGGACGAAATCGGCGAGATGCCATTGGATCTGCAGCCCAAGCTGCTGCGTGCCCTACAAGAGCGGGAGATCGAGCGACTGGGTGGAACGCAGAATATCCGTGTAGATGTTCGGCTGATTGCGGCCACAAATCGTGATCTTGAAAAGATGGTCGCCGAAAAACAATTTCGCAGCGATCTTTATTATCGATTAAAAGTTTTTCCGGTGATTTCGCCGCCACTGCGCGATCGCCGTAGCGACATCCCAATGTTGGTTCGCCATTTCGTCGACAAGCATGGTCGGCGCATGGGGAAAACGATTGAATCCATCCCAGAGGAATCCATGGATGCGCTGGTGAGCTGGAAATGGCCGGGGAATATTCGGGAGCTGGAAAATTTCATTGAGCGCGCTGTGATTCTCACCCGCGACAGTGTGCTTCATGTTCCCCTGGCGGAGCTGGCGAATGCCGAATCCGAAGTGGCTTCTGAAGTCGACCCAAACCTGCAAGCCGCCGAGCGCGAGCACATCCTGCGAGTGCTGCGCGAGACGCGTGGAATGATTGGCGGGCCGGGCGGAGCGGCAGAGCGACTCGGTTTGAAGCGCACCACGCTGAACTCTAAACTGAAGAAGCTTGGCATCGAGCGCAGCGACTATATGTAGTCTCGGCGACGAAATATCGTCTTCGTCACTTCGTCACGTGGTTTCGAAATAGAACAAATCTCCGCACCGAATCCCGCCTATAACTCATTCTCAGAAAACAACATGCAAGATGCAGTCGAGTGACGTTTCATGTTTGGCCTAAGACGTGCCATTAGAGAGTGCGTGGCGCAGGCACGAGCCAATATACGTTACGAATAACGATCGACAACAATTCGAACGCAGCCGTCGTCAAGCTTGAGGGAAGAGTCGTTGGGCCATGGGCAGACGAACTGGCTGCAGTATGGGGCGAACTGGCGACGAAGCTCGACAAGCGTTCGGCGACACTCGATCTGCGTGATGTGACCTATGTTGACGTCAGCGGCATGCAGGTTCTGCGCCAGATTTGTCGAGAAAAACATCCGGCAATTCTTACTGCAAGCCCGTTGACCGAGTCTTTTGCAGAGCAAGCTCAACACAATTCAACGAACGACAATCAGGAGAATGATTGATATGCCACACACCTATCACGCTGACCAGACAGATCGTTCCAAGTCATATCACTCGAGCGAGTTTTTCAAAGCACTACCGCCGCAAGCGCTGGCCGACTTTGAATCCATGTCAATTCGACAGACGTATGAGCCACGCGAAGTTTTGTTTGAAGAGAAACAAAATCCATCGCGCGTCTTCGTTCTGTTGGAAGGTCAAGTGAAACTTTCGATGAATTCGATTGATGGTCGTCGGCTTATCCTGCGCATTGCTGGACCAGGCGAATTGCCGGGGCTGACCTCAGTCCTCTCTGGCAAGGAGTATGAAATGACCGCGGAAGCGCTACACCCCTGTAAAATTGCGTCGGTGCGGCGACAGGACTTCCTTGAATTCCTGATGAGTTATCCGGCTGCCTATGCAAGCGTGGCGCGCGATTTAAGCCTGGACTATACGCGGGCTTGTGAACAACTGCGCACGGTCGGGCTGGCGCCGAGCGCTCCCGTAAAGCTGGCACGACTGCTGCTAGAGTTGTGCGCCGCTGCGGATGCAACCAATCATTGCAATCAATTCAAGCTCACACTGACTCATGGTGAAATTGGCGAGTGCATTGGTGCGTCGCGCGAAACAGTCACTCGGACATTGAGCGAATTCAAAAATCGGCACCTGCTGGATTTTCGTGGTTCGACGTTATTGATCCACAACCAGATGGCGCTGGCAAGCTACGCGGAAGTGTAAGTTGGAACTTCCGCGCAGCTCGCACGAAACTGCGCGAATCAAACCCTCCCCCACAAAAATGCCGTGCGAATTGCGCGTGCCTGCATCGACGAATCCATCAGAGGAGTTGATACCGCCGAATGTAAGCGCGTAGGCGTGAACGCGGCGATATCGCATCGATCTCCGTGATGAGCGAGTCAACCTAGCGGTTCGACTCTGATACACGAGACTCCATTTCATCTGTCACATTTCCCCAATTCAGTCCGCACTCAGGATTCACCTCCTCATCCAGCAATAGCCAAATGCCGGAAGGGCATCCCTGCGCTGATACATTTGTGATGGAGTTGAGGCGAACCGACAAAGATGGAAGCATCAACAACTGCAACGTTGCCGCGGTTGAACGCGCAATTCCTGAAATATCCCTCGGAACTGATACCAGAAGGAGCGGAATAGAAAATTGTTAAAGCAGCGTGTAAGCGGCGGTATGACGCACGATGCCCGTCCAAAGCATGACCCAGTGAAATTGTGACAGGATAGAAGGAATGTCGATTCCGCACGAACCAGCTCGCGGCGCCGCCGCATTTGCCTCCCGCGACTTTCGCCGATATCAGCTGGCGCGGCTGCTCGTCATTATTGGCGCCGAAGCGCAGGCGGTTGCCGTGTCCTGGCAAATCTATGCGATCACGCATCGGGCCATCGATCTGGGCTATGCGGGATTGGCTCTGTTTCTGCCGGGTATCTTGTTCCTGCTGGTAAGCGGGCATACAGCCGATCGTTATGACCGGAGGCACATCATCCTGATTTGTTATGGACTGCAATGCCTTTGCACGGGAACGTTGTTTTATCTCTCATGGATCGGCACCCAGCATGTCGCTGCCTTGTTTACGGTGTTGTTTTTAGTGGGGACTGGACGCTCTTTCAGCGGGCCGGCTAGTTCGGCGTTTCTGCCGCATCTGGTGCCGAAGGGAGATTTTGTGAACGCTGTTTCCTGGGGCGCCTCCATTTTTCAACTGGCGAATTTCGTAGGACCGGCACTAGGTGGATTGCTGTTTACGTTGCCGTTGGTGCGCTGGCTACCGGGCCCAACAGGCGAACACCTGGAGGGTGGCGCAATCGTCTACGCGTTTACCCTGGCAACTTTATTCGTTTTCCTATTTCTCCTCGCATCACTTTCGGTTCGTCCTGGACGCCAGGAACAACGGTCAATTTCGACGGAGACGCTTTTGGCGGGATTCCGGTACATGTGGCACAAGAAGCTGTTGCTGGGCGTCACGACGCTGGATCTGTTTGCGGTGTTGCTCGGCGGGGCGGTTGCGCTGCTGCCGATTTTTGCTGAAAACATTCTGCATTCTGGTCCAAGCGGGTTGGGAATATTACGGGCCGCTCCCGCGCTCGGGGCCCTTTGCGTCTCCATTTTGATGACTTGGCGGCCTATCAGCCACAACGCGGGCGTGCGCATGTTGTATTCGGTTGTCGTGTTCGGGGCGGCTACGGTGGTGTTCGGATTATCGCGCAATATGGCACTGTCGCTGGCCGCTTTATTTGTTGTGGGGGCGGCCGACATGGTCAGCATCATCGTCCGCTCTTCGATGCTGCAGTTGGCTACGCCGCAAGCAATGAGAGGACGCGTAAGCGCCGTGAATGCTTTGTTTATCGGCGCCAGCAATGAGTTTGGCAGCTTTGAAAGCGGCGTAACAGCTCAATGGTGGGGAGCAGTCCCGGCGGTTGTGGTTGGGGGTGTCGGGGCTATCGTGGTCACTGGCGTCTGGACCTTGATGTTTCCTTCGCTGAGGAAAGTGAACCGATTGAGTGAAAACGAATTATTAGGAGCGGACGAGGAAGCCGCCACAGCTGAACCGCAGCGTTGAAACGCACCAGCTTGCGAGATGGGTCAACCTGCCTGTTCAACTCAGAGAAATCTAGTGCTATCGAAGCCCGGCGGCGAGCAGAGACATGCTTCTATGATGGCGACGATGGTGAACATAAGTTGCCCGCCGCACATGATGGACGTAGTAACTATGTCCGTGCTCGGAATGTACCGAATGTTTCACAGGCAGGCTGACGGTTTCGACGACGGCTGGGGCCGCAGCCGGTTCTGACGGGGAATCGCTCCTGGCTACCAACTCTGACGGCGGAGCGCTGTGCGGCGCGTATGTCTTATATACGGAGATGTGGAAGCATGCCTGCTCGAATTCTTCTTCGACATCCAGCTTGCCGCTGGCCTGAAGTTCGCCTAAGACGGCTCGCATCCAAGCAATTTCTCTCAGCGTCATCCCCTTTTTTCCAAGATCGATCGCCTCGCCCGTCAGATGGGGAGATGCAGTATCGCCTGAGGTGGGCGCGGCGTTGCCGTTATAGTGCGCCAGATGACGTTGAAAGTTCACGGTACGGACGGCAGACGTCAGCAGCAAGGGTCGACCAAAAAGATCCTCGTGCGCGCGAGCAAGATTGCTGAGAAATTGTGCCGTCCATGGCCGGCAATAGCGACGATTCATAGGAAGGCGGGGATCGATTGCCAGGCCAGGAGAAGCGGGCAACGCTACAAGATCTCCGGACCGCACCATGGCGCTCAGTTGCGCATCGTCCTGAATGCGGCTGAGGCCTTCGACGTCGGCGATGATGTTCTGGTGCACTAGCACTTCGCGGGAACCGCGCAGCGCGGCGGGCATATAACTGGGAATTGAAGTATCGAAAAGCGGTATGTCGCGCGAGGTCTGGATGTTGCCGGTCGATGACGCATCCTCGTTAGCTGGAGGGGTTGCCAGCGCCGGTAGCGGCGCATTCGCCGGTGCAGTCGTTTCCGCAATTGTCGCGGCGTGCGAGTGGACCTGATCCAGCGTCACCGACAAACGGTGGCTCCGGGCATAGGTTCTGCTGCGGCGATGGTATCGGGCTCGGCGTTGGCGCTCGACCGCAAGGCGGCGGAGTTCGGCCTGCCTACGGCTTGTCTTTGCATGCGTGGAGCGCAGGCGTTTTGTGTGTGGCCGGGAGGCGACGGTTGTCTTAGTGGAACTCGCTGAGACAAAAGGCGTAGCAAACAAGGTCGCGGCGAGGCAAAAAGCCAGAACAACTCTGCTGACGAGGCAGGATTTGCCTTCGAACTGGAAGGGGCAACTTCTCATTTCAACCTGGGTTTAAGATTACGTGATTCGTGCTATGAATGGTAGTGACCAAAGGGGTACAGTTCGATGGAAGTTCCGAAAATCGAAGCGATCAAACCGATCATCCGTAACAACGGAGTTTCGAAGAAAAAGTTGCGTCATCACCCATGATTGAATCTCATCCTGTGAAGTCGAAGACCAACGACGTGGCTAACGAAACGATCGATCTTGACTCTAATAGACGATGCCCATCACAGACGAATTCATTCTTTGCTCGGGCTTGAATTTTCGGCATCGGAAGTGAGTAGGAAAGAGGGACTGTTGTGAAACTGACGAAGATATTTCGCTCATCGGTTCGTTCCTGGGCGACTCTGGCCGTAGGCGTCGTGGTTGCCGTAGGAATGCCTTTGTCTGCATCCGCGCAGCAAGTTCGTGCCAATTGGAGTAAAGACGCACCATTTGCCCAATATAAAACCTACGAATGGGTGCCGAGCGAAGCGACGAACCATCCGTTTTACCGGCAATTTGTCGGCGAGTACGTGAATTATGCCTTAACCAAGAAGAAGGGTCTGCAGCAGGTGACCGCCGCGCAAAACCCGGATCTATATGTCACTTACCACTTCACCACCCGAGATGTCATGGATTGGGACACCTATGGATATGGTTTTGGCCCGGGCTGGGGCGGGTGGGGTTGGGGTGGATGGGGCTGGGGTGGTTGGGGCGGCATGAGCTACTACCAAACGCGCCCGAGTCCACGAGTCATGGGATATCTGATTCTGGACTTGATTGACGCCCACACGCGAAAGATCGTCTGGCGCGGAGAGGCTATCCAGGATGATGTGACCAAGAGCGGGAATGCCGAGGAAAAGCAAGTCGCCCATTCTATATACAAGATGCTCGATCGCTACCCGCCCAAGATGAAGCACTATTGATGGCCCTAAGATTCTTATTGTTTGACATTAAGGTAGAATGGCGGCGTGAACTTCTCAAGGTTCACGCCGTTTATGTTCGCCTGCCGCCTGGCAGAGACAATGGCGCCGGATTTAATCCGAATCTTCGGATCGCTTATTCAAGCCGTTCCAACGTCTCCACGCCCAGGGAGAATTTGTCAGCAGAGTGAATCGGATTGGCTACGGTGCAGCGGGTTATTTCCCGTCATGGCGGAAGGGTGTGGGCTGAGGGCACCGTGGGTGAGGGTGCAACGTTCTACTTTACGCTCGATTTCTAGTCGAGTGCGCGCAACGCTAGATTGGCAGAGGAGGAGGGAAGGATTTGGAACGCAGGATGTACAGCGCGCGGCTGCTTGGGAAGAGGCTGTTGGCCGAGAGCTCGCAGTGCTACCACCTGGAGTTCGATATTCCTGAGCTTGAGAATTTTGACTTTGAGGCGGGACAGTTTGTTTCCATGGTCGCCGAGGATAGCCGCGGAAAATCCCAGACTCGCGCCTATTCGATTGCCTCTGCTCCTCGAGGCAACCGATTCGATCTTTGTCTGGATCGAGTGGACGGAGGTTTTTTTTCCAACCAGCTAGCGGATGCAAAACCAGACGCAATAATTCCGTTCCACGGTCCGTACGGACTGTTTGTGCTGCGCCGACCGCTTGTTGATTCGGTGCTGATTGCCATGGGAACTGGGATTGCGCCGATGCGTGGTTTTGTAGAGACTCTATTCCCGACCGATGGGGAAGGCAAAAGCGACGGGAAACATTTTTGGCTGGTGTATGGCGCACGACATGCGTCGGAAATTTACTATCAGCATTATTTTGAGAAGATTGCCGCGGAGCACGCCAACTTTCATTTTGTGCCGATAGTGATCCATCCCCACGATGGGTGGGAAGGCCTGCGAGGAAATGTCGAGGTTCAGGTGAGAAACCTCTTGGATGGTGCAGGCTTGGGTGCCTCAATCGGCGACGCAAAGCCCGCGCTGGCTTATATCTGCGGTCTAAACGAAATGGTGGCGGCCAATCGAGCGCAGTTGAAAGAATTGGGTTGGGATCGAAAGCAGATTGTCTTCGAGCGTTACGACTAAGCGTGATTGTCAGAGATTAAACAGTTCTCGCAGACGTTTCGTTTGACCGCGGCTGACTGGAATCTCTGTATGACGTCGGTCGTCCATACGCAACTGATAACTGGATTTGAACCACGGCACGACTTCCTGAATGCGATGAATATTCACCACAAAGGAACGGTGTGCGCGCCAAAATAATTCTGGGTCCAGCAGTTCGAGCAGGTCCTCCAGTGTACGGCAATTTGAGTGACCTTCGATGGAGTGGGTGGCGACGCTGATCGTTCCTTCTTCAATGGATGCGAAGCAGATGTCGCGCTGTTCCACGAGCAGAAGACGACCGCCAACCCGGAGAACAACTTTGGCGGCAGTGCTTTTCGCGGGGGCCTGCTGCTGCTCCAGCAGGCGCACAAGAGCATCCAACCGCTCGTCGACAGCGTTGGCTGCGGCAGCGACTTCAATGGAGGGCTCTTTCGCACCCGATGACTTGGCCGCAGTCACTGGCGTTGGAACCGGGGCTCCAGCTGCTATCTCCGCCAGCCGAGTTCTGACTCGTTCGAGGGTATGCCGGACTCGCTTTTCATCAAAGGGCTTCAGCAGGTAGTCAACCGCATTCACTTCGAAAGCGCGAACCGCATATCGATCGAATGCCGTGGCAAAGACGATGTTTGGCAGCGGCGACTTGCGGCCCTTTTCAAGCAGTTTCTTGAGCACCGCAAAGCCATCGAGGCCGGGCATCTGGACGTCGAGAAAAACGACGTCGGGTTGATGCGCGCGCACCAACTCCACAGCTTCCACGCCATTCTTTCCCTGGGCGACAATTTCTACGTCGTCCGCTTTGCGAAGCAAATACTCCAGCTCCTGGCGCGCCAGTTGTTCATCGTCGACAATCACGGCTCGGATGGTCATCGCCTAGGTTCACTCTACATCAGAGAAAGAAGATCCGAGCAAGTCCAATTTGGCGGAGAATTGCTGTCTTGTTCACAAGAGTTCGAATAGGAAAAGCACAGGCGTAAACGCGACAGATGGGTCGCTCAGGAGCGATAGGCGGTAAGACGCGCGGGTGTGTTGTCGTCCGCCAAATCGTGTCCGCAGTGAGTGCAGTGCAGGTCCGTGAGACGAACGCTTTGGTGGCAAATGCCGCAGTTAGGAGAGACGCGATATGCGCATTGCGGACAGTAGTTGATGTTGCTGTCCACCTTCGTGCCGCAACAGGGGCACTGGGAAAGGACCGGTTGCCGCAGCAGAAAATATAGTACCGGACCAATGCCGCCCTGTAAGACGATACACAACAAAATCCAGAGCCACTTGCCCATGTTGCGGCGCGGCGCATCTTCACTGATGTAGCCGATCATCAGCATGTAGACAGCAACGAGTGCGCCCCAGGAAGCACCAAAATAGACGTGCACTGGGAAGGGGCTATGGTAGTGGGTATGGAGCACGAAGAAGAAAAGATACTGAATGCCGACGAAGGCCACGAAGGCTAGAACGATCGACCATCGGGGAATGAGGGTGAGTTCTTCGCTGACCGAGAATGACGAACTGGAATCGTTGCGGGCCATTTTTGTTGACTAACGTTTACCACACGCAGGGTACGAATACCACGCATTTCATGTCAAAACCCGCTGGTCACAACCGCCTTCATCGGCGGAAACCGACTGGCAGCAACCTGCACTATGGTTCTATCGAACCATGGAGTCCAGACGCGACGTAACGTGGTGATCAATCCGCCTGGTTCCGCCACCATTGCGAGTTCGCAAAAATACGAGGAACAGCGTTACCAGTGTGACAGGGAACAACCACGCGATCACATACACAAACTGTAGCTCGGAAGCCGGGAAATTCTTCGGATCCAGCAGCATCTGCATTCCGCTCCAGAACACTGGTGTCAGCACCAGGAAAAGCAGGGAAAATCCGAGAATTGTGATGCCAATTCCGTGACGTAAGCGGCGTCTCCGCTCGGCAATTTCGAGGGCTTGTTCACGGACCAGGCGTTGCGCGCGACACACCATCGCGCGGTCGGCTACGCCTCCAACAGCGAGTAGAGCGGCCGCGATTTCTTGCTCCTCAGCGGAAAAGATTGTCGATACGGGTTTCGAGTTTGAGCCGGAGGTCTCTCCACCTGCATTGGTCATCACGGGATTATGCTTCACGGCTGCACCCCGTTCGCGGATTCAAGGTGCGGATCCAAGACAGGTTTCAACGCAGCCATGCCGCGATAGAGACGCGACTTTACAGTAGACAGCGGCGCGCTGCTGATCTGGGCAATTTCCTCCAGAGACATCTCCTCGTGGAAGCGGAGGACAAGTACTTCGCGGTAGAGCGGATGCAGTGTGAGAAGGGCTCGGCCAATGCGAGCGGCCCGCTCTCCCGTCTGAAAATGATCGAAGGGTGATGGGAGATCAGCCGCAATCTCAACGGGGCGGTCATTCTCGGGATCGGTGACGTCATCCAGACTGAGCGTGACACGTTTGCGAGTATGGTCAATCATCAGATTCCGTGCGATCGCAAACATCCAGGTTTCAAAGCGAGAGCGACCGCTGAATTGCGAGCCCCGTTCCAATACACGAAGCCATGTTTCTTGAAACAGATCCTGCGCCAAGTCGCGGTTTCCGACAAGAAACAGCAAATAGCGGAACAGCCGGTGCTGATAGAGTTCGATCAGCTGCTCCATCATCTCCGGATCATGACGACGGAGGGCAATAACAATCTCAGCGTTTGCGGCCTGCGCCCGCTGGCTATCGACGAGCGCGGCTGTGTGCGTAGTTGCCATGGTCTCCTTGGTAGAGACGTCGGCCCGGTTCAGAAAGACGCGTTGAGCGACGGGATTTTCCTTGAATCGCATGATGTAGCCGTCCTTATTTTTTCACGATTCAGGTACTGAAGCTGAAGAAATACGTCGAGAGAGGTCGCGTTTTGGCGAATATAGGGCGAATCATCGCGGCAATGCGAAGGATACACTACACATTATGCAGCTGTTGTACGGATTGCACGCGGTGGAAGAGGCTATTCGCTCGGGCAATCGACGCCTGGAATCCGTGGTGATTTCTCGTCAGCGCCAGGATATGCGCCTGAGCGGAATCGCGGAGGCATGCCGGGCTGCCGGGGTACCGGTCCGAGTGGAATCGAAAGAGCGGCTGACAAGGCTAGCGCGCACCGATGCCCACCAGGGAGTGGTTGCGGTAGTGGCTGAGCGGGGATACTCCTCGCTGGAAGAGTTGGCGCAACCCAGAGGACACGATCTTTTTTTGCTGGCCCTGGATGGAGTCGAGGATCCTCACAACCTGGGTGCGCTCCTGAGAACAGCGGACGGAGCCGGGGTGGATGGGGTGGTTTTACCTGAGCGGAGAGCAACAGGCGTGAATGCCACCGTTGTGAAAACTTCTGCCGGCGCAGCTGAGCATGTCCGTATTGCTCGCGTAACAAATCTGGTACGGGCGCTGGAAGAGCTGAAGCGGCAAAGCGTCTGGTGTGTGGGGTTGGACGAACGCGGCTCGGCGGATTACGACACATTCGACTATCGGGGCAATTTTGTTCTTGTGCTGGGCGGCGAGGGAAGCGGATTGCATGAGCTGACCCGGCGGACCTGTGATCACCTTTTGCGGATTCCTATGGCGGGTCAGGTATCGTCGCTGAACGTATCTGTGGCGGGCGCGATCGTGATGTACGAGGCGGCACGACAACGCCGCGCGGCGACAGCGTCGCCCGTGATCGAGGAGACGGTTTCCGCTGCAGTTCGCGTAAAGCGGCATCTAAAGGGATTAGGTTCATGAATTGTATGCGGTATGGGTTGGGTTTGTTCCTTCTTTTTTTCGCCGTGGGTAGCTCGTTCGGACAGAGTTCTGGAGCAAACAATCAGAACAAGTCAGCTTCGGGGAATGGACAAGTGCTGTTTTCCCGTGGAGAAAACAACACAACGGCTGGGGAAACTGCGGCAGGAACGTCTACTGTACAGCAGACTGCGGCCTCGCCAAAAGCGCCTACTGCACCTGCAAAAGCGATGCTTGCGACCGACGCCGAACGCACCTCATTGACATATAGCTCTTACGACTTTCAAGTGCATCTGGAGCCTTCGCAGCACTCGATTGCGGTGCAAGCTCGAATGATGGCCCGGAACAACAGCGACAAGCCGCTGGAACGGATTGCGTTGCAGCTTTCCTCGTCGCTGCATTGGTATTCGATCCAAGTAGACGGCAAGCCGACGAAGTTCGAGACCGAGACGGTGGATAGCGACATTGACCATACGGGCGAGCTGACGGAGGCGGTCGTCAAACTGGAGACGCCACTTGGCCCGGGAGTGAGCATTCGGATCAACGTGATTTATTCCGGCACTGTCGTCCCATCGGCGGAACGTCTGTTGCGCCTGGGTGCGCCGGCAAAGATCGCAAATTCCTCAGAGTGGGACATGATTGACCCGAATTTTACGGCGCTCCGGGGATTTGGGAATGTGATCTGGTTTCCAGTTTCGACGGCGCCGGTGCTGCTTGGCGAGGGCCCTGAAATGTTTGATTCGGTCGGAAAGTGGAAGCTGAGCGAGTCCAATGCCAAAGTTTCGATGCACGTACTGGTGGAATATCTGGATGTAAAACCAACGGTCGCCTTTTTGAACGGGATTGTGGTGCAACCGGACGAAGGATCTCCGCAAAAGCCGATTGCAGCCTCTGTTGTCTCGCCAACATCGGCGAGGGGGCTGGCACTGAGCGGAAAATCCACTAGCGGCGGATCTGGAGTTAAACATGCGGCGGGGAATTCGCCTGCGCCCACACCGATGGCCGGCAACACCATCTTGCAGGTGGCTTCCTTCACCTTACCGCCGACCCGATTAGGATTCTCACCTCTGAGTTTTTTTGTCATATCCGCGGCCGAGGAGAGTGTGCCGGGACTGGAGATCTATTCTCGATTTGAAAATAAGGCAGCTACGTCAACCTATCAAACAGTGTTCGCTCAGACTCGTCCGATGGTCGAAGAATGGCTGGGAGCGCATCCGAAGCGGCCGGTTGTTCTGGTGGATTTGCCGGATGCAAACGATCTTCCCTTCGAGGAGCGAAATATTTTATTTCTCCCGTTGCAGACCACCGTGACCGACAATACTGTGGGTCCGGTAATGGCTCATATGCTGGGGCATGCGTATTTTATTTCACCGCGAGTTTGGCTGAATGAAGGTGTGGCGCAGTTCATGACGCTGCTGTGGATCGAGCAACGTGCCGGAATCAGTACGGCCATTGCGCAGATGGATTCTCATCGTGCTGCGCTTGCACTCGCTGAAACGGCCGATCCGGGAGTGAATCCGGGACAGAGTCTAATTGAGGCTTGGAGCGACATTTACTATCGCAACAAGGCGAGCGATGTGCTGTGGATGCTGCGCAACATCGTCGGCGATGAAGCGCTTGGAAAGGCGCTTCAGGCTTACATGCCTGCAGACGACCACGAGCCTAGCTACTTTCAAACTCTGCTGCAAAAAGCTTCGAACAAGGACCTGGAGTGGTTTTTTGACGATTGGGTGTATCGCGATACGGGATTGCCGGATCTACATATCCTAAGCGCCTATTGGCGGCCGATTTTGAATAAGAACAGCAGCGGCAAGAACTACCTGGTGAGCGTCGACGCGCAGAACGACAGCTTTTGCGCCGCGGAAGTGCCAGTCACGGTTTCTTCTGCATTCAGCAGTCAGACGCGGGAATTGCTAATTCCAGCCCATACGCGTTCCGCCTTACGGATGCTGCTGGACAGCAAGCCTGCTCAGGTGGTTGTGAATGATGGCAGTGTGCCAGAGGTCGAGAGTAGCCATCACGAGCAGGCTGTGGTTCCAGCACAATAGCTGAAGATTCCGACTTTTTGCGATCGGAAAAGTGGGAGTCGAGTTCGACAAATAAAACCGGATCAGGCTGCGGTCGGTCCGTTCGGGCTGTTGAGGCTGCGGCGCTGCCACTCATCCGCCATGCGACGCGCCAGCACGGGCACTCCAAACACAATGCTCGTCAACAGTGTGGTTGCCAATACATCGTTGCGATAGAAGGGTAGTCCAGCGAGATAGCAAGTGGCCAGACCACCCGCAGTGTGTGGATAGATCAGGGAGCCGGCCCAGACCGCGAAATTACTTGCCAGGAAAAACGAAGTGGAAGAGGCTAGCGCAGCGCCCACGACGCGTCCCGCATTGGCCCGCTTGCGGAGGAAGGCATAGCCCATCCAGCAGGCACCAAAATACCAAGCCCACGTGACCAGATAATCCTGCACATGAAAGGGGTAATTGTAAGCAAAGACAGTCAAGTAATAGTCGACAGCGGCGAACGTCAAAACTGGGAGAATGAACAGCTTGGGCGAGCGTCGCGCACCAAACACCAAGAGAGAAGCTCCAACAGCAGTGAAACTAAACCAAGGATGCGGCAGGATGCGGGTGAAAACCGCTGCTAAAACAAAGAAATAGCTGAACATTCGATCCTCATTGTCACGAAACTCTGGAAGTTGGGTTTTCCCCGTTAGAACTTCATTGTTTCTGGGGGAGAGAGAAATGGTCAAGGCAATTTTGACAAAATCAAAACTAGTTGTTATGCCAACAACAACTTGCTGTGGTTCAAACTCCAGAGCCTACCTTTGTATTTGGCCATCCATTCGCATTTCATCCACCTCTCCGTTGGGAGCGATGATGACGGTGCCGCCTAGCGGGTTGTCCTGGCGGCCGTGGAGAAACAGGACGTTGTAGGCAAATCGCAGGTCCTCGAAATGTACCAGGGTATAGTGCTCTCCACCCTGGAGCGTGTCGAAGGTACCTCTCTGCGCGACGAAGGGGTATTTCGACCAATCGAGGAAGGCTCGTCCGAGCCAGGAACGTTTCGCAGCTAATATTGCGGGAGTCTGAGGCTGCTTGTAGTAAAGATTTTCCGGAGCCTCACTGGTGAAACTGTCGGTACGTGTGTTCAAGATTCCAGTCTGGTAAAAATCCTTCGTTTCTACTACTCCGAACCACTTGAAAACGTCTCCGGGATAGGGGTTGACTGTCATCTTCAAGACAGGCTCATTCTGAAAATTCTGCTGCGCAAGAATCGCAAGCGCGCGATCATGCTCTGCCCAGCGCCAGCAACCAAGAACCAAACCGACGATGAGAGCGAAAATCGCCCATCCGCGACCGCGGAACATCGTGCGTCGGACTCCAATTTCGCGGTCCGCCAAGCCCAGTATGGCAGGCATCAGTAATGCGAGAACCAGCGCGCCAAATAAGACGGGTTCGAAGATAAAGAAAATACTGCCTGCATACCAATGCGGATTGAAGGGAAAGAACGGGCGCACGCCGTAGTTGTTCGTCCAGTCGAGCAGGAGGTGGCTCAGGTCCGCGATGAGAGCGAGGAACCATATCCAGCCCCAGCGGACCTGCAGCGGATGGTCGCGGCGATTCGATTGCGAGGCCGCCATGTCGTGCGAATGTATGTCGGTGTTGCGGGTGCGCCAGCGATGCCATAGCCAAACGACGCCGGTGATCAGCAGCGCCATGAAGGGCGCGCCAAGAAACGTATGAGTGATTCCGCGATGGTGCTGAAACTCGGCAACGGGGCCGCGCAGTTTCCAAAGCAAGTCGATGTCCGGCGCTTCCGCAGCCAGCACCATTGTCAGCGTGGCGTAGGCGGTGGTGCGGTTGAATCCAGATCGCCCCAGGCATGCGCCCGTTAAAAGATGTGTGACCGGCTCCATTCAATTTCTGAGCATACACGGCAACGGCGGAAGACCACAGCCACCGAATCGAAGGCGTCTCTATAATTTCATTGATGACGAAGCCTTCAGCCATCCACGGAGTCGCGAAGCAGATCGATGAACTACGCGAGATTTTGCGGCATCACGAGTACCTGTATTACGGTCTCGATGCGCCGGAGGTTTCCGATGCGCAGTATGACACGTGGATGCGAGAGTTGCGCGCACTTGAAGATGCGCACCCGGAACTGCGAACGCCGGATTCGCCGACGCAAAGGGTGGGAGGTAAACCGAAGGAAGGCTTCGCCAAGGTGGCACACTCGCGGCCGATGCTTTCGCTGGACAATGCTTACAACGAAGAAGAGTTGCGCGAGTGGGATCGCCGTGTGCGCGAACTCGCCGACGGAGAAGAAATTGCCTACGCGTGCGAATTGAAGCTGGACGGGTTGTCGCTGGCGTTGACCTACGAAGGTGGCAAGTTGGCCCGAGGAGTCACACGTGGGGACGGCGTGATCGGTGAGGATGTGACGAGCAATGTTCGCACCATCCGGTCGGTGCCACTGAGTATCTCTGGGGCGAAGCGGCGTGATGCGGGGATGCCGGAGGATTTCGAAATTCGGGGCGAGGTGGTTTTGCCGCTCGCGGCGTTTCAAAAACTGAATGCGGAACGGGAAGAGCAGGGATTGGCTCCGGCGGCGAACCCGCGCAATGCGGCAGCAGGAACACTGCGCACCCTTGAGCCGAACATTGTGGCGCAACGGCGATTAGATTTCTATGCCTATTTTGCTTTGAATGAGCAGGGATATATTTTCTCTCGTCAAAGCGATTCGCTCGATGCGTTGGCAGCAGCGGGATTCCGAGTGAATCCGAAGAGGACTCTTGTCTCCACAGTTGACGAGGCGTGGGATTTCATTGGGCGGGCCGATGAGATGCGGGATTCGTTACCGTATGAGATTGATGGCGTGGTGCTGAAAGTCGACAGCACCGCGGTGCAGAACAAGTTGGGATTTACGGGCCGTGCCCCGCGGTGGGCGATTGCCTACAAGTTTGCGGCACGCGCTGCTGCCACCCAGGTCAAGAACATCCTGGTGCAGGTGGGTCGGACCGGTAAATTGACGCCGGTGGCGGATTTGGTTCCAGTGGCGATTGGCGGAACGACGGTGAGCCGGGCCACGCTGCACAATGCCGATGAGATTGAGCGGCTTGGGCTGAAGATTGGAGATTTTGTCACAGTCGAACGCGGGGGAGATGTCATTCCCAAGGTGGTTGAAGTTCTGCGCGACAAGCGACCTGCGGAGGCACACGATTTTTCTTTTCCCGCAGCATGCCCAGAGTGCGGAAGCCCGGTGGTTCGCGAGGACGGGGAAGTCGATTGGCGTTGCATCAACGTGAATTGTCCGGCACGTCTGCGAGAAAGTCTGCTACATTTTGCCGCGCGTGGAGTGATGAACATTGAAGGTCTGGGCGAAGCCATCGTCAATCAACTGACGGAGCGTGGGCTGGTGCGCAATCTGGCCGATATTTACAGTCTCGACGAGGCTACTCTGTTATCGCTAGACCTGGTGAAACACAAGAAGGCGCAGGCGCTGTTACAGCAGATCGAGCAATCGAAACAAGCGCCACTGGATCGCGTGCTGTTGGGCCTGGGTATTCGATTTGTCGGCGAGCGGACGGCACAGTTTCTGGCTGAAGCGTTTGGCAGCATGGATCGCCTGATGGAAGCCAGCGCAGAGGATCTGGAACGCGTGCAGGAGATTGGTCCGCGCATATCGGAGGCAATTCTGGAGTTTTTTGCGGTGCCGGGAAATCGCGAACTGGTTGAAAAGTTGCGATCCGCAGGATTGAATTTTAACGCGGAGAAGAAAAAGAATTCTTCCAAACTCCACGGCCTGACGTTTGTGCTGACCGGCACGCTGCCTTCGCTTACCCGTGACGAAGCAAAGAAGCGGATTGAAGGCGAGGGCGGAAATGTCACCGGATCCGTGAGCAAGAAAACAAACTACGTTGTTGCGGGAGCCGATGCCGGGTCAAAGCTAGACAATGCTCGCAGGCTGAATGTCCCCGTGCTCGACGAACCCGGACTGCTGAAGTTGCTGGAGCAGGGGAATGCTCAACGCTAGTTGGGCGTGCTGGGGGCGAAATATCCCTTTTCGGCGCTGACCTTGTAGTTGCGATCGAAGGCTGTCAAATAGATCGGCCTGAAGGCGCCGTCGGCCTTGAAGTCGGCAGGCTTATAGACGAGCGAATATTGACTGCGTAGTTCTTCCTGAATGCTCTGGAATGCTTCCGCCACATTTTCCATGCGGAAAGGATTGAAGGCGCGGCCTCCGGTTGCCACGGCCATTGCTTTCAGGATGTCGTCACCGCGATCACGGCTAGGGCTGTCGTTGGTGCTGATGGTGTAGATCGCGGTTGAAGCGCGCTGGCACATCTTGACGGCATCGTCGAGCGTGGCGTGGCTTTGATCGTCGTCGCCGTCGGACAAGAGGATGATGGTTTTGCGGAGAGCTCCGGAGCGAGCCAGCGGGAGCATCTGATCGCGGCAAGCGGTGTAGGTTGCGTCGTAGAGCGCGGTGCCGCCACCAGGAGAGAGCTTGCGAATGCCGGCCGCAAGCAGATCGCCGTTGTTGGTATATCCCTGGGTGATGTCTGGAGTGACGTCAAAGCCCATCACGAACGCCTTGTCGACTTGGGGGCGCAGAACTGACAACAGGAACTCAATGGCAGCATTCTGTTCGAACTGAAAGCGCGAACGAATGGAACTGCTGGTGTCAATCATGAGGCCAACACGCAGCGGCAGGTTGGTTTGCTGGGTAAAGCTGTAAACCTCAGCGGGCGCCATATGATTGTCGAGCAACGAGAAGTCACTCTCGTTCAGATTACGGATGAAGTGGCCGTGCTTGTCGGTCACGGTGAAAATAAGGTTCACTTCGTTGACGACGGTTGTGATGGTGTAGGCGCCATTTTGTTGCACCTCGGCAGTTGGCTGCGCTGGGTTCGACGCCGAATTTCCGGAAGTATGGGGAGCAGCAGGGGTTGTTTGTTTTGCAGGTTGGGTTGCAGACGCGGTGCTGTTTTGCGCCTGGGAAGCATTCTGGATTCCCACTAGAACGGCGAGGAGAATCGCAGCCATTCCCAACCAAGACTTATGCCATTTGAAGTTCAATTGTTCGATTTTGCAGCCCATCATTCACTCCAGTTTACCAGCGTCCAGGGCTTATTTCTGCTGGACAGGCGACCTGAGCCGAGTTAGCCACCCCTCTAAATCCTCCGGCAAAGGCGTTTCGAATTCCATACTTTTCCCTGACTCCGGATGGGGCAACCGAAGCCGCATAGCGTGCAAAAAATTGCGGTTGACAGAAATCGCCTGCTCCAAAGCAGCCTCCTTCTGACGCCGAGTGGCTGGAGCTTCGAGAAAAGGGAGAATCTTCTGCGGCGCTCCGTAGAGCGTGTCACCGACAACAGGATGTCCGATGGAGGAAAGATGGACGCGAATCTGATGGGTGCGTCCGGTTTCGATCTCGACTTCAACTAAAGTGAAATGACCGTAGCGCGATTGGAATCTTTCCAGCACACGATAATGCGAGACGGCTGTACGGCCTCCCACGCGATGCGTCGTCATGCGAGTACGGCGCTGCTGGTCTCGACTTATGGGAGCATCCAAGGTTCCGTGCTCGAGTTTCACCGCACCGTGGACAAGGGCGATATAGGTTTTGTGCACCTCGCGATCTGCAAACATTTTAGAAAGGCGGCGATGCGTGGCATCATCCTTGGCAACCACGATCAGGCCGCTTGTCTGCTTATCCAGGCGATGCACGATTCCGGGACGCAGAGGATCTCCTGTGGCGGAGAGAGTCGCCATGTGGTGGAGCAGGGCGTTCACCAGCGTGCCTCGGTTGCGGGCGCTGTCTGTCGCGCCCGAGCCGGCATGCACCATCATGCCCGCAGGCTTGTTGATGACTGCAAAATGAGGATCTTCGTAGACAATGTTCAGCGGGATATCTTCCGGTTCGGCGCGGAGCGGAGGGAGTGTTGGATCGCCGACGACGGTAACGATTTCTCCTGCGCGTAATTTTCCGCTGGCTTTCATGGCCCGCGGGCTGCGGTCATCGCTACGGACTAAAACACAATTCTGATCAATCCATTGCTGTACTCGGGCTCGGCTAATTGACGGCAGGCGCGCGGTCAGGAACTGATCCAGCCGCTGGCCGACGGAGGAGTCATCCACAGCAAATTCGCGCGGGGGGGTGGGGTTGCTTTCCTCGGACGTTTCGGCGAGTTCGTCGTCTAGCGGATCGGACAGGTCCTCGTTGCTGGGTTCGCTGTGCGTGGGACTCATGACGTTGCCAATCGGGCCGGGCGTTTTTCCATCAACAACAACGCGCCGATTACCACCAGGCAGAAATCAATTGCCTGGGTAAGAGATAGAGCGCCGGATACAATCATCAGCCGATCGCCGCCAAGAAAGAAGTCCAGGAAAAAGCCAGTGAGTCCGGATGCCAACATCCACGCGCCGGCTAGTTCGCCAGGCTGGCGACGTTTTGGCAGCCACCACAAGAGCAACAAGCAGAACGCCAGTTGAATTGCGCAGAAATAGAGCTGGACCGGCTGCAGCCTGGTGTTGAGAGGGGTGCCATTCCAGAGCGCTGCCCATCGACTATGGAAAACAACACCCCAAGGAAGCGAGGTAGGACGGCCATAATCGCATCCGGCAAAAAAACATCCCAAAGCGAGGATTGCCTGACCGAGCGCCCATCCCGGGGCAACGGCGTCGAATGTATCCAGCCATGGCATACGCTTGAAGGTCATATAGAGCAGACCGGCAAACAGGCCGAGGCCGAGTTGCGTCAGGACAGAGTCGACCGTCTGCGGGACGGAAATGCTGAGCATGAGGAGGGGATAGGAAAGAAAATCGTGCCAGTGGCCAAAGATCAGCAATATCTTCGAGCCCAGCACCGCGGTGAACACGGTGATGAGGCCCAGGTTCCACATGGCGTCCGGTGCCACTCGCAAGCGGGCGGCGGTTCGCATAGCCAGTGCCAGGCCAGCTATCAGCGCGACGGCCGCGAAAACGCCATATGTGGGAATGCTGACGGGGCCGAGAGTAAGAAGACGGGGATACACAAGAGGAAGTAGAACAGAATCCAGCGGAAAACCAAACTTCCGAGGCAGAAGAGGGACAGGAAGAATAGAAAGCCGACCCGCGGGGCCGTATGGCAGTGCGCCGGTGAACCCGTCCTAAGACGGTGGGAACCCGCCGCGGCTCTTTAGGCATTCCGGACTGGCGGACAGCACACCGAGCCGATTATTCGAGTCGAGTTCCCTGTTCGATGAATGTAGGTTCAACCAGCGTTGACCACCCTACCTGCTTTGCAGGCCGGTTTCTAAGTGGATGCTAACTGGCATTCGCGCGCTTGGCAAGCACGGCGTGACGCCGGTCACGCTTCGGTGTTGATTCTATTCGTCGCGCAATACATTGGTGGGGTCAACATGGAGAACGCGTCGCGCAGGAATCCATGTGGCCAGCACCCCTATCAGCAACATCGTCAGGGCAACACCGATCAGCACCAGTGGATCGTTGGGCGTAGCCTGATACACGATGCTGGCGAGGATGCGACTCGCGAAGACACCCAGGGCCAGACCCGCGAGGGAACCGAATCCGAGTAGTATTACGGGCCGCCGTAACGCCGCGTGCAGTACCTGTCCGTGCGAAGCTCCCAGCGCAACGCGAATGCCGAGTTCCTTCATGCGCCGACTGACGGTGTAGGAGGCAAGGCCAAAGATACCCGTGACGGCAAGCAAAATTCCCAGGGCGCCGAAGACGGCCAAAGCAGTTGCCGCTGCTTGGGATGGCAGCAGCATGATCGCCAGGGCATCTTGCCAACTGCCCAGGCTGGAAATAGGCAGGTTAGGGTCGAGACGGCGAATGACATCGTGAATCGCCGGAGCCAACTGGTTTGCGTCACGATTCGACCGCACTAACATGCACATCTGCTCGTTTCCCATTTGGAAAATGGGAACAAATAGCGCGGGACTCGGCTCCTCGCTGACCGATGTGTATTTTCCGTTTTCCACAACACCGACGATTTCTGTTTTGTTTCCAAAAATCTTCATGTATCTGCCAACGGCGTTTTCCTTGCCAAATAGTTTCTCAGCGAAGGTCTGATTGACGATCGCGACCTTCGGAGCCTTGGCATCGTCCTGCTGGGTAAAGTTGCGGCCGATCAGAATGCGTGTCCCAGCGGCTGACATATAACCTGGCGACACTTTGAAGTAGGGGGTCATGAATTTGCGATTCTTGACGCTCATTTCCGCCGCATCTGCTGCGAAAACTGCGGTGTTTGAGGTGTAAATATCGAGCGGAGTCGCACTTGCATATCCAACTGCGGTCACATCTGGCAAATGCGAAACCTCATCTGCCAGATGTTTCTGAAATTGCTCTGCGCTAGGTCCGCTGTAATTGGCCAGTTGCAGATCGACGACCGCAAGCGTCACTCCCTTGGGATCAAATCCAAAATTAGCGTGGAGCGTTCGGTCCAATCCGCGCAAGGCAACCAGCGAGGAAGTCACCAACAGGCAGCAGATCGCGATTTGGAATGCCAGGAGCAAGTCGCGGAAGACCCATTTGCCACCGGCTGGCGTGGTGGTCACTCCGCCCTTGATCGCCTGGTTTGGATTCGTCTTCCAGATTTGTCGGAGAGGGACGGCGCCAAATAAAACGCCTGCGGCGAGGGAGATGATGAAAGCAAACACATAAACAAGCTTGTCCGGAGCGACCATCAACTGAATGGGAAAACCTGCTGCAAGATGCCAATTGCTGAGGGCGCCTAGCAGACTGTTGGCTGCCACGCACCCCACGGTTCCACCCACGGCCGAAAGCAAAACCGCTTCCGTCAACAATTGGCGTACGAGTCGTGTCCTCGCCGCGCCCACTGCAACGCGAATGGCCAATTCGCGGGCTCGGTCGGTTGTGCGCGCGGCAAACAGGCCGCCGAGATTGGCGCACGCGGCCAGTAAGACCAATCCGGCCAGCAGCATCACTCCCAAGGCGAACGCCTTTACCGGCCCCCCCAGAATATTTCCAAGAAAGCCAGGCTGTACAAGTTCAAAGGCTAAGTTGGTTTCGGTTTGCGGATGCTCTTTGGCAAGCTGATGGGCGACCGCATTCAAGTTGGAGGTTGCCATGGCGGGGGTCACGCCAGGTTTCAAGCGGCCGACCAGAAAGATGTCCTGCTCGTCACGGTGATGGATCCAGTCATAGCTTTCGATCTGAGCCTGGTTCATGACAGGAACATACACATCTGGCCAAAAGAAGCGCTCAGTTCCCACAAAGCCTTTTTGGGTCACGCCCAGCACGGTGTATGGAACTTTGTTGAGGTGGATGATACGGCCGACGATGCTTTTATCACTGCCGAATCTATCTCGCCAGCAGCTATAGCTGAGGACGACATATGCGCTGGCACCTGGGCTGGTGTCATCTGCCGGTTGAATCAATCGCCCCAGGTACGGCTGTACGTCCAGCATTTGAAAGTAATTTCCGCTGACCTCATCCCCCCAGACGGGCGCCGGACCATTCGAGGTCTGAAGCCCAATATGCACAAAGCGATACATGGCCAGGTTAGAGAATGTCGTGTTGCGATCGCGCAGGTCCTTATAGTCCGGATACGAATTGGCCAGTGCTTCAAAGCCGCCTTCGCCGGGATGCTGTAACTGATACACCTGGTCCGCGTTCGGATAGTTCATGGGCTGCAGGACGAGCGCATTTAGAACGCTGAACACAACAATATTGACGCCAATGCCAAGAGCCAGCGTGGCGATTGCTGTCAACGCAAATCCAGGTGAATGGCGGAGTTGGCGGATTGCGTAGCGAAGATCCTGGAATACAGTTGCCAAAAAGGTCTGCATAGAATGGCCTCGGTAGACCTCACATACAGGCACGCGAGAGACCAGTTAGGGCATGGGGTAAGGGCCTGATTTCAAGATGGAAAGCAGGGCGAGTCAAGTTGCATGATGTCCGAATTCCAGAAACAGTGTCCGAAAGCGGACAGGAAATCCTGCTCCGATTGGAGGAAGAAGACAGTGCGAGCAAGGTTAGCCGGCTTTGCGGTTTTCTTCAAGGACTGCGTCGAGCATTTCCGCAAGCGTCTCCGTACGTGACTTGATGTTGAGGGCGATGTTGCCGGATAATGCGTCTCGTTGCTGGCGTAAGCTGACCAACTCGTCGGCAATATTCAGGGCAGCTAAAACGGCGACTCGGAGAGAGTCGACAGTGGTGCCGTGTTTGGCCACGGCGCGCATTTTGGCATCAACCAATGCGGAGAGCTGTTCAAGGTATCTTGGGTCCGGACCGCGCAGGTGATAAATCTGGTCGTAGATATCGACGACCAGATTGCAAGAAGAATCATCTTGAGCGATTTCGCGCTGAACCGCCTCCACAGTTTCGAGTGGGCGCGATTCATCGTGGCCACTCGGGTTCAACTCCTGAGAATCACTCTCTGGAAAGTAACGTTGCGGGTCGTTTTCGTTCATCGTTGCTCCGTAGTGCCGAAGTATTTCTTCGCGTGCTTCAGGCAGATTGCGTGTAAGAAGCCTCGATAGCATCCAGCGACGACATGAGACGTTCGACCCGTGTGCGCACCGTGTCGCGCTCACGATGAAGTTCTTCAATTTCCCGTTGTAATGTGGCCGCCTGTGCTTGCTGGGTATCTAACTGTGTCCGCACATTGGCTAATTCTCTCTCAATTTCAGCTCGTTGTTCGCGTTCGCGATTCAGCATTTCGATCGCACGAACGACGCGTTGCTCCAAAGCGGCGAGCGTATCGACCGCTACTGCAAGATCCTGTTCTTTCGCCATAATTGTTGTCATAAATAAATAAGATGCTCTTCGCGCAGTATAGCGCTACGATTCCGGCGAAGCCGAATTTTCGGAGAGTTCCTGTGGGAAAGAGGGGTCGATTTCCGGTATTCACAAAATGGGCTGGAAGCACCGAAAATTCGATTCCTCATAAAAGCAACTCCAGCGGGAATCGCGGGTGTCCGCCAAGTTCCATAAGGGCGGCGAAAATTTGGTGGGCCCACTCCTGCAGTTCCTCCAGGCGCAGCGTACGGTCTTGAGCCTGGAAAACTACACGCAACAACAGGGCATACGATCCTGATGGTTCTTTTTTGTCTCGAAAAATTTCACGCGGTTCGGTGCTGCACATCTCCGAAATGTCGAGCGATGTCAGCGTCTCGGCAATTTGCTGCCAACGGACGGCATCGGGAAACGTGAAGGAGAAGTCACGCACCACTGCGGGGAAGCGAGACAGTTCACGAGCGACGGGCTGACGAAGAGCGTGCTGAAAGAGGCGCGCGAGATTGAATTCGCCGATGAAGATGGTTTGGCGAAATTTACTCGATTGAGACTCCTGAGGAGCGAGCTCGCCGAAGAAGCCGAGGGTTTCGCCGTCCGCGACTAGACGCGCTGCGCGACCGGGGTGCAGCCACGGGGGCATGAGCGTACTTGAGGCATGGAATGCGTCCATGTACATGGATTTGGTGACAAAGCCGGCGAGCAATTCTTCCACAATGCCTTTGAGATCGTAGAAGCTGTAGTCGCGCAGGCTGCTGAGGGCGTGCGGCGTTATCGCAGTTCCGGTCGCGCCGAGGACAAGTGAGGGTTTTTCCTGCACTCGCTCCGAGTTTCCGGTGAAGATGGCACCCATCTCGAACAGGCGCAGGTCGTCGACCTCGCGATTCAAATTATGGGCCAGCATGGAAAGCATCCCGGGTACCAGCGAAGGTCGCAGAAAGCCGACTTCCTCACTGAGAGGGTTTCCAAGTTGCACGATCGAATTTGATTGTTGCGCAAATAAATTGGCATCGGCTGACGAGCAAAATGTGCTGCTGATCGTCTCTGTATATCCAGCGGCGCGAAGGGTTCGACGAAGAAAGGATTCCTTGCCTGCCCAGGGCAGTTCAGTGACACCGCCGGAAAAGGAGGGCAGCGTGTTGGCGAAGCGGTTGTATCCATGGAGGCGCGCGATTTCTTCGATCAGATCAATTTCTTGGGCAAGATCAAGACGCCAGCTTGGCAATGTGACGGCATAGCTTTCGGCGGAAGTTTTTTCTATCCGCGCGCCAAGAGCCGTCAGATAGCGCTCGACAGTTGCAGGGTCGATGGGCTGACCGTCCGCAGTCTTGCCGAGGATGCGGGTGATCTCGCTGATGTGCAGTGAGATTGGCGGACGCTGCGAGGTACGTGCCGCCAGTTCAAGAATGACCACGTCAACGAAATCCCCTTCGATGGATCCGCCCGCCATCAGAATCAAGTCGCAGACGAGAGCGGAGGCGAGCGCAGGAGCATTGAAGTCCGCGCCCCGTTCGAAGCGATGCGACGCGTCCGTGTGCAGGCCATGGCGACGGGAGGACCGGCGAACTGTGCCAGGGTCGAACCATGCAGCTTCGACAAGAATGCTTTTTGTGGCGGGGGTGATCATCGTCTCCCACCCACCCATAACGCCGGCGAGTGCGAGAGCTTTCTTCTCGTCGGCAACGACCAGATCGTCGGGCACCAAGGTCCGTTCAGTGCCGTCGAGCAGACGGAGTTTTTCCCCCGCATGGGCGCGGCGAACAACGATGCCTCCTTCGAGTTTGTCGAGGTCGAAGGCATGGGTTGGATGACCGATCGCCATGGTGACGAAGTTGGTTGCATCCACCGCATTACTGATCAGTTTCTGTTCGAGCAGGGAAAAACGCTGCGCGATTTGTCCGGTCGAAGGCACAATGTTTACGTCGCGCAGCACTCGCGCAGTGAATCGGCCGCAGAGTTCTGGCGCTTCAATGCGAATTGGAACTGGCTGCTTTGCAGGTTTGGCGGCTGGGAGAGAGACTTCCAGAGGTTTCAGAGGAATGTCGTAAATGGCGGCAGCCTCGCGCGCAATGCCGTAATGGTTCATGGCATCGACGCGGTTGGTGGTGATATCCATTTCCAAAAGCGAGCCATTGCCGGGGCCAAGGTCGAACACGCCATCGACCGCGATGCCACGCAAGGTGAGGGCATCGGCAAGTTGGTGATCGCTGACAGCAAGGTTAGGCAAGTAAGATCGCAGCCAGGTGGAAAGAATTTTCATGCAAACTGCTCCAGAAAGCGCATGTCTCCCGAGTAAAGCAGGCCGATATCGCTGATGCCGTATTTCATCATCGCGATGCGATCGACTCCCATGCCGAAGGCGAACCCCGAGATCTTTTTCGGGTCATAGGCTGGCTGTTTGCCACGAACGAACTCGAAAACCGCAGGGTTGACCATGCCGCAGCCCAGGAGTTCAATCCAGCCGGAGTGCTTGCACTTGCGGCATCCTTTGCCGCCGCAGAAGATACAGCTGATCTGCACGTCGGCGCTCGGTTCCGTAAAGGGGAAGAATGATGGGAAGAAGCGGGTGCGCACGTTGGAGCCGAATAGCTGCTTCATGGCGTGATCGAGCGTTCCCTTCAAATCGCTGAACGTGATGTTCTCATCGACGCATAGACCTTCCACCTGGTGAAATATCGGCGAATGGGTTGCGTCGGCGGCATCGTTGCGATGGACTTTCCCGGGAATGACGATGCGAATCGGTGGCGGCTGGCGTTCCATGGTGCGGATCTGCACCGGCGAGGTATGAGTGCGCAGCAACAGGCGATCGCGCAGCGGCTTGTGTTGTTGGTTGGCGACGACCAGGGTGTCCTGCGTATCGCGAGCCGGGTGATTCGGGGGAAAGTTGAGCGCCTCGAAGTTGTAATAGTCGGTTTCAACTTCTGGGCCGACACCGACCGAGTAGCCCATGTGTTCAAAGACGCGAATGATTTCGTGCATGGTGCGGATCAGCGGGTGCTCTGCGCCGAGTGTGGGCCGGATTCCGGGCAGCGTGATATCAATCGCATCCGCGGGGACCGAAGACGGAGCGAGAGTTTCAGAGTCGGCTTCGAGAGCTTGCTCAATCTGCTGCTTGAGTTGATTGAAATGCTGACCCAGGGATTTGCGCGCCTCGGCAGGAGCATTTTTCAGCCAGACGTCACTAATGAGCTTGAGTCGGCCCTGCTTTCGGCCCAGCCAATAGAGGCGAAACTGTTCGCGATCCTCGGATGTGCGGAGCTCCGCCGCCTGACGAGCGACGTCGGCCTGGAGCGCCTGAAACGCGGCATCAAGATGTTCTGACCCGTAACTTTCTAGAACAGGAATTTGCGAAGAAGACATTGCTTTTGAGGATAAATGAGACGGGGCCGGAATACCGAGTCCTGGGAGTTGAAAGCAGCGAAACGGGCGGTCACAATTGGGGATCGATTCGCGGTGTGGTTCAATAGGGACGTGCAAAAAACTTTGAGAATCCTGGTTGTGTTGTTAGCGATTTTGGGAGCCGTAGTCTCGGCGTTGGCATTGCAGGTGCATTACTCCAATAAGCTGGAGCCGTGCGACATCAACGCGCGCTGGGATTGCGGAATCGTGAATCATAGCCGGTATTCGTCCATCGATGGTGTTCCGGTGGCCGCGGTCGGCATCGCAGGATATCTGCTGATCAGCCTGTTGGCGCTGCTGCGAAAGAGAGACTGGACGTTCGCCGCAGCGGTGGCCGGACTTTGCTACGCGCTCTATCTTTCTCACGTGGAAGATTCGATTCTACAGGTGTGGTGTCTGTACTGTGTCATCTCGCAGTGCATCATTGCGTTGATCGTGATCCTCGCGGGCATTCAGCTGGCGATCGGCCGAAAACAACAAAGCACCCCGTAAGGAGCGCTTTGCTGGATGTTCGATGTGGTGGCTGGGCTTATGCGGCAGCGGTGCTGAGAGCGGTCTTCGCCTGGGTAGCAAGAGCGGTAAATCCCGCGGGATCTTTGGCGGCGATGTCGGCAAGAACCTTGCGGTCCAGCTCGATACCGGCCAGCTTGAGCCCGTGGATCAGTTGTGAATAGCTGATGCCATTCAGCTTGGCGGCGGCGCCGATGCGGACAATCCAAAGCGAGCGGAACTGACGCTTCTTCTCGCGGCGGCCACGGTAGGCGAACTTCAGGCCACGTTCGACAGCCTCTTCAGCAGCCTGGTACAGCTTGGATTTCGTCAGGAAATAGCCGCTTGCGCGCTTGAGGATCTTCTTGCGATATTCTTTGCGTTTATTGCCACGTTTGACGCGAGGCATGGTTGAAATCTCCTTTTTGCGTTTCGTTATGCGGCTGGAGGGAGGAGTCGCTGGCCTGAGCCCGCGCTGAATACCCTCTTCACTCGCTTCTTACTCTGATCTATCTCGGAAGTGTTTGTTCCGGGGTCCTCGAACGCTTTCGGGCCCTAACTCGCTTTCGCAAGTTGATCAGGCATACGGGATCATGCGCAACACCTTCGGCAGGTCGGCATCCGAGACCATAGCAGATGCTGCAAGATGCCGCTTGGTCTTGGTGGCTTTCGAGGTAAGGATGTGCCGCATGAAGGCTTGGCCGCGCTTGACTCGACCGCTTCCGGTCTTCTTAAAGCGTTTGGCCGCACCTTTGTGCGTCTTTAGTTTCGGCATGGTAATTCCAATCAAAATAACAGTTTTACGGCTTCGACCAGTATACGTGAGTCAAGGCGGAAGCGCGAGGCAAGACTTCAGATAGGAACTGTCTCTTCGATCCCGTGGCCGTGCATCGATCTCAACGAGTCAGGACGAGCTCAGGCTGGAATTTTCGACGCAGAGGGGCATCTCCAGGAAAGTATGCGTTGGTGACGTACTGGTAGAGCATGCGGTGGGTGTTGAAGAATGAGCCGTTGATGGCCATGGCCATGCGCATAATTTCTGCCCAGCGGTCGGGGTAGTGATAAAAGAGGGGAAGAATCTCGTTTTCGAGCTTTTCATAGAGAGATTCGGCTTCTTGCGTTTCGTCCTCTGATTCCGCGATCGCCCAGCCGGTTGCGCCTTCGATGCAGCCTTCAATCCACCAGCCGTCGAGCGTGCTGAGGCTGGGAACGCCGTTCATGGCAGCTTTCATGCCGCTGGTCCCGGAGGCTTCATACGGACGACGGGGCGTGTTGAGCCATAGGTCGGCGCCTGCTGTCAGGATGGCACCCAAATCCCACTCATAATTTTCAAGATAGACGATGCGGATGTGATCCGAGTTGAGCTTGGCGCTGGCTTCGATTACGTGATGGATGATGGCTTTCCCCACCTGATCGTGGGGATGGGCTTTCCCTGCGTACACGATCTGGATACCACCATATTCCTCGGCAAGTCGATTGAGGCGGGCGGGATCCGCAAACAACATGTCCGCGCGTTTGTAGGCGGCCGCGCGGCGGGCAAATCCTATGGTGAAAATGCTTTCTTGAAGGGTGACGCCGACGCGCTCGCGAACGGTGTCGACGAGTTTACGTTTCGCATCCAGGTGGCGGCTTCGAATCTCGTTGGAGGCGATGCCGATGGCGAAGCGGAGATAGAGATTGTCGCGTCGCCAGCTCGAAACTTTCTCGTCGAGGAGTGCCTGAAGAGATGGCTGAATCCAAGTGGCGGCATGGACTCCGTTTGTAATCGCCTGCACGGAGTATTCGGGGAACATATCTCGCGACACGCGGCCATGCTGCATGGCGACACCGTTGACATAGCGGGAAAAACGCAGCGCGACGTAGGTCATGTTCAACATGCCGTCGTGACAACAGCCAAACTTTTCGAGAGCCTCGGTCCGTTCTTCGCCAAGAACCTGACGCGCCTGATCGAGCGAGAACCGGTCGTGACCGGCGGGAACCGGGGTGTGAGTGGTGAAGACACACTTGGAACGAACCGCGTCGAGATCATCCTGCGTCGCATCGAGCAGATTGCCATCGGCGACCTGTTGCTCTAACAAGCCAATGGTAAGCAGGGATGCATGACCCTCATTCATGTGGTAGACGTCCGGCTGGCATCCCAGGGCCGTGAGGATTTCGATTCCGCCGATCCCGAGAACTGTCTCCTGACAGAGGCGGTAGAAAGTATCGCCGCCGTAGAGATGGTCGGTCAGCTGACGATCCCAACTGTCATTGGGATCAAGATCCGTGTCGAGGAAGATCACGGGAACGACGTGACCATCCGTGCCGACAATGTCTTTGCGCCACGCGCGAACCATAACGGGACGGCCTTGGATGGTAATGGCTGCGAGGGGTTCAAGCTGCTGCAGAAGAGTCTCCGGCTTCCAAGGTTCATCTTCTTCGGTTTGTGCGCCGTCGGCATTCAAATGCTGATGGAAATAACCTTTGCGGTGCAGGAGAGTGACTGCAGCCATAGGCAAGCCAGTATCCGCAGCGGATCGAAGCGTATCGCCCGCGAGAACTCCCAGGCCGCCGCTGTAGGTAGGCATGTTGGGAGCAACTGCAATTTCCATCGAAAAATAGGCGATTTGAATTCGCTTCCAATCGTCGCGAGATGGCTCTGACGCCAAATCCGGTTGGCCATTGATTGCCATTCAACCTCTGTTTCCCAAGGGGGTAGAGTTTATATTTGTTCTCCCAGCGGGAGACAGACCCATACACCAATCGCGTCGGAGCAGCATCGGCTGAGCCCAAAGTACCCAAGAGGCGGTTGAATTGCCGCGAAACGACTCTACTTGCGCACTGCGTCCGACAGGATCGCTACATGGAATATTACCAGCGCAATCCGACGAAGATGAATATCTAACGAGGCACACTTGTCCGATTTGATCCGTGCTATTGCGGGACGGAACCTGCCAAGCTGCCTATGTTACAGACTTGACCGGAGTTAGAATTTCTTGACCCGCAGCCTCAAGCCGTTCCCAGATGGCATCGATCCAGGCCAGGTGTTCGGATTTCATGAGGACTGAACGCAGACATTGCACAGGCGCGGCATTGGGAGTCATCCCGCTAGATGTGGGCCAAGTATTTTCGGGAAAGCAGGATCGCGGAAGATGCACCAAGGCGAGGTGAAGGTTCCGACGGGCAGCGGCATCGAAGAGAGCGCGTGCGCGGGCAGAGCTCTCCTCAGGAGTGGCGCCGCTGACAGCCCAGACCAAAATATCCAGTTGAGGAGGGATGGGGGCGACAAACATGGCGGAGGCGCGAATGCGGCTGTAGAGCTCGAGTGCGGCCGCGTGGCAAGACTGCAACATCCCGGCGAACTCTCCACCTCGGATCAAGGGTAAAGCGCGCTGGGTCGCCCAGAGGGCCACGGCGGAGGCGCCTGCGCGAGAACATTCCAGACTGATTTCGCCAAGATGCAATTCGTCCGAGGTGAAGTAGGTATAAGGGGAATCGTGCTTGTAAAAGCGGCCGACTGAGGGGTCGCGGAACAGTACGCATCCGCAGCCGTAGGGCTGAAGGCCGTGTTTGTGGGGATCGACAACGATGGAATCGACCGCGGAAAGCGCAGCAAACGAATCCGCTGCAACTGCGTCTAAGTTTTTAGCCAGGGTGAAATACCCGCCGTAGGCGGCGTCCGCATGGATTCGAAACCCGTAGCGGTCGCGCAGGGCAAGGATTTCTGGTAGTGGATCGATAGCTCCAAGAGCGGTGGTTCCGAGGGTCACGACGACTGTGCCGACGTCACCCTTTTGAAGTCTGGATTCGAGAGCGTTCAGGTCGATTCTGCCGCGGGGTTCAGTCGCGACAGAGTCGAAGGGAATTTTTAGAACGCCACTGATGCGGCGGTGGGTGTAGTGTGCCTGCTCGGAGGCAAGGATCGTTTTTTCAGGGTGGAGTTGGCCGGCGATCCAGAGTGCTTCCAGGTTGGCGAAGGTTCCTCCGCTGGTGAGGTGCCCGAGGTGAGTGGGCCATCCAAGCATGGTCGCGAGCCCTTGCACGGCCTCGATTTCCATCTGGGAGCTGGCGCGGCCTCCATCGAGGGCGTGGTTGTTGGGATTGATCCAAGTGGCGAGCGCGTAGGCGGCGCGAGCAATGGGATGGGGCGGTTTGAGCATCTGGCCGGCATAGAGGGGGTGGAAATAGGGGTAATTCTCGCGGAGGTGGGTTGCCGTTTCCTGAAGCACAGCCAGCATCACGGCGTCGTCTATGGGAGCTGAGTCGTTGGAGGGCAGAGACGAGAACCCTTCTGCGAGAGTGGGAAGAGCGCGTTGAATCCAGGTGATCGATTGCTCTTCAAATTTCATGCCGTGAGCTAGCATAACGCATGGAGGTTGAGAGAGTTGGGTGGGAATGACGGCCCATGGTGACGGCATAAAGGACGCGGCCGCCGCTAACGTGCATTTTTTTCTTGCATTTGGCCAAAATCTGGTACACTGACCGTGCGTTCGAATAGAACCGGGCAGTTGTAGACTTTGCCCCAAAGCACAAGATTCTGCTAGTAGTCGCTCCGATTCCCTTCAGCGTAATTCAAATCGATTAGGAAATAAGATTCAAATGGAACAAGGCACAGTAAAGTGGTTTAACGACGCGAAGGGCTTTGGCTTTATCTCGCGCCAGAATGGCGAAGATGTTTTTGTGCATTACTCTGCGATCAATTCAAACGGGTTTAAGAGTTTGCAAGAAGGCCAGGCCGTGCAATTCAACGTTGTGAAGGGACCGAAGGGCTGGCAGGCTGCTGATGTTCAGCCGCTGTAGGAGCGAGCGCTAGGTTATAGACAGAAAAGGCAGGGGAGATATCCTCCGCCTTTTTTGTTTCTGACGCGATGTCTTTTGCGTGCCCGGTTCTTCGGCACCCATGAGCAGGCATTCGTTCCATGGGAACGCGGCTGCCGGAGTGCTGGAACCTCGCGGAGCTGCGTCTGCTTAACAGGCAATCAGTTCTATTTCCACCAATGCTTCCTTTGGCAACCGCGCGACCTCCACAGTTGAGCGAGCTGGGGCGGGGCTGTTCTGCGTCTGAAGATATTCCGCATAGATCGCGTTCATGGCGCCAAAGTCGGCCATGTTCTTCAGGAAAACGGTAGTTTTGACGACCCGCGAGAAATCCAGACCTGCGGCTGCGAGAACGGCTTGTAAGTTTTTCAGGACGCGGTGAGTTTGATCTTCAATGCCGCCCGCGACTAATTGCCCAGTTGCGGGGTCGATGGCCACTTGTCCGGAAGTGAATAGCATGTTGCTGACGCGAATTGCCTGCGAGTAAGGTCCTATGGCGGCAGGCGCTTCTGCGGTATGGATGGACGTTTTTTCTTCGCTCATATCGAAAAATTGTACTCTGTGCGATTGGAAGTTTCCTGAGTGGACTCAGACGGGGAAGGGTGGATGGGCAAAAGTTTGTGACTAGCCTTCTATCGGGTCGTCCAATGAGTTTGGAGTGGAAGCGATAATGCATTGCTGGGCGAACAGGTGGACGACGGTGATCTTACTGGCCATGATTGCAGGTGCATTCGCCTGCGGATGGTCACAATCGACTGCCCAGAGCGCCACGCCGACACACGATCAGAAGAGCACTCATGCGGATGGGGCGAAGATCGACTGGAATGCTGCATTGCCTTCGGCTGCCGAGTTGAAGGACCGAGTGCTGAAAAACCTGAAGCAATCCGAGGCAGAACAGGAGCGGTACATCTGCAAGACAATTCGCGAAGAGGACGACACCGATAAGAACGGCAATGTGAAGCAGCGCCATATCCGGCAATACGACATGTTCTTCGTGAATGGCCAGGAGATTGATGAACTGACGGGCAAAGATGGCAAGACGTTGAGCGTGGATCAAAAAAACAAGGAGATGGAGCGGGTTCAAAAGGAGATCAAGAAAGATTCGGACGCGAAATACATTGCGAAGCAAGACGCCCAGGACGACAAGCAACTCGATATGCTGCTGCGTATGTTGCGCTACACGAATGGGCACCGCGTCGATCGAGGCGGACGTTCGACCCTGGCTTACGATTTAAGCGGAGATCCGAGTGTTCATCCGAAGGGCGTGGAAGAGACGTTTTTGCACGACATGTCTGGGACGATTGAAGTCGACGAACGAACGGGCGAGCTCGTGGATTTGAACGCTCGACTGGATCACGATGTGAAGATCGGTGGTGGATTGCTGGCCGATCTACACAAAGGATTCTGGCTTCATGTGCGACAGCAAAGGTACCCAGATGGCGTGTGGCTGCCGGAGCTGGTCGAGGGCAATGGGGATGCGCGAGCGGCATTGTTCTTCCATCCTTATTTCAAATTCAAACAGACAATGGACGGGTGCGCTCTGACGTCGGTCACGACCAGTCAAGGCGCGTCTTCGATCGCGAAGTAAACGTGCGTCAAGCGGAACGACGCTGCTTTGGGACAAAAGGTGGGGTGTAGAGCTAGAGCTTTTGCTGGCGCTGGACGTCGCGAACACCGGGTAGACGTCGAAGCCCGTTCATGAGTCGAATCAAGTGACCTACGTCGTAGGCATCGACAACGAACTCGACGATGGCTTCTGCTTCTGTGCCAGCCTTAGTCTCAACCGCGCGGATATTGGTTCCGTCATCTGAAATCACGGCGGTCATTTCTCGAAGCATGCCCGCGCGGTCGTCACAATAGACGATCATTTTGACAGGATACGTTGCGCGCTGCGGGGTACCTTCCAGATTGGCCCATTCGACCGCAATTCTTCGATCAGACTCATAGAGAAGATTTTGCACATTGGGACAACTACGTGCGTGAACGGCAACGCCCTTGCCTCGAGTGACATAGCCGACAATTTCTTCGCCGCGAATCGGATTGCAACAACGGGCGCGATAAACCAGCAAATCGTTTTGCCCTTCCACCGTGAGCGAATCGGAGCCCTTGCCGAAGAAAACGCGCTTCACAGCATCCGACATACCGGGCGCGGATTCAACCTCCGGTTGCTGCGTAGTTGTTGCTCCAGGGACCAGACGATTCAACGCCTGGCGGGCAGAAAACTTTCCAAATCCAATGCCTGCCAATAAATCGACGGAGTTCGCAAGGCCATAGTCGGCGGCTGCCCTGGCATGGTCGGCATCTGTGAGATGGGTCAAGGAGATTTTGTATTTGCGAGCTTCGCGGTCGAGCAGTTTACGGCCGATTTCAATGGCGCGTTCGCGTTGATGCTCGTTGAGCCAGTGTTTGATTTTGTTGCGAGCGCGCGAGCTCTTGGCAAATGTAAGCCAATCGCGGCTGGGCGTATGGCCGTTCTGAGTGAGAATTTCGACGATATCGCCGTTGCGCAAGCGCGATCTTAACGGCACCATGCGACCGTTGACCTTCGCGCCGGTACAGGTGTTGCCAACTTCCGTGTGAATGGAGTAGGCGAAATCGATGGGAGTGGCTTCTTTCGGGAGGACCACGACCTTGCCCTTAGGGGTGAAGGTATAAACCTCTTCCGGATACAGATCTATCTTGAGAGTCGAAAGAAACTCGTTCGGATCGGTCATGTCGCGCTGCCACTCGACAATTTGCCGGACCCAGGCTAGGCGCTGCTCATCCTTCGCGTTGACCGGTGAACCGCCGGCCTTGTACTTCCAATGTGCAGCGATACCTTCTTCGGCGACACGGTGCATTTCTTCCGTGCGTATCTGGACCTCAAACTGATGGCCCCCTTCCGCCATCACCGTGGTATGCAGCGACTGGTAGAGATTGGGTCGCGGCATGGCAATGAAATCCTTAATGCGACCGGGGACGGGGCGCCAGATGCTGTGGATCAGGCCAAAGACGGCGTAGCAATCCTGTACGGTTTGGGTGATGACGCGGACCGCGAGTAGATCGTATACCTGGTCCACGGTGATGCGCTGGCGTTGTAACTTTTGGTAGATAGAATACAGACGCTTGATGCGCCAGTCGACGCGGGCGGTGATGTTGTGCTCGACAAGGCGCTCGTGGAGGATGGCGTCGATATTGCGGAGAAACTGTTCTCCTTGCTGCCGGTTTGCTTCTACGGCGGAGCTGATCTGGTCGTGACCGACGGGATCGACATAGCGAAAGGCCAGGTCCTCAAGTTCACTGCGAACTTTGCCCATGCCGAGACGGTGCGCAAGGGGGGCATAGATGTCGAGAGTCTCTCGAGCGATGGCTTGCTGCCGTTCCGGCTGGAGATGTTCCAGGGTGCGCATGTTATGGAGGCGATCGGCGAGCTTGATGAGCACCACGCGTACGTCCGATACCATGGCGAGAAGCATCTTTCGGACGTTTTCCGCCTGGCGGTCCTCGCGATTGGCAAATTGGATCTTTTCAATTTTGGTGACACCGTCGACGATGTGGGCAACCTGTTCGCCGAAGGTTTCAGCAATTTCGCGGCTGGTCACAGGCGTGTCTTCGACCGCATCGTGAAGCAGGCCGGCGGCAATGGCGGTGGAGTCCAGCTTCATTTCGGCTAAAACCCTTGCGACTTCGAGGGGATGCAGGGCGAAGGGGTCGCCAGACGCGCGTTTTTGGCCGGCATGATGCTTCAGGCAAAATTCGTAGGCCTGTTGAATGATTGCGATGTCGTCGCTGGGACGATTTTGGCGCACGGTCGCGAGCAACATCTCGAAGGTCTCAGCGAGTTGTTGCTTGTCGGAATCTGGTGATGCCGCAGCGGTGTGCGCAGTGGCCATAATTGATTTTATGTTATGTCGGCGCAATTCCGGCACACGAAGTGCCAGTCCCAACGATGGAGTTGGCCGGAGTGTGCGAAGATGACCACTCAGGCAGGGGAAAAGCGAGAGGGAACTATGCCTCCAAAGGCAGGTCGGGCGAAGACCGGAATTCAGGCGATGGGGCGATCGAAGGGCCGCAAAGCGGGCACGGATGGTGCAGCGGAATCAGTAGTCAAGGCTGCAGCCAAATTGGACACAACCGTGTGGCCTGTCGGCAGAATTAGCCGGCGGGCGGCGGCTCGCGTGCGAGCTGGGCACCCGTGGGTCTACCAATCGGATGTGGAAGAGATCATCGCCGAGCCGGGTCAAGACGGTGTGGCGCCGGGATCGCTGGTTACGGTGATCGACGAAAGAGGTGTCGAGCTTGGCACCGCGATTTACAGCGACGCTTCACTGATTACTCTGCGAATGGTGACGCAAGAGTTGATCGAGGACCGGGTCGAATTTCTGGAGTTAGTGCGTCATCGATTGAGACGAGCAGTTCAGATGCGTTTGAACGGATTGCAGGAGTTGAGGGGGACGAACGCCTGCAGGCTGGTGTTTGGGGAAGCGGACGAGTTGCCGGGGATCGTGGCAGACCGCTATGGCGAGTTGGTAATCTTGCAGTTGCTGACCCAAGGGACGCATGTTACGGATGTGCGAGCTGTGGTCGTCGATGTTTTTCGTGAGATGTTGGAGCCGGCGACGATTGTGGAACGGCCGGATGCGCGCATTCGCGAGTTGGAGCAGTTGGAGGCACCATCGACCGAGCCGCTCTACTCCGGCACTGCAGAGAAGCCGATGCTGGAGACGATTTTTGAATTGAACGGACTGCGTTTCCATTTCGACGCAAACGCGGGACAAAAAACCGGAGCATTTTTAGATCAGCGAGAAAATTACCTGGCGGCGGAGTCGTATGCACGCGGTCGAGTGCTGGATGTTTGCACGTATCAGGGCGGGTTCGCGTTGCACCTGGCCCGTCGCTGTTCCCGGGTGACTGGTGTGGACGCCTCTAGGGCTGCGTTAGAAGTGGCTGAGGAAAACCTGCATATGAATCGGGATCAACTGGTTGGACAGGGAAGCGGCGTGGAATGGATTGAAGCAAATGCGTTCGACCTCCTACGGGACTGGAGCGATACCGGTGAGGAGTTCGACACGATTGTGCTGGATCCACCGGCTTTTGCGAAGTCAAAACGGGCAGTGGAAGGTGCGTTAAGAGGCTACAAGGAGATGAATCTGCGAGCGCTGAAAATGCTGCGACCCGGAGGGAGATTAGTGACGTGCTCTTGCTCGCATCATGTACCGCTGGTGGAATTTCAAGCGGTGGTCGCGGAAGCGGCGAGTGATGCGGGCAAACGGGTGAGGCTGCTGGAAATTCGAGGAGCGGCGTTCGATCACCCTGCGATTTTGACGATTCCTGAAACGCAGTATCTGAAATGCCTGATTTGTGAGGTTGATTAGAAGCGATGAAGCGATGCCGACCTGTGAGACGGCTTCTAGGCGAGGCCGGCGCGTGATTGATGGGCGCGGATCGCAGCGCTGATCTGCAGGGCAACGACCAGAGCGGCGCGGCCATCCTGGGCCGTAACTTCGGGACTGGAACGTTCTCGAACGGACCGCAGGAAAGATTCCAACTCGAGGCGTAACGGCTCGCCCGAGGCAATCTCGAGCTTGCGCATTGCGAATCCTGGGATGGGATGAGTTGTCTCGAGCGGCTGGAAAGTGACAGCAGACGTGTTCGGAGACGTGCGTTGCTGCAATTCCGGAGTCTGCAAGGCTGGGACGTCGATGCAAAGAACATCCTGGCGCGCGTAATCGACGGAAACGTATTGGTGAGGCTGGAAGAAACGGATTTTTCGAACGCGCTCCGTGCTGACGCGGCTGGCAGTGAAGTTCGCGACACAACCGGACTCGAATTCGATGCGAACATTCGCGATATCGACCTTTGAGGAAAGGATTGGCAGGCCGACAGCGTGAAGTTCGCGAATGGGTGATTGGGTCCAACTGAGAACGATATCGAGGTCGTGGATCATGAGGTCGAGAACGACGTCAACATCTAGTGCTCGAGGAGTAAAAACGCTGAGCCGGTGCACCTCAAAAAAAAGCGGTTGATGCAGGATGGAGCGAACGGCACGTACCGCGGGATTGAATCGCTCGAGATGGCCGACCTGAACGATGCGCTTATGACGCTGTGCCAGAGCGATCAGCTCATCTGCCTGCTGCAAGGTTGCGGTGAAAGGTTTTTCTACCAGGACGTCGACGCCGGCTGACAACAGCTCTGCGGCCACAGACGCATGATCAGATGTTGGAACAGCAATCGACGCTGCGTCGGGGAACTCTGTTGAGCGGAGCAGTTGCGACGTTGAGGCGTAGACGGGAACTCGGAATTCTGTCGCGAGATTAGTCGCAGCTGCGGAATTCGGTTCGACGATCCCAACGAGACGGACTGGAGCCCCTGCATCCTGGAGCGTTTGCCAGATGCGGAGATGATTCCGACCAAAGACTCCAGCGCCGACTACGACGACTCGAGATGAGGGAAGATCAGGCAAGCGGCGCAGCTACTTTCCTTCGACTGCGCGAAGACAGCGGGTATAGAGTTCCAGCAAGTGGCTGACCTGGTCTTCAGCCTTCGGGTTGCCGGCGGCAACAAAACCGGCTGTCGGCGTGGTGGGACGTCCGACACTGGCGGTGACTGCAATAAATTTCAAGAGATCTAACGCGATGTCCTCATTACGGCGGGCACCCATGCCAACGGGGAGTTGTTCCATATGCAGTGATTCCTCCAAAAGGCGATGCTAGCAGATCACGTGGAAGGATGAGAGTGGATCGGGAGAATTTGCAGGCGAGGCAGCGGTATCAGTTGCTTCAAAACTCAGAAAGTACGTAACAAACGCGGCCGACGATGCGATCTGCAGGGTGCTCGTTGGGCGCCAAAGCGATGAGCACTACCGGGATTTGCTGGTTGCGGGGACGAAGGATGAGGCGGTCTGCCTCATACTCCAGGAAACACAAGTGCAGGGCGTCAGACCCACGGACTGCATAGACGGTAGGAGGCTGGGGGCGATAGGGAGTAAGCGAATTGTAGTGACGGTCGATGACAACGATAAAGTGCTGGCGTAGAAGGGGCTCCATCGCAGCAGCCTGGATGGCGTCTACGCGAACGGCAACGAAGCGCTGCCACAGATTTCTGCCAGGAAGAGGATGGGCACGGGAAGAGTGGATGACCGCTTCTGGCAGCTCAATGGTATCGATAATTTCCGGCGATTGAATTCGGGCGGACGACGATGCAGCGGTGTGGGTTACGACGGCAAGGGTCTGAGTTAACGAGGCGCTTCGCGGCTGAACCGGGACGGCAGGCAACAAGTCCGGGGGAAGCAAATCGATAATCGATAACTTCTGGGCGGCGAGCACGCGATCCAAGCCTTCGAGGCTGAGGGAGCGCTTTCGATTGAGGAAGTTGGAGATATGTGCTTGCTGAAAATCTGTAGCGCGGGCTAGAGTGGAGCCGGTCAGGAGTCCGCGCTCAATTCTACGAAGGATTTCCAATCGAAGATTCTCATGAAGCGTCTCAAACTTCATATCTGAACTATAACATAAAGATATTATATAAACATATATATATCTTTAAGAAATTCAGAATCGATTACAATTTTTCAAATTGACACCAAAATTGGGAATGATGAGAAAAATATAGTAAGTTTTATATTGACATATAGCTTAATGAATAGTATTACAAACAGACCCTCTTACTACTAAAGAGATCGAACCCTGTTGGCCTCCCATTCTCCCAAATCCAGGTCATCACGATGAAGTGTCCCCAGTTCGTCTCGCTGCCACACTTGAGGCGACTGCGGGTCATTTCAAGGCAGCCGATTGAGATGTGCTCGGCTTCGAACCGGCGAGTGAAGATTGCTTGCCGGGATCGATGCACGTTCAGGGACGATTGTTCCTGACTGCCAGCATTGGGAGTGCACTTCGAAAAGCCGATGTCGTTCACGCAGAAGACGTGCCTGTTGGGCTAATGCCGAACCAAAGAGTTCTGCGGCCAAGCAGTCTTCGCAACCGCTCCCTGGGACGAAGGAAGACCCAAGTCTTTGCGGGAGCATTGATTTTTTGCCTTGGAGATCATTTAAGTCATGAGCCAATCTTGCTTACATCTGAAAATCTGTGAGGGTTGTGGCCGTCTTTGGCTACGCAACCACACAGTGAGCGATATTTATTGCCGTCAATGCAAAGTTCACTTTTCGGACTTTCCAGCGCCGCGCAGTCGCAGACCAAAAGGGCGCCCGCGTAAGGGGGGTCATCTTGCGGTGACGCATGCAATCGAAGGGGGTTTGCAATGAGTGCAGCATTCCCTTTATACGACCTGCAGGCTTCTGAGCAAGCTCGACTTGTCCCGATGCGAGCTCGATCCACGCAAAGAGATGAAGAAAAACAAAGCAGAATACAACCCAAGCCTGAGCTGGCATTCTACCGGAAGTATACGGAAGCAATGTTGCGAAGATACGCGCGACTTTCTTTGACTGTTGGGAGAATGCCTGCGCTGCTGGGTCACGATGCATTTCGAGGAAAGATGAGTACATATCGAGTGACGAGTTTTGAAGACTCTGTAATTTTTGTGTATGACGTGGAGAAATGTTTGAAGAAGCTGGATGGGTTCTCGCAAGAACTAATTCAGCGGATTGCGCTGCAGGAATACACACAAGGCGAAGCTGCCGGGTTGTTACGAGTGAGTTTGCGTACCGTTGTACGAAGATATGGAGAAGCGATTGATGCGCTGACCCATATTTTCCTGGAACATCGGCTTCTTCAAGTCGATGCAATGGGAGAGTCAAGCCCATCGCGATGACCGCTTCAGCAACTTAGTGATAAGAAGGTATATAGGAAGGAAGTGTGATGGCGTGCTATTGTGCTTCAGTCTGTTAGCCTTAAGTCACGGTGAGAGAAGAAAAACAGGATGGTGGATCGAAGACCTCAGCATGGCTGAGTTCGAGATGGCCATTCGGCAGCTTTCAGACAACATTTTAGGGTGAATTTGACACGAAGAAGATAAAGGGGCTACCAGCGATGGTGGTCTCTTTATCTTTTTCGTATTTGGGACAGGTGGAATGGCGTGTCGAAGGAAAGGTCGAGCCGACGGGCTCCCGCAAAAAAGCAAGTGACTCGGACGAGAGAGCGGGCCCACGTAGGCGGGCAGCAAGCTGATATGAAATTGATTTCGCAGACGCAAGAGGGGTATCGGGAATTCGCTCGGACCGAGGTACTTGCTGCATGGCCGCAGATTCTGCGGGGGCTGATCGAAAAGGCAATGGGTGGCGGATATCAGCACACGAAACTGCTTCTGGATCTATGTGAATTGGCCGCGAAAGAGCCGCAACATTCCGACGAATCTCCAAACGAACAGCTTTGCGATGCGTTGCTCAATAATTTACAGTTGCGCCCACCCGAGTGAGCACGAAGCATCGGCGCACGTCACACATTTGAGTTATCAACTGAGGGGACAAAGATGAAAGAGACGAGAGAACTCGGGGATCGATCCATAAGGGCGGGACTGAAATGTGTGCCAGCAATTTCGTTATGGCGATTCGCTGGCTTGGCTCTATGCATCGCGTCGATTGTGCTCCCGAGCGATGGGCAAGTGACGACAACGACCGTGCAGGACACGGTGTACCACGCCGACGGAACGACTGCGACAGGAACGATCTTAGTGACATGGCCGGCATTCGTGACAGCGGGCGGAAAAACAGTAGCGGCGGGAAACATAACTGCAAATATTGGGTCGGGCGGGCAGGTTTCCCTCAATCTTGCTCCAAATGTGGGAGCGACGCCCGCCGGTTCCTATTACACCGCTGTGTATCACCTTGATGACGGCACCGTAAGCAAGGAATATTGGTCAATTCCTGATGTCCCGTCCACGACAGTTGCTGCGATACGTAGTCTGGTCATGCCCGCCAGTGTAGCAGTGCAGACAGTTTCGACATCTCAGATCAATACCCTGCTAGGAAGCTACTTGCCACTCAATGGTGGAACGCTGACAGGTGCATTGCAGTTACAAGCCGATCCTGTGGCTCCTATGCAGGCAGCAACGAAAAATTACGTGGATGATACGGTTGCTCCTATCGCAGCAGAAGTCACGAATGTAGTCTCGTCGGCCCCGAAAGCGACTCAAGCTGTCCAGCAGCCCGCTGGATCCAATCTTGCGGTAAACATATTTCAGGGCAGTTATTATGCGAGCCAGTTTCAGACGGGAAGCCTCAATAATGGCATCTCGAATCTGGTGAACAGCAGCAACTGCTCCACCAGTTCGGCCGGTGGGCTGAGCGGCTGCACGGTTTACGTGGATCCGACCTACAAAAACACAGAAAAACCTCAAGGGTATGGATCTTATTTATTTGGTAATAATACTAGTAATTTGTCTTGGCCATTTGATACTCACGTGCATGATGAGCGCAATGGAGTGACAGCGGATTACTACGAGAATCCTTTCTCTGTCAATCCAGGCCAAACTGCTGGTCATAGTATCACCGCAGATTTCACTTTAGATTATCAGCAATGGCCTGCCTATTCTGGAAATCTAGCTGGCACGGAAGATTTACAAACTACCGACTATGCCGGTGGTTATAACTTTGATAATTATTTTGGGATAAGTCAACCGCAATATTTTTTTAAAACATATTATAATAATCTATCTTTAGCTTCAACTAATTACACTTCAGGTCAGCAAGAAGCGATTGAAAATGTTGTGAACTGTCACGGAGTGGGGGATTGCCTGGCCATGACCACCCTTGTGACCTGCGATGGGGGAATGAATACAGGCAATGATGAGGGGTGTCACGGCGGGGACTTCCAGATCACGGAAGATCCTCAAATTTATAAAGGCACCATGACGGCGGCGGCTGCAGTAGGTGCAACCCTTGTGAGCACCAGCGGGACAGCCGGACAGGGCACCGAAGGACAGGACCGTCAGCTTCTGGATACGAACCAAGCCGACATTATCACCGGCAGCTCAATCACTGGTTACGCAGGAGCTGCGGCAACCGGACCGAGCGGAAACAGTGCGTTCAACCCCGACTCGGCAACCGATAGCAACGCCAACTTCCCAGTGTCAACAATGGTGCAGTTGTGCTACGCAGGATCAGACAACGGAGCTGGCGGGGCTACGGGCTGTACAGCGGGAAGCCAGCCGACCGGCTTTATTCCCTCCGCCCCAAATAAGATCAACCCGGCTGCTTCTGTCGTGACCAACGTTGTGGCATCTTACACCGCAACAGCTCCACAGACCGGACTTCCGGCTGGATTCTGTACTCCGACTACCCTTCAGTCCACAAATTCCGGCGCAGCATGCTATTTGCCGCCTACTGGGACGGCCTGTATTGCCGATCAGGAAGAGTATGAGACCGTAAACTATACCTATAACTCCACCTCGCAACAGATCACGCTGCTGAACCTCCGATTTCCACATTTGAACGGAGTATTTTTTGCGCATGGAGGCCTATGCGGCTACGGTGTAGAGTCGCAAGCAGACGTGTTCACCGGGGATGGTAATAACAACGGAATCAGCCAGGTATTTCCCGTAGAGGGGTCACCCAATTCGACCTCCTTCTACTACATTAGTCAGCGGACAAATCTGGGATATACACTGCCTATCCTCGGGATCAGCAACGGGATCACGGGCGGTGATGATGTGATGGGTGGAGAGTGCTTCACGCTGAATGCATCGGTGGTACAACTCCAGAGCGACAATCACACGGTTGTTATGGCGACGAACGTTCCTTTCAATTCAGGTCAAGATTTGTCGCCAATCAATGGCATGACTTTGACGATCACGACCCCGAACGCAACATACAACGGAAAGTATGTTGCTAGTTGGGGAGTGGTAAACGGTAATTACAATGA
>DATJUD010000148.1:0-8004 GCA_035502695.1 Acidobacteriaceae bacterium
AACCTGGCCTTTTTTCCCATGCACATCGTTGGAATGATGGGTATGCAGCGCCGCATTTACACGTATGCGGCCGGATTGGGATTCGACAGCTGGAACATGGTGATCACGATCGGCGCATTCATCCTCGGCCTCGGCATTCTCATCAGCATCATCAATTTTTTCTATAGCCTGCGTCACGGAGCGGTGGCAGGCCCGAATCCGTGGAACGCCGATGGCCTTGAGTGGCTTGCGGATTCTCCACCGAAACCCTATAACTTCGCCCACATTCCTGTCGTGGCTTCGCGTCATCCCCTGTGGGACACATACGAAAACATCGACGATCCGGAGAATGACCGCGTGCTCGATGGGGGACGGCTGACGCCGACAACGACCTGGCTCGATGCTGTTCCGGTCGGCATCGCAACAATTCCGGAGGATTCCATCGCCCCGTTGGCAATGAGTCTTCTGGTATTCGGACTGTTTATGGCTTTCTTGTTTCAAGCGATGTGGGTTGTATTGGCCATGCTCATCCTGAGCTTTGCTATTGGGTGTATGTGGATGTGGCCCAACACCGAGAAGGAGGTTGTGTGAGTTCTCTAGTCCAGATACCGCCGCCGCCCATAAAGCTGAGCGGTCTTTCGATCGACCAGACCCGCGGCATTCAGGCGGTGTGGGCGCTCATTGCTACGGAGGCCACCCTGTTCGCCTGCATGTTTGGCGCCTACTACTATCTCGGCACCAACAAGGACCGCTGGGCAACGCAGGAGCCGCCGCACCTTGTGTATCCCTTCATTCTGTTGGCGATCCTGCTCAGCAGCAGCGCTGTGCTGCACTGGGGTGAGCTGCAGGTACAAAAGGAGCGATACCGCGCCGGCAGAATAGCGCTATGGTTCACCGTTCTTCTTGGTCTCTCCTTTCTCGTTCTGCAGGGATTCGAGTATGCCTCCGAGTGGGGTGAACTCACGCCGGACACCAATTCCTATGGGTCGATCTTTTATACCATCACTACACTCCACGCCGCGCACGTCATCGTGGGTGTTTTGATACTCATGTACGTCGGATTTCAGCCGCATTATGGTTTCGCTCGCCGCACCCCTCACATGCCGTATCAGGTCGCCTCTCGATACTGGCACTTCGTCGATGCAGTGTGGATTTTTGTTGTGTTGTTGCTCTACGTAATCCCCAACATCCAGAGGTACTACCATGTCCACTGATCCGCAGGATCGGGGTAATTCATCCGATCCCAGAGGTCCTTCCGAGGTATCACCGCGCAGACTTTGGTTCGGATTTGTCGCGACGGCCATCGCCTGGACTGCGGTGGGATGCCTGGACGTGGTGATTGTGTGGGTCTGCAAGCCGCAGGGAGATTTCGGAGTTACTCTTGCCCATCCCGTTGCTCGAATCCTGTTTGGTTTGCTGGCGGTCGTTCTGCTCATCGTTTCTATTTACTCCGGAATCGTTTCATACAGAAACTGGCAGAAGCTCTCAGCGCGTCAGGCGTTCTTTGACGCACAGGCTGTCGAGCGGCACGAATTCCTGGCGGTGCTCGGCGTCATCATCACTCTTACCTTGGGCATGGGCCTTGTCTGGTTCGCCCTGCCGACCATTTTTCTAGATCTATGCTGGAGGGCGCGATGAGATCGCCGCGGGCGGGCACGGCAATCGCGTGCGCTGTAATCTCAGGTGCATTCATATGCGCGGCCTTGGCAGGCTGCGGCCATAGCCAGAACAACTCCCTGACCGACGTAGGAAATCCCCAGCACGGAAAACAGCTTTTGAGCAGCTATGGCTGTGTCGCGTGCCACACGATTCCTGGTATCCGCACCGCGCGAGGTCTCGTGGGTCCGCCGCTCTACTTCTACGGAGACCGGACCATGATCGCCGGGCAGCTTCCTAACACGCCGGCAAATCTGATGCGTTGGATTGAACACCCCGAAGACGTAGACCCGAAAACGGCAATGCCCGATCTCGGCGTTTCACAACAGCAGGCTGGCGACATGGCCGCCTATCTGTATACGTTGCGGGGACACAGGAAAGAACTTCGATGAATCGATTTGCTCATTGGCGTTGCCGCTGGTTGTCTTGTCGCTTTGTTGGCGCAGTCGGTGCAACTCCGGCAAAGGAGTTCACTTCCGCCGCACCAGGAACACCCATTGCCCGGAGGCGATCCATGCTTCGCTGCTTCTGCAACCTTGCTTCCATTACGTTGCTGCTTGCGCTCACTGGATGTCGCGTTGCGCTATCGACCTTCAATCCGCATGGCCCCGCCGCTCACCGCATTGCCGATCTTTCCTGGATCATGACGATTCTCTTCGCGGTCATCAGCCTGGTCATGTGGATTCTCTTTGCGTACGCTTTTTACCGGCGCCGCGGATCGCTTGCCGAACACGAACCGGTGGAATCAGGCGGCGGTGAGATGTGGATCGCTATCGGCGGCCTTGTCATTCCCTTCATCGTGCTTACCGCTCTGTTCGTAGCCGGTCTCAGCCTGCTCAGCGATTTCCCCATCCGAGGAGCGGGGTCCCGCAGGGGCCTGGCGCGTGCGCAGATGGCGCAAAGTATGAAACCAGATATTCTCATCATCGGTCATCAGTGGTGGTGGGAGATCCGCTACCTGAACCATGACCCCAGCAAGGAATTTACCACCGCCAATGAGCTGCATCTTCCGGCCGGCAAGCCCGTGAACATTGAACTGGAATCCGCCGACGTCATTCACTCCTTCTGGATTCCTGCACTGGACGGCAAGATGGACATGATTCCGGGCCAGCCGAACTACCTGCGACTCATCGCTTCGCAGCCTGGCACGTACGCCGGCCAATGTGCCACGTTCTGCGGCGCCCAGCACGCTCTCATGCGCCTCATCGCCGTTGTCCAAACGCCGGCGAATTACCAAGTCTGGCTCGATAATGAACTCAAGCCCGGCGCTGTGCCCACCACCCCCGAAGCCAAAGCCGGTGAAGAGATTTTCGTCAATGGCCCCTGCGCCTTGTGCCATGCTGTGCGCGGCACCAGTGCTGGCGGAGTCATAGCTCCTGATCTTACTCACATCGGCAGCCGGAAAATGCTTGCGTCCGACGTGTACGACAACAACAATGCCTATCTGGAGGCGTGGATCGTCAACGCGCAATCTCTCAAGCCGAAGTGCGAAATGCCCAACCTGCCCCAGTTTTCAGGCGTGCAACTGAACGAGTTGGTCGCCTACCTCCGCCAGCTTAAATAGTTTGACCCAACAGAACACTTTTGAATCTATCGAACTGATTGTATTGAGATTTCGGTGGCGCACCGAAGCACAACGCCTAGGCTTTCATATGGCACCGAACGCCATGAAGTGCCTGACTACGACGTCTCGTTTCGTAAGGCGACTTTATATTACAGGCCAGTATGTACTTCGCGTTGAGGAAAGTACGATCGAAGTTGCTATCCTGCGGCTAAAGGTCGCGTCGTGAGAAGAGGAACTGCGCGAGTAGTACGCTCAATAACGCATAAACAGCGGCATAGACGACCATCGCTTCGCTCGGCACGAGTGTTCCGCTGAAGGGAGTTACTCCCGCTGCGCCTAGTAAGGGTGGTTGGAATATAAAGGCGGCGCGACGCCAAAGCGCGTCACTCGGCATGATAAGGCTGGAGAGAATTCCCAACTCGACGCAGGCTTTCACATGCCGCAACGATCCAAATTGCTCGATCCATCCGCCGACAAAAGCCAGGCCGTACAGTCCGAGCGAGATTGCGCCGCTGGTGAGAGAGGAAAAATTGGTGCTCATCGCCATGGTAATCCCCAGCAGCACCATGGCCTGTAGCCAGATCAGGCAGAGAACAGCCGAGCCATGCGGAGGACGATAGCCACTCTGGATCCAGCTGAGCAGGATGGTGCCGCCCTCGATCAATAACACATACAGCGTGAGCATTCCGACAAAACCAACCCACTTGCCGAGCACAATGCACCAGCGCTGCACCGGCTTGGTGGCGATGGCATGAATGGTGCCGGAGGCGATCTCACCAGACAACGTGTCGCAGGACGTCAGCACTGCCATCAGCGAGGTCATCATACTTCCGGCATAGAGCACCATCATCGTCATCATGACAACGCCTTCGCGAAAATCGACGATGGACGTGTGCGGCCGATGATGCTTTGTAACGAAATAAAGCGCCGTCCAGAAGAAAGCCAGAAATCCTATTCCGGCAAGCAAGGCGATCCATAGAATCATGCGCCGTGCGGCTTCACGAAAAGTCACTCGCGCGATTAACAAAGTTGTTTGCAGAGCACTGGGTCCAAACGGATGGTTGAGATTCGACACCTCTTCCATCGCTCGCGCATTCAATTGATCGTCGTCGATCTGCGGTGTAGGTGTGTCTGTGGCCGCACGCATGTCGATTGTGCTCTCGCTCATCTGCCAGGCTCCGGTCCCATCACCTGCAAAAACAAATCCTCCAGGCTTACACGTTGCGGAACAACCGAGAAGACCTCCGCGCCGCTTTCCACCAGGCAGCGAACCACGTGGGGAAGGCTGCTTGATTCTGTCACACGAAGCCGCAGAGTTTCACCTTTGAGATGAAGATTGTTCGTGAAATCCTTGAGGCGTTCCATCGCGACGGAACTCACTCGAGCTGCTTTGATTTCGACCTCCGTCTGCGCAGACTGCCATGCGTTCATCTGGTACTCGCCGACGATGATGCCATCTCGAATGAAGGCCACGCGGTCACAGCTCTGTTCCACTTCCCCAAGAAGGTGAGAATTCAGAAAGACTGTGGCGCCGCGATGACACTGCTCGCCTATCACGTCGCGCACCAACTTTCGCCCGGCTGGATCGAGTCCGGAAGTAGGCTCGTCAAGGAAGAGTATTTCAGGGTCGTTGACGATTGCCTGCGCCAGCCCCACGCGCTGCATCATTCCCTTGGAAAAACTGCGAATAGGCTTGTTATGTTGCGTGCCCAGACCGACTCGTTCGAGCAGCCGCGGAACTTTGTGCCGAAGCGTGTCTTCCGCCAGACCGCAGAGCCTGCCGTGAAACAGGATCAGCTCCGAAGCAGAAAGCCAATCGTAGAAGCGAAAGTGCTCAGGGAGAAAGCCAATCCGGGCCCGTACCGCGCGCGTGCCGACGGGTTGACCGAGCAGGAGAGCATTGCCGCCGGTCGGCTTCACCAGCCCGAGCAGCATCTTGACCGACGTGCTCTTCCCCGCTCCGTTCGGACCCAAAAACCCGAAGGCCTCTCCGCGGCCCACCTGAATCGTCAAGTCGCGAACGGCGGCTCGAGTTCCGTAACTCTTTCGAAGCCGGGATGCATTGATGGTCAGAGTCGCCATAGGTTCAGGGAAATCTCCTTACTACTGCAATTGCGACGCTAGGTTGATTGCGGTCGTGTCGTCGCCGGTTCCATTCAATGCGAACACGATTCCATTGTTCACCCACATAAGCGAAAAGCGGTCAGATCTCTGCGGATTTGTCGGCCGCAACAGGGCAGCTTCGTTTCCGTTTACCTGCACCTGCTCATATTTCGACTCGCCCCGGACCACCGGCAGCACAAGTGTTGAGGTCCAGTCGACGGTCTGTGTGAAATTCGCGGCATCGTTGGCGCTCATCCCAAGAAACTGAAGCGCGACCTGCGCAATCTGGGCAGGATCGATCTGCTGAGGAGCGGATACGATCGGACTGGGAAGCTGGACCAGCGAAACGCAAGTGGCATCGGCATGCTGAACGGATGCATCGTTATCAGTGCGTACATTTTTGGCAACTGCCGGATTTACCATCCGCGAAGCTACGTCGCCGCAGTTGCCGTAGAACGCCATCACTCCGGCAGGAATGCGCACTCCGACAGTGGCGCCATCGACGGACTCAGGGATATGCAGATCACTGCGTCCTGCCTCATTCAGAATGGACTGAATGCGGTCCCGATTGAGCTTCATCTGCATTGCGGCGCCGCTTTCCAGCAGCAGACTGGATGGGGTTTTGTCAGGCAGAAGCCGCACGGTAAACCCGGCGTCGTTCGATGCCAATGCCGAGTCAGCAATGAGCTGGGGTCTTTGCGGCTTCTGCGTCACCGTGACCTCGTCAGAAAGAACGCGGCTAATCGTCTGATTGAGCAACTGATTGTTTTCGAGTCCGTTGTTCTTCATTGCGGCGGGGTTAATCTCGAGCACTGTGACACGTTGGACACGGAAAATCGCCAGCAGGTTCTCCGCCCACGCGCGAACCGGTGCTACCGTCAAGACTAGAATCACGGCGACCACGGCAACACTTCCGCTTAATAGGGAGATCTTTTGTAGCCAGGTCCACCGGTTATGTTCGCTTTCCATGGAATCCTCCCGTTTCTTCTGAAATGCAGCCCAGGCTATCGCCGTGTTCGCCGTCTCGGCCGAATCCGGCAATCGATTGAGGCATTCCTGCACACGCATCGAGTGGCCGCGCAGAATCGCAAGCTCTTTCCGGCACGCAACGCAGCCTTCGAGGTGCTGCCCGATGGCGGTAGCTTGCCCGGAATAGAGTTGGCCATCGAGATAAGCGCGCAGCGTTCCTTGGTTCATTTCTCCGTGTTTCATTGCCCCTCCTTTGCCGTCTGCAATGGCTGCCTCTTCAGGCTTCGCCGTTGTTGCCGTTCGTATAGGGCGGAGAATTCCGCCTCCGCCCGCGCAAGTCTTGTGCCGATAGAATTGAAGCTCAGCTGCATCGCCTCCGCAATCTCCCGATAACTCAGACCGCTATGGCGTAACAACAAGAGCTGTGCTTTTTCCAGTTTCAGCTTTGCCAGCACACCGCGAATCTCGGCGATGTGTTCTTGCCGCATCAAATCGGCGAGCGGACTCTTGGCATGACCATCGACCGCTACGAATTCATTAACTTCGAGTTCTTCTTCCAGACCACGCCGCCGGTTGGCGCGAAGGGCATCAATCGACGCGCGAGTTGCGGTGCGATACAACCAGCCGCCGATCTGCCCGCCGGCTGCAACCCCCGGACCTTTGCTGTAGAGCCGGAGAAAAACATCGGCGCAGACCTCTTCGGCCTCGGAATCTCGTTGCAGCACTCGCCGAACCACCCGAACAATACGCGGGTAGTGCTCCCGAAAGATGGTTTCGAACTCCGCATCGATCCAACGATCGCTCATGCTCATCGTTTCTACACCTATACAACGTCAGGCGGAGCGGATTTGTGACAAGAAAATATCGTTCGCGCAAATGCAGACGAGGAAAGAAGGGCAGCGGTGGAACGCGTCTCGGGCTGCGGATCAAGAGGGAACAATCAGGCTACAGCGGGCTCGCCGGTAACGCCCACGGGAACTTACATGCTCACTATTACTGCGGCCACGCTTCGCTACTCTGCGATCGTTAGCAGAGCGGACCAGAACGCGGCTACGCAATCACCTGAGCAAGTTTGCCGCGAGATAAACCCCCGGTTAAATCTCCGGCCATCAACGAAAGGCTACGGGGTAATTGAGCAGGAGACTAAGACAATCCCATGAGACTGTTTTTATGTCACTAGTTTAGGCTGGTGCCGGGAGGGGGGGTCGAACCCCCATGACCCGAAGGTCGGCGGATTTTGAGTCCGCTGCGTCTGCCAGTTCCGCCATCCCGGCGCGATGACAGTCTCGATTCTAAATGAAGACATGGAACTTGCGTAATGCAACACTGGGTCTCGCGAAAGATTGCGGTGCCGAACCTCTGCATCGAAAACTGCTTCCGCGAACTGTACCCCGATTACCTTTTCTGCGCTGCCATGGCATCGAGGGCCAAATTCAGTTCCAGCACGTTGACGCGGGGCTCGCCCAGAAATCCAAATTGTCTAGGTTCAATGTGAGCTTGCACCAGCTGTTCCACCTGATCCTGAGGGAGTCCGCGAGTTTGCGCAACGGATGGAACCTGGTACTCGGCGGCGGCAATCGTGATGTCCGGATCCAGTCCAGAGCCCGATGTCGTGACCAGGTCGATGGGCACATCACCGCTGCCATTTCCGACTTTCGCTTCGCGGCTCTTCCAGGATTGCACGCTCTGTTCGACACGCGTGATCAATGTTGCATTCGTCGGGCCGAGATTTG
>DATJUD010000149.1:0-108083 GCA_035502695.1 Acidobacteriaceae bacterium
TTATGGAAGGGAAATATACTGACGCATATTTACGTCGACTGGGCCCATCCGCGCCGAAATTCACTCCGGAAGAAATGCGCGCCATCGGCAGCCCGCTTGATTTTGTCGGCCTGAATGTCTACACGCCATCCTACGTGCGCGCTGCCGACAATTCTCAAGGGTACGACATGGTTCCCTTCCCGCAGTCATTTCCGCACATGTACAGTCCGTGGCTCTACATCGGGCCGGAGTCGCTCTACTGGGCTCCGAAACTGGTGTCGCAGGTGTGGAAGCCGAAGGAAATTTACATCACGGAAAATGGAGCTTCTGCCATCGATACGCTGACGCCGGAAGGAAAAGTATTCGACGTTGGCCGCGTCATGTATCTGCGGAATTACCTGATGCATCTTCAGCGGGCCGTTGCCGAAGGTGTTCCGGTGCGAGGATATTTTCTTTGGAGCTTTCTCGACAACTATGAGTGGGCCGATGGATATCAACGGCGGTTCGGGATCAACTATGTGGACTTCAAGACAGAGAAACGAACTCCAAAACTGAGCGCCGAATTTTACCGCGAAGTGATCGCGCGCAATGCGGTTGTGTAGTTTGTTCGTCTCGATCGAGCGAAGCTCCGGCTCACGCCATACTCTACGACGCGATTAGGGAACTTCCGCGCATCTTGACACGGTGATCTACACCGCAGCTACTGTCGCCATCGCTCGCACAACGCTGACGACGGTGATGTCATCCTCCTGGCCGAAGTTCTGCGCGGTCTCGGCGATGGTTGCGGCGGGTTGATTGGAGATCCCCTGGGTGCGGGCAAAGCCGAACAGTTCCCTCTTCTCATTGGTGGCTTCGACGACGCCATCGGAAACAAACGTCAACCGGTCGCCGGGTTGTAATTGAAAGCGCATCACCGCAAATTCCGTACCCGCTGCCGTTCCCAGAGGCAGCGCGCCTTCCATCGACATCTCTTTGCCATTTACGTACGGCGGCAAGTGTCCGGCGTTCGCTAATGTCGCCGAGCCATCGGGTGCGATGCGCAGCGCCAGGCATGTCGCGTTTGCCTGGCTGCGGCCCAGCAAGCGGCGATTCAACGACTGCAACAGGCTCAGGGGATCAAAGCTTGCCTCCGCTTGATTGCGGATGGCGCCCACAAGCAAAGAAACCAGCATGGCGGCCTGCAGACCGTGGCCGGCAACATCGCCGACAACGATCAACACGCTTCCGTCTGATGGATGCGCAAGGATCTGGAAGAAGTCCCCGCCGACGCGCTGGGTAGGTCGATATTCGCTTTCCAGCGTAAGGCCCGGGATGACAGGCAGTGCCTCCGGAATCAGCATCTGCTGCACCTGGCGGGCCTGTTCCATCTCCATCCTGAACTGCTCGCGCTCATGCTGCCCACGCAGAAACCGACGCAGCAGCAGCACGGTAATGATGGCCAGGGAGAGGATGGTAGCGACAGTGTTGACGCCGATTCCGACTCCAAAAGGATAGACAGCCGTCGGCACATGCAATACCAGTAGTTCTTCCGAGTACCGCGACACAATTACCAGTAAGACAACAGGAAGAGCCAGCCAGCCCTCAGCCCGGTTCTTGCGAATGCCAAGGACCGTCACCCAGACGAGCAAAATACCCAGCAACAGCTTTAGCGAAAGGGCAAGCGGCGAGAGCCAAACGCTGGCATGGACGGGAACCAGGCTGCCATAGAGCGGCGCCCGCAGCATGGCTGTAGTCAGGGCTAGCACCACCACCAGTCCCCAGACCATACGATGCAGCCGGGTCATGTGTCCCAGCCGAAACCAGTATGCCCAGAACAGCACCCATAAACCGATGGTTGCCGGTACCAGGACCGCATCGTTGAGCAAGAAGTATGCATTTCCGCCGTACCACATGGTGTAGGTTGTCACCACGTTCAACACAACAATGGAGAGCATGACCGCGCACGTGAGGCCCAGCCAGAGATAGGCGGGCTCCTTGCGGTCCAGCCAGAACAGACCAAAGGCCACCAGCAGTGCCAGCATCAGAATTACAAATTGGAATAAAGAGGTATAGTTCGAGCGATCCAAGACATCCCAATCGAGCTGGAGCAGCCCGCCGATCGCGGAAGCCTGACCCAGCACCGGCGGCCCATGCAATCCGCCGGCGTCAGGGTCCACCAGCGGCGTGAAAGCACCCATCCACATGCGGATCGCGAAAGTCACCGGGCCGCCGCGGAAATTCTCCGGCAGTAGTAGGGCTCGCGGCTGGGTAATGTATGCAGTAACACCGCGCGCGGTGAACCGACCAAACTCACCGATGCGCTGGCCGTTCACATACACCTGGTAGGCGTCATCGACATCGTCCGGAAGCTTGATCGCCAGCCGCGTCTGGCCATCCTGCACATTGGTTCTCAGGCGGTACCAGGCATAGCCCGAGTATCCCTTGTAGCCGCGCGCCGTCCATCCTAGCAAATAGCCGCTGCTGCCGAGTATTGGATCGTACGATCCCGGCGGCGGGGTCAGGTCCATCGTGGCCCAACCGGAATCGTCGAAGTCCGGCTTCGCCCACGCCAGGTCGTCGCCAGTGCGGAACTTCCATGGACCGTTGAGCGGTGTGGATGCGTTCCCCAGCGTGATCTGCGTCTGGGCGTGCGCGTGGGGCGCGAATGATCCCAGAAAAAGTGAGAGAAGAAAGCAGACAGAAATCAACCGCGATGCGCGCATGGATGCGTTTGGCCCCCCAGCCACAAACAAACCATTGCTGGGCGCTTTATATCACACAGAATGTACCGTTTGGGGGCTTTTTTTGCAGGACGATCGGCCGATTTCTGTTTCATCCGTGCGACACAGTTTTTAGCGTCCGTGTGCGTTCAGCGGGACGCGTTCGGCTGATAGTTGCCGGGGACGAGTCGAAAGCCGATGGCGATACGATTCCAGGCGTTGATGGTGGTGATCGCGAGAGTTATGTTCACGATTTCCTCCTCGCTGAAATTCTTTCGCAGTTCGCCATACACCGCGTCGGGTGCGTGTCCAATCTGAATATTGGTGATCGCTTCCGTCCAGGCCAACGCCGCCCGTTCCTTCTCGGTGAAGAAAGGTGTCTCGCGCCATGCGTCGAGCGCGTAGATGCGCTGCTCGCTCTCACCTTTGAAACGTGCATCTTTTGTGTGCATATCGATGCAAAAAGCGCAGCCGTTCAATTGCGAGGCGCGAATTTTGATCAGCTCCAGCAGCTTGGGGTCGATGCCGCTGCGGCGCACCACGCCTTCCATTTGCAGCATTGCTTTGTAGGCTTCCGGTGAAGCCTTGGTGTAGTCCAGGCGAGCTTCCATGACAGAGTTCTTCCTCCTGAAGCGTAGGATTCCGTATTTATTTTGCCGGATGCAATTTTGTCGAGCCATGCTGGCGACGCGCCGCGCAGTGAAATCCTTCTCCAGAACGTGCTAGCATCGTCTTTCCTATGATTGACGGCAAGTTACAGATTATCCCCCTTGGTGGCCTCGGCGAATTTGGCAAGAATTGCATGGCGATTCGCTGGCAAGACGACATCTTCGTCATCGACGCGGGTCTGATGTTTCCCGATGAAGAGTTGCTCGGCGTCGACGTTGTTGTGCCCGACATTACCTACCTGATTGAGAATCGCGAGCGGGTGCGCGGCATTGTGCTGACACATGGACATGAGGATCACATTGGCGGATTGCCGTGGATTTTGTCGGAACTGCGCGTGCCGGTCTACGGCACGGAATTCACACTAGCCTATGTTGAGGGCAAGCTGGAAGAGCATGGATTGCTCGACGATGCTGAGATGATTGAGATGGTGCCGGGCGAACCGTTTTCGCTGGGAATTTTCAAAATCACTCCGATTCGCGTGACCCATAGCCTGGTAGATTGTGTGGCGCTGGCGATTGAGACGCCAGCAGGAATTGTGATTCACTCCGGCGATTTCAAAATTGACCTGACTCCGCCGGATGGGCAGCCGTTCGATCTGCACGCCTTTGCCGAATATGGAAAGCGCGGAGTCCTGGCGTTCTTGCAGGATTCCACGAATGTCGATCGACACGGGCACACGCCCAGTGAGCGTGCGGTTCGACCGGCGCTGGACGAAGTGTTTGCGCGGACCAAGCAGCGGCTTTTCTTCAGCTGCTTCTCTTCTTCGATTCATCGTCTGCGCATTGCGACAGACCTGGCAGCCTCGCACGGACGCAAGGTTGCCATTGTTGGCCGATCGATGCAGAACTCGTTTGAGATTGCGCAGGATTTCAATTATCTGGACGTTCCCGATTCGCAGTTGATCGCCGCCGGACAGGTGAAGGATTACGCGCCGGAAAAAGTCTGTGTCTTTATTAGCGGCACGCAAGGTGAACCTATGTCGGCGCTGACCCGCGCCGCCGTCGACAATCATCGACAGGTCAAGATTGAGCCGGGTGACACCGTCATTCTGAGTTCGCGCGTTATTCCAGGAAACGAAAAAAGCATTTTCCGCATGATCGACCACTTGTATCGTCGCGACGCTCATGTGATTTACGACGACGGCACCAATGGACTAATCCACGTCAGCGGACACGCCAGTCAGGACGAACTGCGGCTGCTGCTGCATATGCTGAAGCCGAAGTTCTTTGTTCCGCTGCATGGCGACTATCGTCACTTGAAGCTGCACGCGGAATTAGCCGCGGAGTTGGGCGTAGTGGAGAAAATTTTACTGCTGGAAAACGGCGACGTGCTGGAACTGACAAAAGACGCTGCGCGGAAACATGGCAAGGTTGCGGTTGGCCGAGTCTGCATTGATGCCGGATCGACGGCTGGCGTGGTGGAAGATGTAGTGATGCGCGATCGGCGTCATTTGAGCGAGGGCGGCATCGTGCTGCCGATCCTGGCCATCAACCAAACGACGGGACGCGTTGAGAGTATGCCGGAAATTGTTACCCGCGGTTTTGCTGCCGGTGAAGAAGCTTTGATTGAGCAGGCGCGCCAGGTTGTGGGGGCGACGCTGGAAGCTTCCAGCGCGGAAGAGAAGGCCGACTACGGCGTCATCAAAGAAAAAATCCGCCAGGATTTGAAGCGCTACATCCAGAAAAATACAAGCCGTCGTCCAATGATCATGCCGGTGATTCTGGAGATCTGATCCAGCGCCTCGCGTACCTTTGGTACAACTGAAAGAGTGAACGCTTCGCGCCATTCCAAACCTTCCTCGGAACGTTTTCGACGCGTATTTCTTATTGTTGCGGCTTGTTTGATTTTTGTTCTGCTATTGCCGATTTTTTTCTGGTCAAAGACACGCACCTATTTGCAGGCGATGGCGATTCTGGATCAGTTGCATGGCAAGCCCGTCCCGCACCTGCTGCAACCGATCGCGGCGAGGCCGGTGACCACGCGGACGCTCACGATTCCCTCGTCGGCAGGCATTGTGCAAGCGCGGCTGTACACGCCGACTCTCGTACCAAATGCGCCCGGACTGGTCCTGGTGCCAGGCATTCACTATCTGGGGATGGACGAGCCGCGCCTGATGGCTTTCGCGCGATCCATGTCGGCCTGCGGTCTGCGCGTGCTGACGCCTGAGTTGCCTGATAGCCGTGACTATCGGATCCAGCCCTTGGATGTGCAGGCGATTGGCGACTCGGTCCAATGGATGCAGAACACCACAGGCCGTCCGGTGGGATTGATGGGCCTGAGTTTTTCTGGTGGCCTGGCGCTGATGGCGGCCGCGAGACCGCCGTTTTCAAATGACGTTTCTTTTGTTTTTTCCGTAGGCGCGCATGACGATCTGCTGCGCGTCGCGACTTTCTATGCGACGGATGCCGATCCCCTTCCCGACGGCGATGTAGAACGCGCCAAGCCGAACAACTACGGGCCGTGGGTATTGGAGTACGAGCATCTCGAGGATTTCGTACCGCAGGCGGATGTCGCTGCGATTCGCCCTGTGCTGCGCGCTCGGCTCTACGAAAATTCGGCACTTGAAAAACAGTTGGTGGCGCACCTTACGCCGACCCAGAAGGCGGAATATGAAAAGCTCCTTGACCCGAAGGAAGAGGCCGCCGCATTGTTCGCCTCCAATAAAAAGCATGCAGCGGAAATGGCGGCTGTGTCTCCGCACGGGCACCTTGCCGGCCTGCACGTGCCGGTGTATCTGCTGCATGGACGCGGGGACACGCTGATTCCTTTTGCAGAGGCGAAATGGCTGGCAGAAGATTTACCGCGCGGAACTCTGAAGGAGTTGCTGATCAGTCCGTTGATTGCGCACGTCACTACCGACACCACCAAGCCGAATGTTTGGGATGAATGGCAGCTGCTTCACTTGCTGGCGCGGGTGATGGAACACGCCGAGCATCCATAATTTCTACACGCGCGATGCAGTCTCGATGTGAGGTACAGTAACCAGCATGCACTCCGTCGAGGGAAACAGCCGGTCGCACGATGGAAACTCCGACACTGCGCATACGCTGCCGCGCGTGCTGGGCCCGTGGCAGGCGACGGCGATTGTCGCGGGCACCATCATTGGCAGCGGCATTTTTCTTGTTCCGCGGGAAATGATGCGGGCCGCGGGTTCCTCCAACCTGGTATACCTGGCGTGGATTGCTGCCGGCATTCTTTCACTATTTGGCGCGATGACCTACGCGGAACTGGCGGCGATGCGACCGTTCGCGGGAGGCGAGTATGTGTATCTTCGCGATGCCTACGGCGAGCTGCCATCGTTTCTTTACATGTGGACGTGGTTCTCGCTGGCCAAGCCCGCCTCGATCGCCAGCAGCGCCATTGGTCTGGTTCGCGTGCTGGGAATTTTTTCTCTGCTGACGTGGTTGGGACGGCCGCTGTTGCTGCATCCATTCCGTTTGGAATGGGGGCAGATCGTTGCCATTGCTGTGGTGTGGCTCATCACCGGCTTGAACTATCTTGGACTTCGGCGCGCTGGAGAATTTCAATTAGTCTTTACGCTGCTGAAGGTCGCGCTGATTGCGGCCATCGTATTTTTTTGTTTCAACAGCTCGCTGGGCCATCGCGGGAATTTTGCGACCGTCTTCCACGGAGCAGCGGGTGGCGTCGCTGGATTTACGGTAGCGATGATCGCGGCGTTGTGGGCTTATGACGGATGGAACGATCTGAACATGGTGGCGGGCGAAATCAAGCGGCCGGGGCGGTCGATTCCATTGGCGCTGGTCATCGGGGTCTTGCTGGTCGCGTTGCTCTATATGCTGACCAATGCGGCTACTGGATATTTATTGCCCGCAACTGCCATTGCCAATTCTCCGCGTCCGACCGCCGATGCGATGTTTCTTGCCGTAGGCGCGTGGGGTGCGGGACTGGTTTCGATCGGCATGGCCATCAGCATTCTCGCGTCGCTGAATGGGACCGTTCTTTCCGGGGCACGCATTCCGTTTGCCGCGGCTCGCGACGGAATCTTTTTTCGCTCGATGGCTTACATTCATCCCAAATTTGAAAGTCCGTCGGTATCGTTGAATGTGCAGGCCGCCATGTCGACGGTGCTGTTATTGATGGTGGGGAAATTTCAGGCGCTATTTGAGCTGGCGTTGCTGGGGGAATGGTTGTTCTACATGCTGACGGCGACAACAGTATTTGTTTTTCGCGTGCGTGAACCGGATCGGGAGCGGCCGTATCGGGTTCCCGCGTATCCAGTCTTACCGGGAGTCTTTGTAGCGGCGGCGCTGCTGGTGATTACGTACATTTTTCTCAGCAACCTTCATAATTCCATCGGAGGATTGGTAGTCATCGCACTGGGGCTGCCGATGTACGTGTGGATGCGATATCGGCGGAGCAGCGGCAGAGCTCTTTAGAGGAAAGCCCGGTCGAGAGATGTGATGAAGTGAATGCCGGGGACGATTTTTTTGCTGAGCCGTTCGTCATTCGTAATGAAAAGGTCGCAACCTGCATTCGCCGCACAGGCTAATTGAATAGCATCTGGCGGTTTGACGGTTTTATCTTGTCGAATCTCGGCGTACATTCGAGCGGAACCCCGGTCGAATGGAAGAAGCGAAACGCCCGGAGTAGCCAACAACTTCTCATATTTGTCAGCCCATGCCAAATCACCCACCGCTAGCGGTTTTATTAATACTTCCGCCAGCGTCAACGTGGAGGTGAGCAGATGGTCATGACGCTCAGATATCCGCTCCACCATCGATTCGACGCGCTTTCCCCGTTGTCCCGCATCTTCCAACAGATAAATGAATAGATTGGTATCAAAAAATATTCGGCTCATTGCCAATCCTTGCGAAGCTGGCTGACATACTCGTCGGCGTCCTGACCAGCCCACAGTTTCCTGCCCAGACCCCGCATCTGAAATATGCCGTCTAGCCATCGCGCTCCCTGAGGTTTTTGCTGGGCATATCGCTTTTGCGCCCAGGTGATTAATGGGCGATATTGCTCGGGAACCTCCTCCGGATTAGGCCATATCTTCCCTGTCCTTCCCGGATGGACATCGTCTCCGGCATGCAGTAAACGCAATTTCCCTTCTGTAGTCCTATAAAGCATTTTGTATTTCCCGGAACCGGGCTTGATATTCGCGACGGCATGCTCATATGCATGTTGCTTCACACCGGGCCTTATTTTTCCGGTCATATTTTCCTGTTCCGCACGAGCCATGATCTCCTTCAAGGAGAAGGCGGATTTGTCCGGATGTTCTCGATGCAACAGGGCGACGATCAGAAATAGTTCATCGGCTACCTTAATCTCATCTTTTAGATATGTGTTTACAGCCATACCATAATTTCCTCTATTTCCAATGTATTACTATTTGTACTATTTGTCAAACCCTCAACCTCGGATCATCCTCGCCGCGGTCGATTTCTATGTGATCGGCGCTAGAATCAGCTGTTGGTATAGCTGGATGGTTTGGTCGGCGATGGCAGACCAGGCAAACTTTTCTTCCACACGTTTGCGCCCCGCTTCACCAAACTTCCTGCATGTCTCTGGATCGTTCAGCAAGTCAGAAATTTTTGCGGCCAGGTCGCGGGCAAACTGGTCCGGATTCGATGGAAATCCCGTGGTCGGATCCGCAGCAAATGGGACGAGGTAGCCAGTCTCGCCGTCGACGACCACTTCAAGAATTCCTCCGGTTGCACTGGCGACTACCGGAGCATGGCACGCCATTGCTTCCAGATTGATGATGCCGAACGGCTCGTAGACCGATGGGCAGCAGAAGACGCGCGCGTGACTGTAGAGCTGAATCACTTCCGGCTTGGTCACCATTTTTTCAATCCACACCACGTGCGGATGCGTGGCCTGGGCCTCTGCAACTTTCTGGCGCATCTCGGCGGCAATTTCCGGCGTGTCCGGCGCACCCGCACATAGCACAACTTGGCTATCGCGCGGCAAATAGCGGATAGCCTCCACCAGATGAGTGACGCCCTTCTGTCGAGTGATGCGGCCAACAAATAAAACATACGGCAGCGACGGATCAACACCGTATTTCATCAGCGCGGTTGTGTCGCTGGTCTGGTTATATTCAGCCAGGTCGATGCCGTTATAGATGACGTGAATCTTCTCCGGCTGCAGCTCCGGGTAGACGCGCAGAATATCCGCCTTGGTGCCATTTGACACGGCAATCACAGCATCGGCGTCGAGAATCGCGGTGCGCTCCATCCAGGAGCTCATCGCGTAGCCGCTTCCCAGTTGCTCGGCCTTCCATGCTCGCAGCGGTTCCAGGCTATGCGTGGTCAGCACGAACGGGATCTTGAAGAGCTTCTTTGCCAGGAACCCAGCCATCGATACGTACCAGGTGTGAGTGTGAATCACGTCGATCTTCGCCAGAGATTTCATCTGAAGGAGATTCAGGCTGAAGGCTGCCAGGGCGGTGTCGAATTTTTCCTGCGTGCCTTTGGCCAGAGCTGACCACGGCTCTGCACCGCGCACATGAAGATTCCCCTGATCGAGATGTTGGTCGCCCCAGCTGTGCACCTCAACTTCAATTTTCTTTGCCAGCTCACGGCTCAGATACTCGACATGCACACCAGCGCCGCCATAGACTTTGGGCGGATATTCGCGCGTCATTAGACCTACTCGCAATGCGGTTCTCCTTGCATCCTATAAATCTTCGATGGACTGAATTCCCTGTTGCAACTTGCGGAACATGAATCCTTCATCGGAAGGGTTATTCTAGAGCAGTTCGATCGTACCTGTTACCAAGCGAACATTCACGCAAACCTGTCGAAGGCATGTCCCAGAAAAAACCTAAGCTCGGCCAGAACTTTCTTACCGACCCCAGCGCTCGACAACGTATCGTCGAGGCGCTCGGTGATATTTCCTCCAGTACAGTGCTGGAAATCGGCCCGGGACGAGGCGCGCTGACAGATCTGCTGGCAGCGCGGGCTGGAAACCTGATTGCGGTCGAGCTGGATCGAACGCTTGCGCCGTGGCTGACAGAGAAATGGAAATCCGCGGGTCATGTTGCCATCTTGCAGGCGGACATATTGGAACTGGAGATGGCGGACGCGCGCACGATGACGGGGACCGCGGGCGATGCGCCGTTGGTCGTGGTCGGAAACCTGCCCTACTACATTACATCCGACATTCTGTTACACCTGTTCGCACAGGCAGCGTCCATTTCGCGTGCGATTGTGATGGTGCAGGAAGAGGTTGCTGACCGATTGGCAGCAACTGCCGGAACCAGCGCGTATGGAGTGTTGTCTGCAACCGCGCAGATGCATGGACACGTGGAGAAACTGTTTGCGCTGCCGCCGGAAGCGTTTACACCGGCACCGGGTGTATCTTCCGCCGTCGTGCGTCTGGATATGCATCCTCGCTTTGAAGAATTGCAGGTGGAACGATCCGCGTTCATGCGGTTTCTGCAGCTGTGTTTTCACCAGAAGCGAAAGACGCTTGTTAATAATTTGAGGAGCGCGCAGGTCGCCGACGCAGAGCATATCCAGGCCGCGATGGGAGACGCCGGGCTACGCTTGGATGCGCGGGCGGAATCCATCTCGCTCGAGGCGATGGCTTCAATCTATCGTCGGCTGCAAGCAAAGCAAGCATAAAAAAGAAAACCGGCGATTGCGTCGCCGGCTTTCTGACTTCCCTTCAAAGTTTGGATTAGTGATGGCCGCCTCCGCCACCTCCGCCGCCACCATGTCCACCGCCGCCGAAGGAACCGCCTCCACCACCATGAAAGCCGCCACCGCCGCCATGGAAGCCACCGCCGCTAGAAGCACTGTGGAATCCACCTGCGGAGAAGCCGCGTGCGCCGCCGTTGAATGAAGCGCCGTGGAACCCGCCACCGAAGGATGGGGTGCTCCCGTGGAAGCTGCCGTGGGAGCCGAAGGTAGCATGATCGCCGAACGCGCTACGGTTTTGAAAGGCCGCCGCGTTCTCGGCGCGCATGCTATTGAAGGATGAGGATCGCATGTCGTTGGAGGTTCCGCGGAATTCGTTCCCTCCGCGAAATTCTTCGGTACCGCGACTTGCCAGCGCTCGATTCGCCCCGGCAAATCCGCTGTGTATGCCACCTTCAAAAGCGTGGGCAGGCGCGTTATTTCGGAGGGCGGCGTTTCTCAGCGGCATGTCCACTCCGCGTGTGTCGCTGTGCAGTGGCTCAATTTTGGTTCCGTTGAAATCGATCGCGCGAGCGTGATTTTCCCCGTACCCGTTGTGACTGAATCCGCGAGCCGCAATTGCAGGGGAACCGACGTGAACGATATTTTCACCCGGTCTGCCTCCGTTCAGACCATTCCGCAAACTCGCTGGCGCCACCGGAATATGGTATCCAGCTGGCGCAGAATAGATTCTGGCGGTACCACGGCCCCAGCCCGGATGATGATGCCAGTAACGCCCGTAAAAGCCACTGTATGGATAGCCGATGCCGTAGCCGATACCGTAACCGCATCCGCCTGGCAACCAGCCCCAGCCGAAACTGCCGATATACGACCAGGCACCACACTGGAATGGGAGCCAGCCCCACGCATATCCTGAAATCCACGTCACGCCAAATCCACCGACATTCGCCCACGAGCCATACCCATATGGACTGAAGCCGGGACCGACGCCATAAGGCTGCCAAACCATGCCGTATCCGGGAAGCGGATACCAGCCGCCATAGGCGTCCAGATCGCCCCAGCCATAACCCCAACCGCCTTCCAGCATGCTTCCGCCGCCCTGCTGGGTACGAGCGACAGTCTGATTCGCAGCTTGCTTGGCGGCTTCTTCGTCGCGCTGATCGTTCCACTGATCGAAACCGTTGGGAATAATGCCGTCGGTGACGGTATATGGAGCGCTCGCGGAAGCCTGGAATTCAATCGTTTTGTTTTGAGGAACCGCTGTCGCGGCTTCGTTGTTCGCGCCCAGAACTTCCACGCTTCCGTCAATCACGGCCAATCCGGCAGGGTTCGCTCCCAGGTTGACTCGGAAGGTGCTGTTCACCGTTGGCGTAACCTTATGGTCGCCAAATTCCACAATGAAGTTCGATCGGGGATCGCTGCGTAATTCGTAATAGACCAAGCCTGTCGGCTGCTCCAATGTTGTCTCCAGCTCTCCAGTGGACGAAGTGCTCAATTTCGCCAGGCTCAGGGAGCTATTGGGCGTAATCCTGGAGACGCTGCCGTCTTCAAACTCAACCTCTGCGCGACCGTCGGGACCGGTTTCAATTTCGGTTCCCTGGGTTAGCGGCATATTCATCACTGCGTGAGAAAACTCTGTTTGATGGTCCCGCACAATCTGGACAGTGCCCTCGACATCGCTCAAACGGACCACGCGAACGTTCTGGGTTACGGCCTCTGGGCCAGGCATCCCTGCGGCATTTGCCGGTTGGTTCGGTGTTTGCGCAACAGCGGTCTGTGGAGTCGTGTCGGTCGTGGTTGTTAACGCCTGACATCTGCAAGCCAGGAATAAAAGGCTCGCGGACATGGCCAGCAAAGTCACTCGTGCCATGCGCGTCCAATTGCGCGACGGGCTGGGTGCTGTGGTTTGGATTGTGGATGGATGAACTTGCTCAGCTTGCGGGATTCGCATGGCGCGCTCCTTACCCTCTCCTATTAGACACGGGTTTGCCGCATTAGTTGCTGCCATTTCATGACCGCTTGTGCGAATACAACCAGGGAGTCAGGGTTTTGAGGTGATTCCCTGCGCCAATGTAGTCTCCGCGATGTGAATATGGCAAATTGCGACCGCCAGCGCGTCCGAGGCATCCGTCGGTTCGGGTGGTTCGGCCAGACGCAACAGGCGAGTCACCATGAACTGCACTTGCTCCTTATCGGCGCGACCATACCCGCAGACGGCGGATTTGACGGAAAGCGGGGAATATTCCGCAATTGCGACTTTGCAGGTTGCGGCGGCTAACAGCGCAACGCCGCGAACCTGGCCGAGCTTCAGCGCGGTTTGCGCGTTGACCGCATGAAACACCTCCTCGATCGCGACCACTTCGGGCTGGTGTTCGCCAATCAGGTCCATGAGCCGGTTAAAGATGATGGTCAGTCGGTGCGGCAGGCTATCGCGTTTGGAAAGATGAATTGCCCCATGGCAGACCGAGTAGAGGTCACCCGCCTGATGGGTATCGACGACGCCGTACCCCGTCCATTCGGTGCCGCAATCAATTCCCAGGACCCGCATCGTGTAGGTTCCGATCTGAATTCGACATCATTAACGGGAAATACCTTCCAGCGGCGACGAGGCAGTTGCATAGAGTTTGCGGGGCATGCGACCGGCGAGGAATGCCTGGCGACCGGCAAGAACCGCGTGTTGCATCGCTTCTGCCATCAGCACAGGATTGTCGGCGCCTGCGATCCCGGAGTTCATCAAGACAGCATCCGCGCCTAGCTCCATCGCCAGGGCCGCGTCGGAGGCGGTGCCAACGCCAGCGTCGACAATTAAAGGAACCTCGGTGATCAGCTCGCGCAGAATTCGAAGCGAAGTGGCATTTTGAATGCCAAGGCCGCTTCCAATCGGCGCCCCCAATGGCATGACAGCGGCGGCGCCAACGTCGATCAGCCGCTTTGCAACTACAATGTCATCTGAGGTATACGGCAAAACAGTAAAGCCTTCCTTGACCAACACGCGGGTGGCTTCAACAGTGGCCAGAACGTCGGGATACAGGGTAGCCTGGTCGCCGATAACTTCAATCTTCACCCAGTCGGAGAGGCCAACTTCCCTGCCCAATCGAGCGGCTCGAATCGCTTCCTCTGCGGTATAACAACCGGCCGTATTCGGCAGCAGAAAATAGCGGCGTGGATCGATGAAGTCGAGCAGACTTTCCTTGCTGCGATCCAGGTTCACGCGGCGCACGGCGACGGTCACCATCTCCGCACCGGAAGCTTCGATGGCCCGTTGGGTCTCGGTTCCGTCCTTGTATTTTCCTGTACCGACGATCAAGCGCGACTGGAAGGCCTTTCCAGCGATGACAAGAGTGTCCATACGCCCTATTGTAGTGCGAGCCAGTTTCATGCAGAGGGAGGAAACCTGATGGAGAGCGTTCAATTCTCGTCTCAATTTCCACTGAAGAGAAAAATGGATCTGCGCTCCTGGTCGCGACATTGCTCAAAGCCTGCCGCTGTAACTGGCGATGGTATACTTCGCGCGGGCACAATCGACTCGAATGCGGCTGTGCCCTCCACGATTCCAGTTCCCCCGCCGGGAGTTATTCATGCCAATGGTTCGCTTGCGTTTGTTGGTCGTTGGAGTGTGTGCCACCCTTGTAGCAGGGTGCAGTGCGGGTGGAAACATGAGCACGGATGGTGGCGGCACAGGCGGTGGTTCCACGGGCGGTGGCGGCAATAATGCCACCACGGTGATGATCACGTTCATCGGCCCTTCCATGCCGGGTTTGGTCGCAGCTCAGGTCGGAACGGGCGCCTTCGCCGCGGAGGCACTGAGCGGCAGCGTCCTGACGCTCTCTATTCCCAGCGGAACCAGCAACTATTCCGTGGCGTTCCTGTGTCCAGCCCTGGGGACCGGGCAGTCGTCTTCCCAGTTTGAGTATGTGTGGGAGGCAAGCATCGTCGACGGGACGTCGTTAACGTTTGCTTGTGCGTATCCGCAAAGTGAGACACCAACTTTGAGCGGCAGCCTGAATGCCACTGCCATTCCGGGTGTGACGGCATTCCAAATTAACGCGCAGAGTGGCACCTCTTTGGGTGAGGGTGGCGGCGGCTTTAGCGGCGGCCCGACGGGCAACTTCAACGTCCCTGCCCCTACGGGTAGCGATAGGGTATTGGTGCTGGCTAATGGAAATCAGGGAAACGGCCCATTGGCCGCAAAAAACTATGACAACCAGGCTGTTCCTGGCACCTTGAACAGCGGCAATACCGTGGTATTCGGAACGACCGACGAGACGACGCCCGAACCCATCACCTACAACGATGTGCCTTCCGGGTTTAAAAGTCCGAGCACCAATATATGGCTGGGCATGGGTGGCACGGCACTGCAATATACGTATGCCTCTGACGCAACAACGCAATACCTGGCGCTGCCAGCCAGCGCTAGTGAACAAGGAGACGTGTACATTCTCGACGCGAGCGCTTCGAGCACCAATCTCCCCTCCTCTGTCAACACTGAAATCGTAAGTTCCGGCGGCCCCGTATCCTTTACCTTTCCCCCTCCATGGAACTATGCGACTCCGACGCCGGCGGCGTTGCCAAGCTTCGCCATGGATTACACCGGATTTTCTGGAGAGGCCAACGTTGCCCAGAATGCATGGATCTTCTGGAAGCCAGGCAACGGCGGGGATTCCACGGAGAATATCCAAGTGGAAGCGACCGCTAATTATCAAAGCGGATCGACAACGCTTGCCATTCCGGATCTTTCGAGTTTGGCAGGGTTCTTCGCACCTCCACTCTCTGGAACGGTAGTAGAGTGGACCATCTGGATGCAGCAGCAGAGTTGGAGCCTGACAGCCGAAACGCGGCCGAATGGAACCTTGAGCGAGGTCTCAAACGGCGGCCAGTATACGGTGCCGTAAAAGATTGTGAAGGCCTTGTTTGGAAGTTTTTTCTTGACACGCTATTGCACACAGCCTAATCGTAGATGCAATTGATTTTTAACGCGTATCTGGGGGCACCATGATCGATCGTCGAAGATTATTTCTCTCCGTAATGACTCCCATTCTTGCTGGATTCGTTCTGGTCGGCTCAACTTTCGCATCCTCCAGGAAGAACGAACCCAGCTCGATTAGCGCCCAGTCGACGGACACTACTGCGTCTACGGAAAAAACCACATCCAAGAAGAAGAGCAAGAAAGCTGCCAAGGAAACAGCCAGCGAAACCAAGAAGGACACTACCAAGGCGACGAAAGAGAGTAAGAAATCCGCCAAGTCGACCGCTGCAGAAACGAAAGAGGAAGCTGGCAAGACTCCCGCGAAAACCAAAAGCAAAAAGTCCGCTCCAGTAGAGGCAAAGGCAGCAACTCCTGAAGCAAAACCCGCCCCAGCCGCCACCACTGAACATGCAGCCACACCTGCTAAGAAAGAAACCAAGGCAGCCCCGACCAATGCCTCTGTGTCCTCGAGCGAAATTGCGAGCGCGAAAGCAAAGGGACTGGTCTGGGTAAATACCGATTCCAAGGTGTATCACAAGGACGGAAGATATTACGGCACCACCAAGCAAGGAAAATTTATGACCGAAGCCGATGCGCAGAAGGCCGGATATAAAGCGGCCAAGAGATAGAACCGCTTTCAAAAAGTGTGCAGAAAAACCAACGGCCCGATGTCTCCAATGAGACACCGGGCCGTGGCCGGTGAGTGGTTAGATTGACCGGAGGCATCCCCGCAGGTGGGCCTCGACGAAGGTGGTGCTTGCCGTCAGGACTGGCGAAGAACGCCTAAGCCCCAGTCACCTCACGTGATTTGCTACAACTATCTTCAATATTTTTCATTCTCTGGATCGCCCTCCTTTCCCGTGTACGGATACTATGGCGCGAATGCGGCGTGATCGTCAAGGCGACCTGGGCGACCGGCGCAAGCATCGTTGACGCGGCCAAAATATTGGCCATTCGAGTCGCGACAACTTTTACCTGATCAATTCGCTCAAGGGAAGGTCATGCTTCGGTTGTCGAAGGTTACTTTCGTACATGTATCGAACGAAAATCACATCCATCGTGATAATTTCCTGTTGCAATCAAATTACTCTTCGATTCGGAAATGCCTGTGATTGCACCAAAATGATTCCTGAACATGCTGGCGAACCTTTATGGCGCAACTTGTTGAATTCTTCGGCGACAGCCGGATAGAGAACACACCTCCCCTGCTGCGTGGCGATCTGCCGCAACAACTGGATCGTCTGCTGTTAACGTCCCGCTCTGTCTCCGAACTTTATTCCCGCCTGGGAGAATTCCTGTTACAAATCGTCGCCGTCGACGGGATGTGGCTCGGCTCACCAGATGAACATGGGCGAGTACAGTACCACCATTCAGCGGGTGATGGAGTCGCCGAATTTCTTGGAACTGAAGCCATTCTGATTGACGAGAACGCGAACAGTCCGCTGGCCCATGCCTGGCGTACCGGAACACCTGAGTTTGCGTGCGACTGGACCGATCCGCGAAGTCATCTTCCAGGAGAATTTTGGCGGGAACGAGGATTGCGCTTCGGCTGGAAATCCTCTTGTGCCATCCCGATCGCTGGAGAGTCCGGGAAACGCGACATCTTTATCCTATACAGCAAGCGCCCCAAATTCTTCGGGAGAGACTACATACGGCGATTTGTTCTGCAGTTGCACAGCTTGCTCGGCTTTGCCCTGGAGCGGTTGCGACTGCTGGAAGCGGTGCAAAATAGCCAGCAAGCCCTGAAGCTTTACAAAAGCGCGATGGACGTTTCGACTCACGGCATTCTGATCGCCGCGGCAGAGAAGGATCTGCCCATTTGTTACGTCAACCCGGCATTTGAACGCATCACCGGCTATAGCGCGGAGGAGGCGATCGGCAGGAACTGTCGCTTCCTGCAGGGCGCAGATACAGCCCAGCCGCAGATGAAAACCATTCGCGAGGCCCTGAGTCAGGGAAAATCGTGCACGGTCGAGCTTCGAAATTACCGTAAGAACGGCACTATGTTCTGGAACTCGATCAGCATTGCGCCGGTAGTGGATGAAACGGGCTGCACAACGCATTTCATCGGCGTGCAGAAAGACGTTACCGATGTCAAGGCTTTGCTGCGCGAAAGTATTCATTCCAACGCGCTCTACCGTGCCTTGATGAGTACAGCGGAACTGGTGATCAGCGCACGTACGGAGCCTGAATTGCTGGACGGTCTTTGCCACCTGCTGATCGACAGCAAATTGTTCTCGAAAGCCTGGATTGGACGTCCCAACTTAGACGATGAATTGCAGATCGAATCCATCTGCAACGCTGGCGGCAAATCGAACCCTGTCTCATGCCTGCCCAATGTCAACAACGGTGACGAGGCCATAGAGTTGACCATGCGGGCATGGAGGCTTTGTCAGCTCCAATTCATGAACGACCGAAAGACAGGCGTGACAACTAGGCACACCCAGGATTCGGTGCGGAAAGATCCTCCGTCTTCCATCGCTGTGGTTCCTCTGTATCGCGGAGGCGAGATCTGGGCATTGTTGACTTTGCTGTCGAACGAGCCCGATGTTTTCAGTCACGAATTGCGGGAGTTAATGGAACGGATTGGGCGGCTTGCGGGACACGGTCTGGACGCTCTCGATCTTCGCCACGCATTAGAAGAGGAGCACAAAGTTCAATCCTGGTTGGCACGGCACGATGCTTTGACAGACCTGTTGAATCGCCGTGGATTGACAGAGCGTGTGGAAGAAGCCATTGCGCGATCACGCCAGGATCATCGCTCGATGGCGGTAGCCTTCATGAGCTTAAATGGCTTTCAATCCTTGAATGAGCTTCACGGTCGACCCGTCTGCGACCGCTTGCTACACACGGTTGCTCAGCGACTGCGAGACTGCTTGAAGCCGAGCGATTCCGCTGGCCGGCTGGATGGAGACGATTTTGTGCTGGTGTTGGAGGCGCTTGAGGAAGATGACCTGACTGCCACACTATCCGAAATCCAGGCTGCGGTAGAAGGGCTGATCGACCTGTCAAACGGCCACACAACGACCATACAAACTAGTCTTGGCGTAACCTTGTTTCCCCACGATAACTCCACAGCCCAGCACTTGCTGCGCCATGCGGATCAAGCACTCTGTGCATTCAAGGAAAGCCGGGGCACCGCAACCGCGCGCTGGACGATCTTTCAACCTGAAACGGACACGAAAAAGCGCAATCGACAGACATCTGTGCTGGCGCTGTTTCATAAGGGAAATGTTCGTGTGCATTATCAGCCTCTCGTGGACTTGCATACCGGATCTGTCAGGGGTGTGGAGGCGTTGGCGCGGCTCGTCGACAACACTGGCAAGATTCTCCTACCGGGCGAATTTCTCGACTGCTTCCGCCCGCACGAACTGACCGAGTTAACATTGCAGGTGTTGGCGCGGGCTCTGCAAGATCTGCGTCAACTGGATCGTTCTAATTTCCACCTCAATCTTGGAATCAATCTGGAACCCGCCACACTGGCCGACGTAAAGGCCATGCAAAATTTGCGACACCAGATTGAAACGAGTGAATTGAGCACAAACCGAATTGTTCTGGAGTTGCTCGAACATCCTGATACGCTCTCTCTGGCCGGCTCTCGCGAAGTGCTTCTCGATCTGAAGCGTTCCGGCGCCAGGGTCGCGCTGGATGACATCGGCAGCGGATATTCTTCACTCTTGCGAATTAAAGAGTTGCCGGTCGACGGAATCAAACTGGATCGAAGCTTTTTGAATGGGCTGGATGATCGGCCAAGGGAATTGCGATTCCTGATGCATCTGATGGATCTATCGCAAACGCTGGGAGTGGATCTAATTGCCGAAGGAATTGAGACGGTTTCCTGCCTGGACGCAGTCGCCGCGTTAGGTATCAAGCTTGCCCAGGGTTACGTGATTGCGACACCGATGAATATTGAAGAGTTGGAACAGTGGTTGCGGCATTACCAACCCACGCCATGGACGGGTCCCACCACTCCGCTGGGAGCGGTTGCCCTGCAATTGCGCGAGCTATCGGTCGTCGGGAGAATTCTCGACCAGAATCCATCGCTGCTTCACCAAGCTTCCTTCTTCGAATCGAAGTGTTCTTGCGTCATCGGGGATGGATTCCGTGCGATTGGGCCGAATGCAGCCAAGCTGTTTTCCTCTCATACGGAGTGGCACATGGCGATGGCTGCATTGTGGCAGCGATCGATGGGAAGTGTCGATCCCGGCACGTTTCAAGCCGCCCGTGCAGGCTATGAGGAGCAGCTGTTTGAACTTGTGCTGGAATCTCGTGTGGAACCATATGGCAGCGTGCGCTCTTCGTAAGCCGGATTGCGTAGACTGTTGTCTATGCCCATTGAAACCTCAAGCTCCCCAGCCGACGAGCTGTGGCTGAAAGCCGCTCTGGAGCAGGCGGAAGAGGCCGAGGCCGCCGGCGAAGTGCCCATCGGCGCTGTGATTCTGGGGCCGGATAAGACCCTGATCGCCCAGGGGCAGAATCGAGTCATTCGTGACCATGATCCAACGGCGCATGCGGAAATCGTTGCGCTTCGTGGTGCAGGATTAGCTTCGGAAAATTACCGCCTGGAGCAATGCACGCTCTATGTCACGTTGGAGCCCTGCTCCATGTGCGCAGGGGCCATGATTCACGCACGAATTAGCAGGTTGGTGTTTGGAGCCTTCGATCCCAAGGCGGGCGCGGTTGGAAGCGTGCTGAGCGTGCTGAATCACCCGCAACTGAATCATCAGATCGAGGTCACGGGCGGCGTTCTGGCAGATGAATGTGGCGACCGGCTGCGGCGATTTTTCCAGTCGCGACGATAAGGTTCGCTGCATTATTGGCTGCGCTCGCGGAGCGCCCCTGATCGTACGCACCCAATCATTTCATCGCGTTCAAATTCGCCTGCGCTTGAGGCACCAGGCTTTCATACGCGGACGGAACATTGGACAGAAAGGCCTGAAAGGCGGTTCGCGCACATGAAGCATCGTGCGTTTGCATACAGGCCATACCCAAGTTGAATTGGGCTAGAGGCACGATAGTCTGCATGGCGGGGGGCGCCTTGGCGAGGAAGGATTGAAATGCTGTGCGAGCACAAGCAGCATCATGCAATCGCGCGCAGGCAACGCCAAGATAGTATTCCGCCTGCGGCATCATGGCTTGATATTTCGGCGAAGTGTTCGCGGCAAACGCCTGCAGCGAAGACCGGACGCACGGAATGTCTTTCGTTTCCGCACACGCCATGCCGAGATCGTATTCGGCCTGGGGTACTTCATCCCGATACTCCGGAGATGCCTTGGCGAGAAACGTTTTGAACGCGGTCACGACGCAGGGAAAATCGCGGGTCTGCGCACAATACAGGCCGAGATTATATTGGGCCTCCATGTTCAGCGGATCGAGTTGCAGGGCGCGATTGAAGTCGGCGCGCGCGGCGGGAAGATTGTGGCGGCTGATTTCGATGGTGCCGAGCCCGTTATACGCTGGGGCGTTCGGCTGGATTGCATTCACGTGCTGGAAGATTGCTTCGGCCTTATCCAGCTGTCCATCCCGGCTCAGAGCACTCGCCAGATTCGCCTGTCGTTCCAAATTGAGCGGGTCCATATTGACGCCCTGCTGCAAAAACAGGATTGCCTGCTTCGTATTTCCCTGGTGCATGTAAAGCGTTCCCAGCAGCGAAAAGATGACACCGTTGCGAACGCCGTGGTGTAGGGCGGAGAGGCACGTCCGCATCGCCAGATCGTTCTGACCCGACTGGCGATATTGCTCAGCCAATGTGGAATAGAGATACGGATTGGTTGGGTCCTCTGCAATCGCGTGCTGCAACATTGCGACCTTGCGCGACGGAGATAATCTGGCGCCGTCCGGTCCCGTAACCTGCTCGAATATCTTTAGAACGCCGATGCGATCCTTTGGATCCGCACCTTTTCCGTTCAGTTCGACGTTGCTGTCGGACGAGCCGCCGATATAGCCCAGCGACCGCAACTGATCGATCGTTTTTTGATCCATCGGCTGCGTGACAACTGTCTCAGTATTGGTGCTGCCCAAACGGCTGAGAACTTTTAGTTGCGCTTCCAGCTCGCGAAATTCTTTCGGCTGGTTAGCGATGACGTTATTCAGCTCATCAGGATCCTTGTCGAGATCGTACAGCTCGGGTTTTGGCGCGCGAATATACATCCAATGTGCGGTGTGAATGCCACGCAGTTCCGCCCAGCCCATGTTGATTTTCGGATAGAGCGTTTCCTCGTAAGAATACGTCGTCGGCACCGGCTTGCCGGAAAATGCGGGCACCATGCTGGTTCCTTGAATCGCGGAAGAAGCCTTGCCGCCGAGAAGTCTCAGCACTGTCGGCAGCGCATCAATCTCGCGAGCCTGCTGCTGCACTCGAACCCCGGCAGGAACGCCGGGGCCATCCATGATCCATGCGATACGCACCGTGGAGTCATAGAGAAAAATCCCGTGACCATCTTCGCCGTGTTGCCCAAGCCCTTCGCCATGGTCGGAAAGCAGCAGGATCAAAGTTTTTCCCGCAGGAGATTTCTTGTGGACCACGTCCAGAAATCGGCCAAGTTCGTAATCTTCGAACGCAATTTCCGCGTCATACGGATCGCCGGGATACTGTCGGCGAAATTTTGGAGGTGGGTTGTAAGGTTGGTGGGCGTCATACAGGTGCAGCCACACGAAGAACGGCTTGCCGGATTGTTGATTGAGCCACTGGATCGCGTGATCCACGGTCACGTTCGCGGGTCGCGCGGCGGTTAACTCGCCAGTGTTTTTGTCGACGACTTCTGGAATCTTATCGTCATAGGTAGCGAAGCCCTGATTGAAACCGAATTGCCGGCTCAAAACCGCGGCGCTGATAAAACCGGCGGTGTCCCACCCAGATCGCTGCAGAGTCGTCGCCAGCGTCACGGATGAAGGCTGCAGCGCAAATCCGCCAGTATCACGAACATGATGCACATTCGGATTTTCACCGGTGAAGATGCTGGCGTGCGAAGGGTCGGTGAGCGGCGTTTGCGCGACGGCTCTTTCAAACAAAACGCCATCGCGCGCCAGGCCGTCGATCACGGGCGTTTTGATTTTGGTATCGCCATAGCAACGCAGATGGTCCGCACGCACGGTATCCAGCGTGATCAAGACCACGTTCACGGATTGCGGCTTCACGGTAGAGTTTGCGACCTGCGCGCCGGGTGCGCTTTGCCCCACGGAGCCAGAAGAGGAGCGGGACGAGGACTTACATCCCACTGCCGCGATGAGTACAAGGGAACATGCGCCCAGAATTGCAACAATCCCAGCGTGAAACTGCTTCGAGGAGGATTCTCTCGGGGTCAACGAACGTATGATACCGAAGTTGCTCCTCGAATGGCGTGCCTTTAGTTCTTGACGCGCACCGAAGGATTGACCGACATGCCGGGCCGCAGCAGATGATCACTATCCTCATTAGGATTAGTCAGGTCCAGGCGCACTGGAATACGTTGCACGACCTTGACGTAATTGCCGGTGGCGTTTTCCGGCGGAAACAAGCTCAACATCGAGCCCGTGGCGCCACCAATCTCCGTGACTTTGGCATGGTAGGTACGGCCGCTATAGGCATCGACCGTAAATGTTGCGGGTTGCCCAACGCGCATATGGTCCAGTTGCGTTTCTTTAAAGTTTGCCGTCACCCAAATGTTGGTAAGCGGAATGAGAGTCATGAGCGTCTGACCCGCACTGACATTCTGACCCACCTGCACGGTCTTCTTGTTCACAATGCCAGTGTCCGGAGCAATGATTTTTGTGTAGCTCAGATTCAGCCGATCCGTTTCCAGTTCTGCTTCGGCTGACTGCACCTGGGCTGCGGCGGCGTCGGCTTTGGCTCGCTGCGCGGCAACCTGCTTGGGGCCGGTTTGCGCGGAGTTATAATCGGCGCGCGCTACCGCGAGCCTATCGTTGGCAACGCGCACCTGATCGCGAGCGCCCTGTAGATTTGCTTCCGCGGCAGCCACCTGCGCTTTGGCGCTGGCAGCCGTCGCGACGACGGCATCATATGCCTGCTTGGAGACAACATCACGCTGCACCAGCGGGGTATACCGCTGCAGATCGAGCTGGGCCTTGGTATTGTCTGCCTCGGCAGACAGCAGTTGCGCTTGCGCGGCATCCAACTGCTTCTCTGCCGCGGCAATGGTTGACAGCGCAACTTGTATGCCGGCTGAGGCGGAACTCAGCGTAGCGCCAGTGGAAGTAGTGGTGATGGGCACATTCGCCAGTGCAGCCTCATAATTCGCTTTCGCGGTGGCCAGGGCTGCTTCGCCCTGGTCGAGGGCCGCCTGCGCATCCCTGGGGTCGATTTCTACCAGCACCTGCCCTTTTTCCACCTGCTGGTTGTCCTCGACGTTCACTTTGGAGACGTATCCCTTGATTCGGGCGCTGATCTGCACCAGATTCCCATCGATTTGTGCGTCATCCGTGCTCTCGTAATAGGTGGAATGCCACCAGTACAGTCCAACGCCAATCAGCACCAGAACGACGGCCCCAATAATGAAAAATCGTCTCCGCGAACGCGGCACTTCGTGATGGAGCTCTGTGTCGTCCGGCAACACAGCCCCTTGATTGCTGCTCGTGTTCGAACGCTGGTCGTTCTGCGCGGAAGAGCGATCGCCTGTCCGCTGATTCTCTTCCGGTCGACCATTGGGCAAGTCGGCTTGCATGGTTCCTTCGGGTCTCGATTCCGCCACGATTATTGTCCTCCAAGATAGGTCTTGTACTGGGTGCGCGCGAGGCCTACGGCGCGCGCCAAGGAAAGCTTCGAAACATTCAACTGATACAGACTGCTCACGTATCGGTCATTGGCCTGGGCTACGGATGACTGCGCCTGCGACACCGCCAGATTGTCGGAAACTCCGGCTTGAAATCGTTCTTGCGCTTCCCTTAGCGCCTCGCTGGCCAAGTCGACATTGCTCTTCGCTACGCTGACCAACTTCTCCGAGGATTCAATGTCTAAAATTGCATCCTTCACATCGGCCCGGATTTGACCCTGCAGGTTATTCAGCTGGGCGCGAGCCTGTTGCAACTGGGCATCGGCAATTCTGGCGTCACCCCTTAATTTGCCTTCCTCGAAGAGGGGTCCGCTCAGCTTGCCCACAGCATTCAACGTGCCGTAGGAATTGCCTGGATTGACGCCAATTTCGCCATAATCGACTTCTCCCGTGAGCTCGGGATATCTCTCCGCATGAGCTGCGGACAGGTTTTTTTCAGCAGCCTTCACCTGCTCCTCGGCGGCCTGCAGGTCACTGCGATTCTTCAAGGCTTGCGCCATCGCCGATTCCATGGTGGGAGTGTCGAATTGCGCGTAGGGAACCTGATCGGTCAGCTTGAACTGTTGATCGAGCGGCAATCCAATGGCGCGAGCCAAGGCAATTCGATCTTTCTTTTCCTGCGCCGTCGCTGCGATCAAAGACTGTTCCTGAGTCTGATAATCGACGCGAGCCCGAAGTTCGTCCAGACGAGGCGACACGCCGTTTTGGTGATTCTGAATCGCCTGATCCAGCGACACTTTCGAAGTTTGCACCTGGGCATCGAGCGCCAAAATGCGGGCGTCATCCGCCAGACATAACAAATATGCGTTTCCAACAGTCAGGACGACCAGATCCTGCGAATCTTTGGCAGAGAGTTTGCTCGACTCGAAGTCATGCTTCGATGCCAGATAACTTTGCAGCGATGAGACGTTCAGCAAGGTTTGATTGAGCGTGGCCCGGAAGTCGGTATACCCGAATGGCCCGATCACCGCCGGAAATCCGGGAATTCTCAATCCTTCCGCCTGCAGGTTCACCTGCGATACCGCAGCTTGGGCGGTCCCTGTGAGAGTCGGAAGGAGGGCCTGTAACTGCTGCAGCTTCGCTCCTCCCTCGGATTGGACGTTGGTATTTTGCAGGATCGCGCCCAGGTTGTTCCTGAGACCCATCTGCATGGCATCGTCGAGCGACAGAGGCAGTACGCCGGGGGTCGCCTTTTCCTGCACAGCGCTACCCTTATAGGAATCAGGCGTAGCCTGCGCCTGTGCGCGTGGATGGACGAGCCCGACGGCAATTGCAGTAAAAAACAGGAATCGCAGACAGCCGCAGCGTGCTTTAGGAAAATTTATTGGCATTTCTTTCATCAGACGGTTTGCGTACGGAGCAGTATTGCCGTGTTGTAGGTGCTAGAGAATAGATGACGAAACAGGCAGAAGAGTGCAATTTCTTTCCCTCATGCGTATCTTTTTCTCTGTCGCTGGTTGAATTGCCGGCACGCCACACCGCGAGGTCCCGGTTGTGCAACCTGGTTCTCTGCATTAGGATACCGGATTGCAGTTCTTCAAACAGATTTACGTGATCGTCATCACTCGCTGATACCCTCGGACCGAGGGATTTGAGACACTGGAAAGGTCGATTTCCCCCGCCAGGATATTGCAAATGCACCGCTGGAAGAAGACCGCGAAAGCATGGCACTGAAAAGCATCCCCGAAACTCCGCTGACGACCAAGCTCTATTTCAACCGGGACGAGTCCTGGATGGATTTCAACTGGCGTGTGCTGGAAGAAGCTCAGGATGATTCCAATCCACTGCTGGAGCGGGTGAAATTTCTCGCCATCACGGCCAGCAATTTGGATGAGTTTTTCGAGGTTCGCGTCGCTGGAATTTTGCAGCGCATTGAGGATGGCTATACCGAGCCAGGTCCAGACCTGATGACGCCGCAGCAGATATTGGACTTACTGGCAAAAAAAACGCATGCCTTTGTCGCGGATCAATACACATGCTGGAACAAGCAATTATTACCGGCCCTCGCCGAGGCTGGAATCCGTATGCGCGGCTGGAAAGACCTGAGCGAAGACCAGCGAAAATTTGCCGTTTCCTTCTATCAAAGCGAAGTGGACCCGTTGCTGACTCCGATTACGATCGACCCGGCTCATCCATTTCCTCATGTGCTGAACAAGGCGCTGTGCCTGGCATTATTGCTGCATCGCAAGCGCAAATCGGCGTCGACTCAGGTACTGGGAGTGGTGACCGTGCCACGCGCACTTCCGCGTCTGGTAGCGCTGCCGTCGGATCCGGGATGCTTCGATTACATTTTTCTGCACGAATTGATCGAATCGCAGGCAGCAGCGATGTATCGCGGCTATGAATTTCTATCTCGGGCAGCGTTTCGCGTCACGCGCAACAGTAACCTTTACCTGCAGGAAGAAGAGGCGCGCAGCTTGCTCGAAAGCGTGCGCTCCGAGCTGCACAATCGCCGCAAAGGAGATGCGGTCCGGCTGGAGATTGCCAGCGATGCTGCTCCCGAAATTGTCGAGCAGCTGCGGACGAACTTTGAGCTGGAGGAATTCCAGATTTTTTATACGGACGGGCCGGTCAATCTATCCCGTCTGATGAATCTGCATGCCAGAACAAATAAGCCGGAGCTGAAATATCCGCCGTTTGTTGCGCGCGGGTTAAGGCTGCATCGGGAATCGGAGAATCTGTTTGCTGAGATTCGCCGCCGCGACGTGCTGCTGCACCATCCGTACGATTCCTACAATGCGGTGGTCGCATTTATCCGCGCCGCAGCGGAAGATCCCGCAGTGCTCTCCATCAAGCAGACACTATATCGTACCAGCGCGAACTCGCCGATTTTCCAGGCGCTGCGCGAAGCCGCCCAGACCAAAGAGGTCACCGTGGTAGTGGAGTTGATGGCGCGTTTCGATGAAGCGTCGAACATTCGCTGGGCCCACGACCTGGAGGATGCCGGAGTTCAGGTCTTTTATGGCACCGTCGGCCTGAAAACACATTGCAAGCTGGCGTTGCTCGTGCGACGCGATCCAGACGATGGTGTGGTGCGGCGCTACGCACATTTGGGAACCGGCAATTACAACGTGGAAACTGCGTCGTTCTACACCGATTTGAGCCTGCTGACTGCGAATTCGACACTGACCAATGCGGTGCACAACGTATTCAATTACCTAACGGCACATTCTGAGTCGGACGACTACGCGCCATTGCTGGTCGCACCGTTGAACCTGGCGGAGGGCTTTGCCCAGCTGATTCATCGCGAGGCGAAACATGCCGCCGAAGGCAAGCCGGCACACATTATTGCCAAGATGAACTCCCTGCTGGAGCAGGGCGTAATCGATGCTCTCTATGCGGCCTCGCAGGCTGGGGTGTCGATCGACTTGATTGTGCGCGGGATTTGCGCATTGCGCCCAGGCGTAAAGGGCCTGAGTGAAAATATTCGCGTGCGCTCCATTGTCGGCCGGTTTCTGGAGCATAGCCGCATTTACTATTTCCTGAATGGCGGTGAGCCAGAAGTGTATGCGGGAAGCGCGGATTGGATGCCCCGCAATCTGTTCGAGCGATGCGAGGTAGTCTTTCCGGTGGTCGATCCGCAACTGCGGCAGCGGATTCGCGATGAAATACTGGCGGCCTATCTCGCCGATACTGCAGAATCCAGGTTTTTGCTGCCTACGGGCGAGTATGTTCGCACCAAAGACCAGCCGGGGAGAACGGGTCCATACTTCCACGCGCAGGAATTCCTGATTCGACTGGCAGAGGACAAAGCCAGCGTGCGAGATATTCCAAAGCAGGCGGCCTCGATCGCCACTCCACAAGCCTCCGATGATGCGGATTCTGCAACACCAGGGGCTACACCTGCAACTGGCAAGCCGGAACCTATAAGCAAAGACTCGAAGATCGAAAAGAAGCCCCGCACCGTCAAGCGCACTCGCGAACGGAAAAAAGCCGACCCTTCTGAATGAATTTCACATCTTACTGAAAATGAATTCTGATGCATTAGAAACGCGAAGGCGCCAGCGCGCGTCGAATACAGATAGAGCGGTTCCGCGTCGGCGGACAGCCGCAATTTTTTCCCTTCCGTGACGAATTGACATGTCAGCCAGCCCATTGACCAGCACGCCTGCAGTTCGAAACCCTCGGCTTGACCAGGGCCTGGGCGTACTGTCGGCTCGGCGGCTGTGGGTGTGGTGGCACTTGCTGAGCCTCGATGCTCCGACGGTTGCGGTTGTCTGGTGCTGGTTTTTCGCGGCGGCATTCGACGTGAGCCTTCCATCGACGGCGCTGGTCACGCTGGCGCTGGGAACCTGGTGCGTTTACGTCGCGGATCGCCTGCTGGACGGTTGGCGATCGGTCGACATGACCGACCTGCGCGATCGGCATTGGTTTTACCTGCGGCACCGCAAGCCGTTCGTGATTGCGTGGATTGCGGCTGCCATACCTTTGGCGTACCTGATCTTGTTTCGCGTGCAGCCGGCCGTGCGCACGGACGATATTGTTTTATGTCTGATTGGCATCGGCTATTTTCTGTTGATTCATCATCGATCCGAAGGTGATCGCTTCTCGAAAGAATTGTTTGTCGGATTTCTTTTTTCGATTGCGACCGCGGTACCCACCTGGACACGCGTTCAGGACGGGCGAGGATTATTGCTGGCGGTGATATTTACTTTTGGAGCTGCTTGCTGGCTCAACTGCGTTGCGATCCAAACATGGGAAGATGCGGAAGCAAACCGTGAAGGGGCGCGGGACAATTTTGCGGCGGGTCGAACGAGCGAACTTGGCGTTCGACAAAATAGAATGCCACGTCGCGCTTTGACAGATTTTCTCGGCCATCACCTGACTGCTTTTGCCGCTGTGATTGGAATACTGGCTCTCTCGCTCGCCGGCCTTCCCGTGGGAAGGACCGTTTGGCCGCCTTTTATCGCCGTGGCCGCCAGTTCCCTGGTGTTTGTCGCGCTGATTCGCCACAACGTTCGGCTGAGCGCCCTCTCACTCCGCGTACTCGCCGATGGAGCCTTGCTGACGCCTCTACTATTCTTTCTTCACGTTCGCTAGATGCGCCGTCCTTCTTACGACAACCTAATGGAACCTGACACACCGAATTTCGATTCTGTGGCCCGCGCCTATCGCTGGATGGAATATTTGAGCTTTGGGAGAATGTTGGAGCGATGCCGGTTCCACTTTTTGCTGCGATGTTCTCAGGCTCGCCATGCGCTGGTGCTCGGTGACGGGGATGGACGTTTCACCGCACGTCTCCTGACATCGAATCCCACGGTGAAGGTGGACGCAGTCGATGCGAGTGCGGCGATGCTGGCTGTTTTGCACGAGCGAGTGCGAACCTGCTGCGGTGATGCGGACACTCGAATCCAAACAATCCAGGGCGACGTTCGCCGATTCATCCCGACTCGCCAAGATTATGATCTGGTCGTCTCTCACTTTTTTCTGGATTGCCTGACGGATGGCGAAGTGTCGGCACTGATCGCGCGGCTTTCCCCATGTATGACACAAGATGCGATCTGGCTGGTCTCCGAGTTTGCTGTGCCTGATCGGGGATGGCGGCGCTTGGGAGCACGGATGGTGATTCGCGGCCTGTATTTTGCTTTTTTGGTCTTGACCGGGCTACAGGTGCGCAAAATCCCGAACCACGCCAAGGCCTTCGATGACAAAGGATTTCATGTGGTTGAGAAATCCGCCTATCTGGGTGGAATGTTGAGGACAGAAGTGTGGCAACGACGGTCGAACTAGTATTTTTGATCGCTTATCGGTTCTCGCTGCTACAATTTCGCATGTTCGAGGAGCCGGCTTCCGCGGCATCAGTGTGCGACGCATCTGTGCTTTCAGCATCCAAAATTATAGTGCCGCCAAATATTCCAGTCATTCTTAAGGTTGGATTGGATCGTTGATTCCTTATCGCGAGTTGGATGGGCGCAACAGAAATTGTGGCGTTAGGACGGTGTATGAATTTGTATTTATTGCGTCACGGTAGTGCCGGTCAACGGAAATTGGATCCTCTTGTTGACCACAAGCGTCCGCTCGATAAAGAAGGAAAACAACAGTGCATTCTGTTGGGCCGTGCCCTGAATGCAATGAAGATTCAGTTCGATTCCGTCATTTCCAGTCCATTGAAGCGCGCGCTGCAGACTGCTACGCTGGTCGGAACTGAAACTGGCTACGAAAAGAAAATCCAGCTATCGCAGGCCATGACACCGGAAGGAACCTGGAGCGATTTTCAACGACTTCTCGACAGTGTGATGGACCAGGAGGAAGTGCTGCTGGTGGGTCACAATCCCAATCTGCCGGTGTATCTGAATCGACTGTTATCTCCGTCAGCGACGAGTCCCATCGCCCGAGTTCGCAAGGGCGCGATTGCTGCGCTGACCGTACAGCGCGGAGCGACCCGGTTGCAATGGCTGCTGGATCCCCGACTCTTACGGGCAGTTCAAGCTAGAGACACCAAGAGATCGCGCGCAAAAACTTCGCGAAAATAATCCGCTTCTTTCCGAAGAGCCCATAGCTCCAGGTCGACCCCTTTTCGTCCCGGCATCAGCATGATGCTTACTTTGCTGGGTGTCACGCGGGTGCGAAAGCGTGTGACTGCACTGGATTGGTTCTGATGCAAGGCGACCGCCATGCGTAGCAGCATCGCCGTCTGCTTCACACTCACATGTTGTTCCACAGGAATGTAGCGCAGCACCCGATCGCCGGGCGCAGGCCTGGATTTTCCCAGGTAGCGCGCGATGGCGGAAACAATCAGCCGTTGCTCCGGCGTAAATCCGTATAGCTCCGAATTGGCAATGATGTACTGGGTGTGGCGATGATGACCCTGGTAGTTCATAAATTTGCCAACCGAGTGCATCATGGCCGCTGATTGGAGCCAAAGCTTATATTCCGGCGGTAAATGATGGACACTCTTCAAATCGTCAAATAATTGGGTGGCGTCGCAGACCACAGGTTCCTGTCGCTTGGGATCGATTCCGTAATGGCGACAGAGTTCTAACACACTGGCCCAGCGTTCTTCTTCAAAGTGATGGTGGGCAGAGGTTCGCGTGTCGCCTTCGGCCAGCATCAGCGCCAAAATGCCGTCGCGCAAGCCCATGGGTGAATAGCGAAAGCCCGGGAGGCGAAAACGCTCGAGCAAATCCGCGTATACATACGCGCCCGCTACGATAATTTCGGAGCGCCTGGGTCCAATACCGCGAATGACGCTGCGTTGGGAGACCGACATTCGCTTGAGCTTGTCGGCCAGCTTGCGAACCACCGCGGTTGGAGTGCGGTCCCAGGCTCGGACGCCTGGTTTTGCGTCGGGCTTGAAGCCGGACTTGGTCGCTGCCCGTGCGGCAGACGCGAGCGCCGCTGCGGTTCCGGAGGTCGCGAACACGCTGACCCGCTCGCAACCGATCTGTTGCTCCGCGCGCTGTAGTTCTCGCCGAATCCACACTTGCATGCGCGCAATATCTTCCGCGGTCGGCGGGTCATGGCGGAGAAACTCTCGGGTTAGGCGGACAGCGCCGAGCGGAAGACTGACGATCTGGCGAATGGCGCTGTGTTCGGAAAAAGTGATCTCGCAGCTACCGCCGCCTAAATCCACCAGCAAACAGCGTCCGCGAGCCGCCGGTTCGTTGGAGACTACTCCCAGGTGGATGAGGCGACCTTCTTCCAGGCCGGAGATGATCTCGACTCTCCAGCCGGTAGCGGAATGCACCCAAGCCAGAAACGCCTGTTGATTGCGCGCATCGCGAATGGCGCTGGTGGCCACCACCCGCACCTTGTCGACCGCGTGCGCTTGTACGGCGCGATGAAATCTGCGTAATGCGCGGATGGTGGTCGCCATCGATTCCGGCGAAACCACAGCGCTCTCGAATACGCTTTCGCCCAGGCGAGTAATCTCACGATCTTCATGCAGCGTCTTCAGGCGGTGGTTGTGAACGGCGGCAATCTTCAATCGAACGGAGTTCGATCCGATGTCGACAGCCGCGTATATCGTCCTATCCTGTGCTCGAACAGTACCCACATTGGCAGGATGCCACGAATCAAGGAGAGAGTGGCGGACATTGGACTGCTATTCTAGGTTTGCTTCTCAATATGCGGATGCAACCTTCCAATTCTCCCCATCAGCCTTCGCTCGCCGGAGTTGAGCCGGCCGATTCGACGCCCGCGTTTCCTCTTTCCCGTCGCGCCGAGTGGATTCTGATTCTGACAGTTTTTTTGGCCGTATATTTCGCGGCTTTGTTCACGCCATCTTTGCTGGATGACGCCGATGCCACCCACGCGCAGGCAGCGCAGCATATGGCGCTGACCGGCCACATCGTCACGTTGATGGTGGATGGAATCCGTTATTTGGAAAAGCCGCCGCTGCCCTATTGGATGGTCGCGATCGACTTTAGAATTTTTGGCTTCAACGCCTTTTCGACTCATTTGCCGATGGCACTCGCAGTTTTGGGCTGTGCGATCCTGGGGCTGCTATGGGGACGTCGTGCTTATTCTGAGCGAGCTGCGTTCTATGCCGCGCTGGCCTTCCTTACATCTGTTGGAACGTTCTTATTCACCCGGTATTTCATTCCTGAATCGATTCTGACGCTGCTGATTGCCTTAGGACTGTATTTATTTCTCACAGGATTGGAGGATCACAGGCCGTCGCGCATCTATTGCACCTATGTCCTGCTTGCGCTGGCCATGCTGGCGAAAGGACTGATCGCGCCGGTGTTTTTCCTGGGTGGCGTGGTGCCGTATCTTTGGCTAACCGGACAGTGGCGTCGCTGGCGAGAATTTCATCTGTTCGCTGGAACGCTTCTCTTCCTGGCGGTGGCTGCCCCGTGGCACATTCTTGCGGGGATGCATAACCCGGACCAGGGTCATCCCGTCGGCAACATTCCTTCGCCAGGCAACGTGCATGGATTTTTCTATTTCTACTTCATCAACGAACATGTATTGCGGTTCCTCGGCAAGCGCTACCCGCACGACTACAACAAGCTGCCGGGCTATCTTTTCTGGAGTCTGCATCTGGTGTGGCTGTTCCCATGGAGCCTGTATTGGCCGGCGACGCTGTACGAGGCATGGCATAAACACCGCCGCTCAGGACGCCGATTCAGCTGGCAAACCTGGAAGCAACTGAATTTCCGCGGTCGCACTTCCCTGTTGATGACGTTCTACGCGAGTTTCATTCTGCTGTTTTTCTCGATCTCGACGAACCAGGAGTACTACACGTTCCCGGCGTACTTTCCTCTGTTGCTGTTGACGGCAGCGGGTCTGGCGAGCTTAGAAACGGACGCGATGAGCGCCTCGGCAAGCGAGCGAGCCGTGGATATGCGGTGGCTGGAAGCCGCGCACGCGCTATTCGCGTTAGTTGGCGCAGGCGCGGCAGCCATGCTTGCCTATGGATTGTGGGCATCGCGACATTTGCCGTATGTCCGGGACATTGGAACTTTGCTGGCCCATCGCGATGTCGGCGGCTACTCGCTGTCGATGTCGCACTTTATGGATCTGACCGGGCCCTCGTTTGCCGCACTCCGTCTGCCGGCAGTCCTTGCGGCGATAACGTTGCTGGTGGGACCGTCACTGGCGTGGCGAATGCGCGTGCGTCGGCAACATTTGAACGCTACTTTCACGACTGCCATGACAGCGGCGATATTTCTGGTGGCGGCACATATCGCTTTTGTTCGCTTTCAGCCGTTGCTTTCATCCCGGGCGATGGCGAACACCATCAATGCCATTGCCAGCCCACAGGACGTTCTGATCCTGTACGGCGATCAATCGTACGGATCGTCCATTATTTTCTATACGGGGCGGCGCGCCTACGTGGTGAATGGCTGCGAGACGACGCTGTTGTGGGGCTCGGATTATCCCGACGCGCCGCATGTTTGCCTGGATGACACACAGTTACTTGCGATGTGGGGCAATGGACCGCGCAAGTTCTTGTTTGTCCCGCCGCAGTACCGAAAACACGTCGAGGACCTGCTGGAGAATCGTGTGTACCTGGTTCAGGAAGTATCAGACAAAGAGTTGCTGACGGATCGTCCCTTGAACCGATGACGGCTGCGGCGACGCGGTGCTTCGGCCTACAATACAGGGTTGCACCATCTGCAGTGTTCCGCGACCCCTGGAGAACCCCATGACCAAGATGATCGCCATTGACCATGCTGCTTCTGCAGACATACGTGGCGGGCTGCAACATACAAGTCAGTCGCGGAGTGTTTCTGTCGCGCTGCGACGGTTTGCCTGGTTTGTCGTGGTGTACAACGTCATCGTTATTCTATGGGGGGCAGTGGTACGGGCGACCGGGTCCGGCGCGGGCTGCGGAGACCAATGGCCGCTGTGCGATGGGGCTGCCATTCCGCAGTCGCCACAATTTCACACGATGGTTGAATTCTCGCATCGCCTGATGAGCGGTGGCGCATTGATCCTGATCGTCGCGCTGCTGGTGTGGACATGGCGAGCGACCGGCAAGGGGCATCTCGGGCGTTGGACGTCTGTCATTGCGCTGGTATTGGTGATGAATGAGGCATTTCTCGGCGCGCTGCTGGTCACGGTTGCGGCGCACAGCGCTTCCCCCGCGACCGGAGTTCTCCTTTTCTCATGCCACTTGACGAACACTTTACTGCTGGTGGCGGCGCTGGCGTTGACGGCAGAGTTTCTTTCGAGTCCGCGATTCCGCGCAACCACGCGGCTACGGCGAGGCCGTTTAGTGTTTCCCACCCTGGGCATCCTCGCAACACTGCTGGTCGGGGTGACGGGATCCCTGGTCGCGTTGGGGGATACGATGTACCCATCCTCGAATCTGCTGGATGCGATTCGTCAGGATTTTTCGGCGACGGCTCCTCTGCTTCTTCGTCTGCGATGGATTCATCCGGCGAGTGCCTTTCTCGCTGGAGCGTTCATCCTATGGCTGCTGGTGCGGGCTTTCCGCCGCGATGCGCCTGCCAAGATGCACACGCTTGGCATGGCCGTGCTTGTCACGTTGCTGCTGCAATATCTGCTCGGTGTTTTGGATGTCGTGGGGCAGCAGCCGACATGGTTGCAGATTCTCCATTTATTGGGCGCCAATGTGTTCTGGATTTTTCTGGTGCTGTTAGCTGCAAATTACTGCCTGGTGGAGAAGTCGCCCGCGGGAGACGCGGTGCGATGACTCGGGCAGTGCGCATCAATCGAAGTAAATTTTGGTGTATTTTTGTAACGCGGTGAAAAATCCCCTCCGATGGAGTGAGTCTTGAAGCCTACTCGTAGTTCATTTTCTCTTTGTTCCTTGGCGTTCGGTATTGTCTTCCTCACAATACTTTTCCAGACAAACAATATGTATGCCCAAGCCGGGAAGGTCACGCCCTATGCCTTCTCTCCGCAAGCAAAGCAAGTGATCGCCCGCCTCGGCACATTCGACTCCATTCCGGCGAATACGTGGCAGTACCATCTTGGCGACATCGCTCATGGCGAGCGGCCCGACCTCGATACTGGCGCGTGGCAAACCGTGCATCTGCCCTTCACGGCTCCCCACGGGGCGGTGTGGTTGCGGCGATGGGTAGAGGTTCCGAAAACTCTGAATGGCTATGACCTGGCAGGATCGCAAATCTGGTTCCACATGCAGGTGGGTGCGAATGGCCCTGTCCCAACGATTCTCTACTACAACGGCAGCCGCATCGCATTGGGAGACGACCTGGAGAAACAATTGCTCTTCAATGAGGCGAAGCCCGGGGACAAGGTGCTGATTGCCGTAAAGCTGCTGCAGACCCAGGACAATAAAGATATCCACGCTGCGGAATTGAATGTCGTGTTCTCCAGCAACCGGCCCAATCCCTCCATCCTTCGCGACGAATTGATCTCGGCCGCTCACCTGCTGCCGGCCATTACGGCCGATGCAGCGACCCTGGCCTCGCAGGAAAAGACATTAGACGGCGCGGCCACAACGGTGGATCTGGCAGCGCTCGACAAAGGCGATCAATCCGCATTTGACGCATCGCTGCAGAAGGCGCAATCCGAGCTTGATCCGCTGCGACCGACATTGCAGACATACACAGTCCATATGACCGGCAATGCGCACATCGATGCGGCGTGGCTGTGGCCGTGGACCGAAACCGTGGACGTGGTGAAACGCACCTTTTCGACGGCGTTGCAGCTGATGAATGAGTATCCCGACTACACCTACTCCCAATCGGCTGCGCAATATTATGCCTGGATGCAGAACAAATATCCGGACATTTTCCAGCAAATTCAGCAGCGTGTGAAAGAAGGTCGCTGGGAAGTCGTGGGGGGCATGTGGGTCGAGCCTGACCTGAATCTGCCCGACGGCGAATCGACAGTGCGGCAGATCCTCGTCGCGAAACGATACTTCCAGAAGAACCTGGGGGTGGATGTCACGGTCGGCTGGAATCCAGATTCCTTCGGCTACAACTGGCAACTGCCGCAAATCTATAAGAAATCCGGCATCGACTATTTTGTGACGCAGAAGATGGCGTGGAACGACACCAATCAACTTCCTCTGAAATTGTTCTGGTGGCAATCTCCCGATGGCAGCCGCGTGTTGACCTATTTCCCGCATGACTACGTCAACCAGATTGAGCCTGTAAAAATGGCCACCGATCTGGCCGCCGCCGTCAATTTGAATCCCGGTCAGAAAGAGATGATGCACCTGTACGGCATCGGCGACCACGGTGGCGGTCCGACGCGCGATATGCTCGACAGCGGCATGCGGTGGATGGAGCCGAACAAGGTGTACCCGCATCTTGAATTTGGCACATCGCAGACCTTCTTCGAAGCAATGGCGAAGCGGGTCGACACTGCGGATGCTCCCATATGGAACTACGAGACGCTGGCGGCGGGCAACACAAAGTTGTCGGCTCCTCCGGCGGGAGAGATCAGCGTTCCCGTGTGGAATGACGAACTCTATCTGGAGTTTCACCGGGGCACCTACACAACGCAGGCGAAGCTAAAATGGAACCTGCGCCACGGGTCGGAATGGCTGCTGAATGCTGAAAAGTATTCTTCGCTGGCCTGGCTGGGCGGATTGGACTATCCCAGTTCGCAGCTGAATGCGGCGTGGAAATTGCAATTGTTTAATGGATTTCACGATCTGGCTGCGGGCTCCGGCATCGGCGTCATCTACAAAGATGCGCAGAAGCAATTCAACGTCATCCATTGGACGGCCAACGACGCCACGCACAATGCGTTGACGGACATTGACAGCCACATCGACACAGACTCGCATGCCGGTGTTCCTATCCTGATCTGGAACCCGTTGAGTTGGAGTCGGACTGACGTTGTACAGGCAACGGTACAGATGCCTCAGGCAGAGCCGAATGGCATCTCGGTGCTCGACGCGCAAAATAAGCCGGTGCTGATGCAGGTTCTGTCGACCGACGAGGGCACGCACACCTATCACCTGTTGCTGCAGCCGAAGGATGTTCCCTCGGTGGGATATACGGTACTGCATGCGGTTCCCGGCACGCGCAAGATCGCAAGCGATTTAAAAACGGATGGCACCACGATGGAGAATTCCGTTCTGCGTGTAGTGGTTGACCCGAAAAACGGCTGCATCGACAGTCTCTATAACAAGCAGACCCATTTTGAGAGCCTTGCCTCTGGGACCTGCGGAAACCTGTTGCAGGCATTTGTTGATACTCCCAAGGAATACGATGCCTGGAATATCAACCCGAATTTCGCGCAACACGGAACGAACCTGACGGACGCGGACAGTGTGCAGCTAGTCGAAAAAGGACCGCTGCGCAGCGTCGTGCGGATCAAGCGGCACTGGGACAAGTCGACATTCGTGCAGAATATTATTCTCTACGCCGGCATGGATCGCGTCGACGTGGTCAACGATGTGGATTGGCATGAAACTCACATTCTGCTGAAGGCCGGTTTCAAGCTGGCTGCCAGCGGCCCGAAGGCAACCTTTGAAATTCCTTACGGGACCATCGAACGGCCGACAACGCGAAACAATTCTGTCGAAGATGCTAAATTTGAGGTTCCAGCGCAACGATGGGCTGATCTCGGCGACGGACAACATGGCTTCAGCCTGATCAACGATTCGAAGTATGGATACGATGTGAAAGGCAATGATCTGCGACTGTCGTTGCTACGTTCGCCAGTCTGGCCCGATCCCAATGCCGATCGCGGTCCGCAACATTTTCAGTATTCTCTCTATCCACATGCAAGCGGATGGCGTGAGGCGAACACGGTGTTGCACGGGTTTGCTTTCAACATTCCGCTGCATGCCATGCAAGTAGCCGCGCATACCGGCGAGCTACCGGCGACGCATTCTTTTGTCACCGTCAAACCTGAAAATCTGGTGCTGACGGCGATGAAGAAAAGCGAAGACGGCAACAGCCTGATTCTTCGTTTTTATGAGTGGGCGGGCAAACAGACCACCGCGAACATCACCGTTCCTGAAGGAGCCTCCGCGGCAACTGTCACCAACCTGATGGAGAAACCGGAAGGCACACCGCTGACCGTTTCCGGCGATCACCTGAGTGTGCCCGTTGGAAAATATTCCATCAACACCGTACGGGTGGATTATTCCAATCGTGGGTCGGCATTCTGGCAGGCGCAGAAATAGCCCGTTTTGCAATTCTCGTTTGTGAAAGGCGGCCTTCTCGAAAGAGAGGGCCGTTTTGCATGATCGACTAAGGTAGCAGCGGGCCGGCACCGTCGGAGGCGCGGCTCAGGTAGATTTCCGCTCGAATGCCGGTGGCTTCTTCATATCCGGCCCGCAGGCTGTGCACGAAATCGTCGGCATGATCCGCGGCTACCAGGTTGATGGTGCAGCCGCCGAATCCGCCTCCGGTGATGCGCGCGCCGAAGCAGCCCGGCTGCCGCGCCGCCAGTTCCACCAGCAAATCCGTCTCCATACAGCTGGCTGCGTAGTTATCTCGCATGCTGATGTGTGCGTCGTGCATGATGCCGCCAAACTTGTGAAAATCTCCGCTGCGCAACGCAGCCGCAGCCTCAAGGACTCGTTCGTCCTCGGTAACAACATGAAGGCAGCGACGGAAGATTTCCTCTGGCATGTCGCTTTCGCAGCGCCGCAATTGCTCTTCGGTGACGTCACGCAGGGTATGGATGTCAGGATAGTGCTTCTGAATAATCTTCACACCCGCCTGAACCTCGGCACGTCGCGCGTTGTATTCCCCTCCGCCGGCGAGCGAATGCTTCACCATGGAATTGCAGATGACCAACAGCACTTCGCTGGGAAGCGGCAGCGCTTCATAGTCGAGCGAGCGGCAATCGATCAGCAGCGCGTGATTGTCGACGCCGCAGCAGGAAGTGAACGGGTCCATAATGCCGCTCTGCGCGCCGACAAAATTGTTTTCAGAAAACTGGCAGATTTTCGCGATCTCAGGCTTGGTGAGCGTCATCCCGGCATGCGCAAGAACAGCGATAGCGACAGCGACTTCAACCGAGGCCGAGGAACTCAACCCAGAGCCGAGCGGGACATTCCCCGACAGCGTCAGGTCGAAGCCCTCGGGACGAATTCCTCGCTGCTCCAGTGTCCAAAGAACGCTGGTCGGATAATCGCTCCAATGGACGCGCCGGTGCGAGGGCAAATGCTGCAGATCGAGGCTGGCCTGCTCGTCAAAATTTACGGAGTAAATATTTGCAGTCGAATCGCGTCGCGGGCTGAGAACGGAAAGTGTTCGCAGATCAAGCGCAGCAGGCATCACAAAGCCTTCGCTCGTGTCCGTGTGCTCACCGATAAGGTTGACGCGACCCGGCGCCTGATACGCGGTGCCCTGAGCGCCAAAATGCATGGAGTGGATTTCTTGAATCGACCGCGCCGACATTGTTTCTAGCGTATCAGTCGATGGCGGCTATCAACCAAAGCGACCGGTCACGTAGTCTTGCGTCTGCTGATTTTCCGGATTCTGGAACATCTGCTTGGCGCGATTCAACTCAATCAACTCGCCGTTGAGGAAGAATCCGACGTAGTCGGCAACGCGCGCCGCCTGCAGCATGTTGTGCGTGACGATCACGATGGTGCACAGGTTTTTGATTTCAAACAGGAGATCTTCGATCTTTGCCGTCGAGATGGGATCGAGCGCGGAGCAGGGCTCATCGAGCAATAGCACTTCCGGTTCCACCGCAAGCGCACGTGCGATGCACAGCCGCTGCTGCTGACCACCGGAGATTCCGTTGGCCGACTGGTGCAGCTTGTCCTTCACTTCATTCCAAAGGGCGGCGCGGCGAAGACTCTTCTCCACCCTGTCCGCGATCTCGTTGCGACGAACGGTGGGATCGAGACGCAAGCCATACGCCACGTTGTCAAAAATGGACTTCGGAAATGGTGCAGGCTTCTGAAAGACCATGCCCACGGCCCGACGCAACCTGGTCACCGGAAAACTAAAGAGATCCTCATCCCCCAAACGAATACTGCCCACCACGCGCGTTCCGGGAATCGTCTCATTCATCCGATTGAAGGTTCTTAGAAGGGTGGTTTTGCCACATCCTGAAGGTCCGATAAACGCCATGACTCGCTTATTGGGAACGATCAGGTTAATGCCCTTCAGGGCCTTGTGGGAGCCGTAGTAGAAGTCGAGTTTGGATACAGTGAACTGCGGCCAGGGTAATTGCTCATCTGCCGGCTCATCTTCCGCAAAACGGATGTCATGTGCCTTGGAGAGCTGGCTAAGATCGAATGGCTTCATTGAGGTTGTCATCACTGGTTACCGTCGACTCCTACGATAATATTTTTCCGAGCGTCAAAATCAGCCGGGAGAGCGTGCTGACGACCACAATCCTGAGAGTAGCACGAAATGTACCCTCCCCACCTGCGATGCCACGTGTGGCAGGGAACAATGATAGGGACAGTGAGCAGCAATAATGCCGCACAAGAAACAACAACGGCTGTGGCCAAGGACACGCTCATGCGTAACAATTGCCCGCTTCAGCCGCATTTTGCAGTACAGCGTCAGACATGGTTGGCATTAAGCTCCCAAACGCCGCTGTAGCACCATGCGAGAAACAACGCTTATCAGCAGTACGAACAACGTAACCAGCAACGCAGCCGCGTAGGCGAGGGCATTTGCGCTGGCAAACGGCTCGGTGATGAATGCCCAAATCGCGTACGTCAGATAACCAATCGGTGAATGGGTGATCTGGCCGTTCCAGAGATAATTGGACCAGCCGGCCGTATAGATCAGCGGCGCCGTCTCTCCCATCGAGATGGCAAACGCAAGTAAAATGCCGGTAAGAATTCCGGGGAGGCCCATTGGGACGATGATGTGCATGATCACCTTGCCCTCTGTAATGCCCAACCCAAGACCCGCTTCGCGCAAGGTACGAGGCACCTGGCGAAGAGCCATCTCAGTGGTACGGGTGATATAGGGGAGCGAAATGATGGCCAAGGCAATACTGCCGGCCGCAACCGAAAAGCCCCACCCGAGCCACGCGACCATGGTGACATAGCCGAAGTAGCCGACCACAATCGAAGGCACTCCGACCAGAACGTCTGAAAAGAAACGAATGACCGGAGCCAGCGGCCCTTTGTCGTACTCCGAGAGATAAATCCCGGCGGCCATTCCCGGCGGAACGGCCAGCAGAATGCCTCCGAAGGCCAGCAAAGCTGTGCCTTCAATTGCGTTGAGAAGTCCGCCCCCTACACCTTGTGTGACATGGGTCATGACTGTGAATGTGAGCGCATGAAAGCCGCGCAGAAAGACGACAACTAGAATCCACACCATGCCGCTGCCGAGCAGCAGAAAGGCCAGTGTGCATAAAGCCCAGCCAATATAGTTGACGAGACGCCGATGGATGACGCGACCGAGCGGCGGCCGGGCGATTAACGCACCGTATTCCCTGGCGGTTGTAGCCATTACACAAACACCATTTTTCTGCGGCCTTGATAGTAAATCAGGATGTTGGCAAAACTGTTCACAATCACGGAGATCACGCAGAGCACCAGCGCGACCTCGGCGAGCGATCGCACTGCCATGCCGGTCGGATCCTGCATTGCGCTGTCGAGTTGCGAGACGATAAAAGCAGCCATGGTGGAAATCGGTGTATAGATATTGCTGGGCAGGTAGTTCAGGGCGTTGCCGCTGACCATGAGGACGGCCATGGTTTCGCCGAGGGCGCGGCCAGTGGCAAGAATCGTAGATCCAACGATTACCCGGCGGACATTCGGCAGCAACACTCCTGAAAGAGCCTCAAAACGTGTCGCGCCCAGTGCCAGCGCGCCTTCGCGAAATCCGGTGGGCTGGGTCACGAGTGCATCGCGCACCGTTGAGGTGATTAAAGGCACAATCATAAGAGTAAGCACGAAGCTGGAGGTAAGAAGGCCGTATCCGCTGCCCGATGCACCGCCGAAGAATGGAATGAATCCAAGCCATCGAACCATAAAGGGAAAGAGATGCTGGCCAAGGAACGGGATCACCACCACGTAGCCCCAAAGACCGAAGACCACGCTCGGAATGGCAGCCAGAAGCTCGACAAAGAACGATATCCAAGGCCGTGCAATAGGCGAAACGGCCTCGGCCAAAAACATCGCCGCGCCTACTCCCAGCGGGAGAGCGATCAATACCGCGATCGCGGTACTCAGAAGCGTACCAACGATCAGAAATAAGATGCCGTAGTGGGCTCCCGGCAAGATCATTTGGCCATGAACTGTGATCGGTTCGCCGTATTGACTGCCGAGGCTCCAACCATTGTGGATGAGAAATCCGAAACCATTCAAACGCACTGCCGGCCAGGAGTAGATCACCAGAAAGGCTACGATCGCGAACAGGACTAGCGGCACCAGACTGCCGAGTATGGCAGTGATCGTACGAAGACTAAATATGCGAGATATCAAGATTTCCGTCCTAACTCAGCAAAGCCGGCAGGAAGTGTCCTAATAGAGCTCGACGCCGAGTGCGAAACCATCTTTTCCACGCCCGGCGCCGGTTCCATAACAAACGATTGTGACATTACTGGATTTGTGCGATCTGGGCCGCACTTAGCTTGACGATTGGTGCTGGAAGCGCAACGAAGTGCACTGCCTTCATAAAGTGGGGTGCGCTGCCTCCACTCTTGCTGATCGCCCAAGTGAAGAACTTACGCAACGCCGCTGCAGTGTCCGATTGCGGCTGCTTGCGGTTCACAATCGCGTACTCGTAATTGATGATCGGATAGGACTGTGCTCCGGGCGCGAAAATTAGGCTGACGCGCTCGTTCGCGGGAGTTTTCGGCATCATCACTGCAGCCGCGGCCGCCGCTGTCTCCTCGGTTGGCAGGACGAACCTGCCGTCGGAGTTCTTTAGGGCAGCAACGCCCATCCCATTCTTTTCAATGGCATCCTCATAACTGGTACCGATGTAAGCGATGGAGTACGGATTGCCCGTGAGCGCGGTCAGCATGCCCGGATTGCCGACTGCTCCTAATCCACCTGAAACCGGTGGCCAACTCACTGTCGTCCCGTAGCTGAGGTTGTTCTTCCAGTCGGGGGTGCTGAATGAGAGGTATTGAGTAAAGATGAATGTATCTCCGCTACCGTCGCTGCGGTGAACTGGAATGATTTGATGATCGGGCAGCTTTACGCCGGGATTCATCGCAGCAATCTGGCTGTCATTCCATTTCTGAATCTTGCCCATGTAGATCGCAGCCAACACCGGACCACTCAGCTTCAGGTGCCGAGCGTTCAGCCCGGGTACATTGTAGTTCACCATCTGCATTGAGATAGCCAGCGGGATATTCAGCATGTCCGGGTGCTGTCGCTGCAGCGCGTCGCTCAGATAGGCATCGGATGCGCCGATTTGCGCGAGACCTTCATCCGCCTGCGAAATGCCTGTACCACTGCCCGTCGACTGGGTCGTGATTCTGACGTTGGGATCGATCTTGTTGAAAGCCGGAACCCAGAGATTGAAAAGCGGATAGAGCAGGCTTGAGCCGGTTTCGAGGATGTTAACGGTTGCTGCCGCCATAACAGTACAGAATGTCGTGGCACCAAGGATCAGCGCCAAAGCAAGAAGTCGACGAATCATTGAGAGTCCCTCTTAAATATCGAGATCGAAAGTTTCAAGCGGTCATTGCTTCATGCCGCCCCTGTGCTTTTCGGAGGCACGTCTATCCTTCTAAGGCACGCAGGTGAAAATAAGATGAATTTGCCCTCAAACAGTGGGAAATGTTGAGTCTTTCCGAGAAGCGGCAATGGACTAGAGAAAGTCAGTTGGCGAGTCATAGGCAAAATCGATAGACTGCAAGAGTTCATGTCGACACCCATGGTAACGCGCCACGCTGCTGCTGCGAAACTCGCACTGAGCGACATTTCTGCGGACATCCTGCAATCCGAGATCCGCGCCATGTCGGTGGAATGCGATCGAATCCAGGGCATCAATCTCGCTCAGGGCGTGTGCGACATCGATCCGCCGCCGCCGGTTGTGCAGGCCGCCATTGCGGCGATTCAAAATGGACACAATATCTACACGCGCCTGGATGGCATTGCTTCGCTTCGCGCCGAGATTTCTAAAAAATTATTCGATTACAACGGAATCAGCAGCGAACCGGATTCGGGCGTCCTGGTGACTTCAGGCGCCACCGGAGCATTTCTGGCCGCGTGCATGGCGCTTTTTAACCCCGGCGATGAAGTTCTGCTCTTCGAACCTTTCTACGGCTACCACCGCAATACGCTGCTGTCGCAGCGACTCAATCCAGTGACGGTGCTGCTGGATGCTCCCGATTGGTCGCTCGACATGGATCGTCTTGAGCACGCGATCACCCCGAAAACACGGGCGATTGTGATCAACACGCCTTGCAATCCCTCGGGCAAAGTATTTCACCGACAAGAACTGGAGGCCATTGCGCGGGTGGCCGAGCGACATAATCTGTTCGTGATTACAGACGAAATTTACGAATACTTTTTGTGCGGAGACGCGCAACACATCAGCTTCGCTTCGTTGCCAGGCATGGCAGAGCGTACGATCACGATTTCCGGATTCTCCAAAACATTCAGCATTACGGGCTGGCGGCTTGGTTATCTGACGGCAGATCCGAAATGGATTCCGGCCATCGGATATTTCCACGATATCGCCTACGTGTGCGCTCCTTCCCCGCTACAGTATGGAGCTCTCGCGGGTCTGTTGGAACTACCCCGCGACTACTACATTGACCTGGCCAAGGAATATGAGCAGAAGCGCGACGAACTCGTGGACGCTCTGGTTGCCGCGGGCATGACGCCTTCCATTCCTGACGGCGCGTACTACATCCTTGCGGATGTGTCGCAACTTCCTGGCGCGACCGCGAAGGAGCGGGCTCGAAACCTGCTGGCGCGTACCGGCGTCGCCGCCATTGCCGGAACCGCTTTCTTTACTGAGGGCCGGGGCGAGGATCTCATGCGGTTCTGCTATGCAAAGAAGCCGAAAGACTTAACCGAAGCCTGCCAACGGCTAAGGTCTCTGGGCTAAACGGCGGATTTAAAAGGCTCGCGGTAGAAGCGATACCGGGCGAAGAATTTAAGAAGACGTGGGTCCCGCGCGATTCCATCCCCCATCCAAAACGGCGCTTGAACACGACATTAGCCACATCTATCCGACGGATTCACCCTTACAAACGTTGTTGCCTTGTTGGTTCCCCTCGTACAGCATTGACATTCAAGTACGCAACATGTTTGCTATGATGGCTGCACTTCAGTACTCAATTCCCAGGTTACCAGGTGGTTGCGATGCAGATTCTCTACGGTACTGCCATGGCAGCAATTTTCGTGCTATGCGTCGTTTTGCTTTGGACCGCGCGCAGGATTTTGCGGTCTTCCCCCCTTACCAGTGGTGAATTTTCTCTCGCCGGCGCGCAGGCACCGACCTACGAAAGCGACTTCTCCACCGAAACCGACTACGCGGAAATCGCGCAGTTCGATCTTGAACCGGAAGTTGCCGAAATCAGTACGAGCCTCATCGACCCAATTGCGCTAGAGATGATGGCTTCCGCGAACAGTGTTGCAAACGAACCGATGGCAGCGCCGATTGCGGCCCAGATTCAGGAACCGATGCAGGCAGCCATGGAAACGCCTGCGCCTCCAATGACGGAAGTGCTTGTCGAAGCTGCCGACGTTGTTGCGGAGCCGGAGGCAAAGCGCGGCGGACGGTTCACGAAGCATCTGCCGCATGGATACAACTACATGTTGGAAGGGCTGCTGCTGGGCGTGTCCGTGTTCGTTCTGATTCGCACGCAGAGAAGCAACTGGCGGTATCAGCGGTCGCTGCAATCTTCCGATCAGGTTGCGTAGATCGGCGCACACAGCGGCTGACTTGCGGCTGGCAGTGTACCGAGCTAATTTTGACTGATGCTGAAGAATCGTTCGGTGCCGACGAACACTGTGCTGCCGCACATCCTGTACCGTGATGTCGCGGAAGCAACGGCGTGGCTGACACGAGTCTTCGGATTCCGCGAGCATTACCACTACGGCGATGATGCCGGTCCAATCAGCGGTGCGCAAATGCATCTTGGTGACGCCTGGATCATGTTGAAACGCGCGCCGGCAGGTCGCTCAGTACCTGCGGATCTGGGTTACGGAACACAAAGCCTCACTATATTCGTCGATGATGTTGAGGCTCACTTCCAACGAGCGAAATTGGAAGGCGCCACAATTGTGGAGGATCTCCACGAGACGATTTACGGCGAACTGCAATATGGCGTCATCGACCTGGACGGACATCACTGGCTTTTCTCACGCCATGCGCATGACCGCTGCCCCGCGGAATGGGGAGCAACCGTAGTCGAGAAATAAAATATCCGAATTCTAAACCCGTCCAACACACTCGCGATCCGCCGATGTGCATTCCCCGCTCCCATTGCTTTACTCTGAATATGGAGACGATTGACAGCAATGGAGACGACAGCGGCAGTTCAGCAGATCAGCATCGCACACAGTCCTGACTCAGACGACGCGTTCATGTTTTATGGATTGGCAACCGGCAAAGTTACAGTTCCCGGCTATGAGTTCACGCACACGCTGACCGACATCGAAACATTGAATCAGAAAGCGATGCAGGAGGCATTTTACGACGTGACCGCCATTTCCTTCCACGCGTATCCCTACGTGCAGGAGAAGTATGCCCTGATGCCCTGCGGCGGTAGCGTCGGCGAGGGCTACGGTCCGATGATTGTTGCCAAACCTAGCTACTCCCTGGATCAAGTGAAAAAGGTCCGCATCGCTATTCCAGGCAAACTGACGACAGCCAACCTGGTGTTGCAGATGGCACTGCCCGGGGTAAAAACGGAAGTCGTTCCCTTCGATCAGATCATTCCGCAAGTATTGGACGGTACATTTGAAGCGGGCTTGATCATTCACGAAGGTCAGTTAACGTACGCTCGCGATGGGCTGACTTGCGTGCTGGATATGGGAAGATGGTGGCGTGAACAAACCGGGCTGCCATTACCGCTGGGTGGCAATGCCATTCGTCGCGATCTGGGAGCACCGGTGCACCGCATGATGAATCAAGCGCTGCGCGACAGCGTCAATTACGCGCTGCATCATCGCGAAGAAGCTTTGGCGCACGCCATGCAATATGCCCGTGACCTGGATACACCTTCCGCCAATCGCTTTGTGGGCATGTACGTCAATGAGCGCACGCTGGACTATGGAGAAGATGGAAAGAACGCCATTCGCCGGCTACTGCAGATGGGCCACGAACGCGGCGTCATACCCCAAGCCGTCCATGTCGATTTTGCCGAATAGCTGAAAAGGCTGCGTCAGTCACCATCTGCGTCAGGATGATGAGGGTGCGGCGTGAGTAGCTGCTGCGGAATCGGTCGACTTCCCATTTCGTCGCGCCAGAGAATGATGTTCAGCTTCGCCGTATCTGCCATGTCAGCTTGCCTGAAGTTCATCTTCGCGGATTGTTTCGCTCCGTAACTTGCCGCCGTATTCGCTTCATAAATCCTGCCGTTGTCGCGATTCACGTAGTCCGCGTTGAACGGAGGCTGGGTGCCATCGCCGGAAAATTCCGGCGTCATGAGCGGCGCAAAAGCGTCGTTGTTATTCATCGGCGGCAGACCCAGCAAAGTTTCCAATGTTCGAACCGCGCTGACCGTCGTATAGAAGTGATGATCGACAAATGGGGCTCCGTTGGCTGCGGGGCGCGGTGCATATTTGCTGACCACCAGCATGATGCTGCGATGGGCGTCTACGTGGTCGGCCCCATCCTGCGCGTCATCCTCAAGAATGAAAAATGCTGTGTCATTCCAGTAGGGGCTGTGCGAAACAGCATCCACAGCTCTTCCGACTGCAAGATCGTTATCGGCAACCGACGCTTCTGGTCGCGGCATGCCGGGAGTGGTGCCCGCAGTGTGATCGTCGGGCAGACGCAGCATTACGAAGGACGGCATGGTATCGTTCCCGTGTTCGCGATCAGCTACCCACCGGTCGAAATGCGTCAGAAATTCTGAGACGCGGAACTGATCCGGCACGCTAAGCTGAAAGTCCTGAAATTGCGGATCGAAGTGACCGACCAGTTCCGGCTTGGTGGCAATGTCTCGCGCAATCAGCGGAATTCTCCACGGATACTGGCTGATGCCTCCGCCATAGTTCACCGGGATTGGTTCGCCTTTGTGAATCGAATTGCGCGCGCACTCCTGTGGAGTGGGTTCTGGCGTTCCCTGCAGGGGATTCACAGGTTTTTTCGGCGCTACCGTTGCGCTGCAAAACTCGGTGGCGACAAATTCGCCAAAGTGGTAATAGGTTTTGCCGTGCTTCGCGAGATTGGTCCATAGATATCCGCTGGCCGGCTCGTCGACATCGGAAATTTTTTCCTGCAGCGGAAATCCATTGGCAACGACGCCCTCGTAATCGTAGGTGCGCTGGCCGCCGCGATAACTTTGCTGCCATGTTTTCTCGGTGTAGTCGCTGGTGATTGCTGCCGTCGACCAGACGTGTCCATCTCCAGAAACTTCTCCAGAGTCATAGAAATTATCAAGGATGCCGAACTGCTCGGCCAGCTTGTGTTCGTTTGGAGTGATCGACCAGCCGTACATGGTGAGGCTGGGATCGCGATCGCCCGCATTCAAATCGCCGAAGATCTGATCGTAAGAGCGGTTTTCTTTGATGATGTAAATCACGTGGCGAATCGGATTGCCGCCGGCGCGAAAAAGAATCTTCTGCCGCGCCGCGTACATGCGGTTGCTTTCCATCACCTGATTGGTAAATTCATCAAGCTGTTGATCGACACCGGCACGATCCATGGCCGCCAGAGAACCATACAGCAGCGATGCAATGTACGTGTGCGGAGGCGAAGGCAACTTGCTGTGAGCGAGGCCTGGAGGCACATATTTAGGTGCGAAATTGTTGGGGCCTGTTCCCTGACCTTTTCCGGTCGTCACGTAGAGTTCATCCGACGTCGTAGCCAACGCTGTTGGATACCATTCGGTGGGAATAAATCCGTGCGGATGGATGGGATCTTTCGAATGCCGCTTTAACGCGTGAGGATTGAAGACGGCAACGGCATCCAAGCTGGCATCTGCCGCGTACAGTCGGTTCCCGTCAGGCGAAAGCGCCAACGCATCTGGAAACGCGCCAAAGTAGGTTTGCCCTGGCAATCGCGTGTCGAAAAATCCGAGCGTATGCATGCTGCCATGTTTGCCAGCGTGCCGGCCAATTGCCACCGCGGCTACGGAATCCCGATTCGCCAACGCGACATAGAGGATTCTCTTTTTCTCATTCAGCACCAAGGCTGCAGGATGCGAACTGGGATCGATTGGGTCACGAGGCGGCAACAGCGGCAGCATCTGTACCACTTTGCCGTGCACCAGATCCAATTCGGCGACTTCGGAGGCATTCCAGAGTGCGACGAACCCGCGTTTGCCATCTCGCGTCGCGGCGGTTGCAATGGGATACGAAGCAGGGATAGTGCGGCTGGTAGAAAGATCGAAGCGGTACAGAATTTTCCCGCTTGCCGCATCCATCAGCAGCGCGTCGTCGGAGAGGTTGTCCGCAATCAAGAGTCGATCGCCATCTCGTCCGTGAACAATCGTCAAACCCGATGGATACGGGTTCGCCTCGCCAGCAGGCAACGCATGCGTGCCCATTCTGTTCTGGTGTTTCCCGTCTGCAAGCTGCTGCAACGGGATGGGCAGAATTTTCTCTTCCGTCACCCGGCCATTGACAAATCGATAGATGAGAATGCCGTTCCCCACCGCATTTTTTCCATCTGGCAGCGGATTTGTCAGTGAGGCGATGCTGACATACAGGTGCTGGCCGTCGCTGCCGAACACGATGCCGGAATACAGCGTTTGCTGCGCCCTTTCGGGTGTATGACGATTAGGAAAATCGAGCAGCTTATGTGATTTTGCATCCAGGATCGCGATGGATTGCTCGCCCTTCGACTCCGCTGTTCCGTAGCCAGCATTCACCACCGCAACATAGCGGCCGTCCGGAGAAATCGCGATTGCCATTGGGAGGCTGTTTGTTTTTTGCGGAGAGCCGGGAACAGGCTCGATCAACATTTTGCTGCTCGGCAGCGGAATGGTTCGCGCCACAGGTGGGGAGTCCTGCGCTAGCATCAGCCCCGAAGCGGAGAAAAATGCCAACAATGTTGAGAACGAGGCGAGGCGGATCCACGGTGAAAATATCACGGCCATTCCAACGTATCAAATCATGTTGTAGCTGTCTTGAATTCGGCGACAATGCAGCACATTTTCATCGCAACAGACAAGTGCCAAATGCGGTTCCGCGCGACGTTCCGGCAACCTGGAGAAAGTGTGTCACGGGCAATTACAAAAGTCTTACATATAGCCTTCTTCCCCGCTGCTAGCCTTGATATAGCAACAATTTCATTTTTTCTTTGAGGTAATGCGTGGCTCCCATATCCAACGAAGCGGTCGAGATGAACGCCATTGAGACTTCCCCCCTTCACTCCGCGACGATCGAAACCGTTGAAGCGTCGTTCGTAGGAACTCCGGTCGCTGTTCCCGTGTACAAAGTTCCCTCACCGGCACGTACCAAGCCAACCCTTCCAGTGCTGGGCCGCGCCACGCAGGACAAGGGCGTGACCTGGACGACCGCAGTTTTTCTGGCCATTTTTCATGCCGGAGCGATTGCCGCATTCTTTTACTTTAGCTGGAGCGCGCTGGCCGTTTTGGTCGTGACGTATATGTTAGCGATCAACATCGGCATCGGCATGTGCTATCACCGGCTGCTGACGCATCGCGGCTACAAAACACCGAAGTGGGTGGAATATGTCATGGCGATCTTCGCCACGACAGCGCTCGAAGGTGGACCGATGTTCTGGGTGGCCACCCACCGTGTTCATCATCAATACAGTGATCATGTCGGAGATCCACACACGCCGACCGAAGGCGGCTGGTGGGCCCATGCCGGATGGATTTTGAAAGGCAAGGCGTTGCACACCGAGACTGCGATGCTTGCTCGCTATGCGCCGGACCTTGCGAAGGATCGCTTTTACGTCGTATTGAGCAAATATCACTGGGTTCCGTTGACCATCGAAGGCCTTATCCTGCTGGCGATTGGCGGATGGCCATGGGTTCTGTGGGGCGTATTCCTTCGCGTTACCATCGGGCTGCATGCAACCTGGCTGGTGAATTCTGCGACTCACCTGTGGGGTTCGCGCCGCTTCGAAACTCGCGATGACTCGCGCAACAGTTGGTGGGTTGCGTTGCTGACCGGCGGCGAAGGATGGCACAACAATCATCATGCTCATCCGGTTTCAGCTCGTCACGGATTGACATGGTATGAGTTTGATCCGAACTTCTATGGCATCTGGATTCTGAAAAAGCTTGGCCTTGCGCGACAGATCAAGGTGGCGCAATTCGATCCGAACGATCCGCGTCCCGCAGGGGTTCGCGGCTCCTAAATATCGACGTCCCTCTCCTGCCCTTAGGCCTGACGGCTGGAGCGATTTCTAAAAGGAAATCCGCTCTATACTGCCGTCAGGCTTTTCGTTTGCCCAAACGCATTTCGATACGTATGCAAAAGATCACCCGTCGCCGCGGAGCTATTGCTTTCTTCATCACCCTGGGTGCATGCCTGGTGGCGCTGGCGATTGCCTTGAATGTTCGCTGGGTCATCCTGAACTGGCATGAAATTGTACCGCTGGTTCTGGGCGTTTTTTTCTTTGGAATTTTAATCGCCGGCGTCGTGTTGAATACCATTTTTCTGGTGCGCGAAATCCGGCGCAACGAGCGCCATGACAGTTTCCTGAACGCTGTCACGCATGAGCTGAAAACTCCAATAGCCTCCATCCGACTGTATCTTGAAACGCTGCAGCGACGCGATCTAAGCGACGACAAGCGCCAGGAGTTTTACCGCATCATGCTGAATGACAGTGAACGCCTGCTGGCTACCGTGGAGCAGGTGCTGAAAGCCGGCGAAGTCGGTCAGCGTGGACCCGACGACATCAGCATTCGCGTAGACATCAAAGAGATGGTGGAAGATTCCTGCCAGGTGGTCGCGCTTCGGAACCATTTGCCTCCCGAGGCCATCGAGTTTCTGAACGAAACGCGCGGCATGTCCACCGTGGTTGTCGGAAATCCGGAGGATCTGCGCGCGGCGATTATGAATGTGCTCGATAACGCTGTGAAGTATTCTCCGAAAGATCCGAAAATTCGCGTTCAGCTGACAGTTGAACACGATGCGTGGGTTGTTCTTCGAGTGACTGACAACGGGATTGGCATTTCCGATGTTCACCTGAAGCGAATTTTCAAGAGATTCTATCGGGTGCCAAGCCTGACTGTATTGCGAACGAAGGGAACCGGACTGGGATTATTTCTAGTGCGGACCATTGCACGGCAACACGGCGGCGACGCCAGCGCCACCAGCGATGGCGAGGGCCGTGGAGCGACCATCACGGTTCAGTTGCCACGGCTGCTGCATTCATAGGACGAAGGAGATGCGTGAACAAGGATGAAGTGAACTCGCGCGGAACGGCTACCCGCGAATCAGACCGACAGAGCGACAGCCGCATCCTGGTTGTTGAGGACGAGGCACATCTCGCCGAGGGATTGTTGTTTAATCTTCAAGCTGAGGGACACGAGGCCGTAGTCGCCGCCGACGGTGAAACCGCAGTCGATCTGCTCTTGAAACAATCCGAATCGTTCGACGCGGTTGTTCTGGATGTGATGCTACCTGGCATGGACGGATTTGCTGTGGCTCGCGCCATGCGCGCTGCACAAAACTACACCCCTGTGCTGATGCTGACGGCGCGCGGCAGACCCGAAGATGTTTTAGAAGGCTTCGCTGCCGGGGCGGACGATTACCTGCCAAAGCCGTTTGAGCTGTCGATTCTGTTGGCCCGCCTGAATGGCTTGCTGCGCCGCTCCCGGTGGCTTCGTCCTCGCGAGGCAGAAAACGAACTGCCAACATCGGATGAATATACATTTGCAGGCAAAACTATCGACTTTGGCCTGCTGGAACTGCGTGCTGCCGACAAACAGGTGCGCTTGACCATGATGGAGGTTGAGCTGCTTCGCTATCTAGTCCGCAACCCTGGTCGCGCCATCTCCCGCAGTGAGATTCTCGACAAGGTTTGGCATCTGCATCAGGACACGGATACGCGCGCGATCGATAATTTTATCGTCCGACTGCGACGCTACCTCGAAGATGATTCTGTGCACCCAGTTCACTTGCAAACTGTGCGCGGCATCGGCTATCGCTTTGTGCCCGATCCAAAGGAAGGCGAGTGAAAAACCATTTGCGCTCGCTGACGACTCATGAGCCACCCTATCCAACTTCTAACGCTGGAAAGTATTATTCATGCTGAGCGCCGAGGGGTCTTCCTCGACTCGAGATCAACTTATGATTCTGGCTTAGGGGCGTCGTTGCTTGCTGGGGTCGCGGCGGGCATGCCCGGTTTATGCTCTGGTGGCGCAACAAACACCACCGGTATGTCGTGACCTCGATGGCAGGTCCCGCAGGTCACGTGCTTTTGCTCCGGTTTGGCATCCGCAACGTTCACCTGCGACAGGTATTTCTGATTGATCTGACGGGTCATCCGCATCATCGTGCGCGCGATCCGCTTTTCCGGCTTCGCATCCGAGGCAAAGTCCAGATGGCGCGGCTGCGCCGCCGCCGCATGACAGTAGTTGCATTTCACGCCCAGCGATCCGGTAAATCCGTGCATGACCTTCATCAGGTCATCGTGTGAAATATTCTTCGGCAGTACGTGAAGGTTTGTTGGCTTCGGCCACGGACCGTGCGGCCCGTGTGTTTCGGCGGATAGTGCTTGCGGCGTCTGTGGACGAATCGTCTGTGGAGTCAAAATCAGAGCTGCCGACAAAATCCCAGCGGCGACATACCTGTTCTGCATGCGAAAACCTCCTGAAGGGGTTCTTTGAAGCAAGCATGTGCAATGGCCAAGCACCTTGCGTACCGCGCAGACGTCGAATCGAGCACCTGGAAATTTCGCTCCCCGTTCAACAACGTCATTATCTCGTGTCCAATAGTTTCCGGATGGATTGCAATTCCGCGTGGCGTGTTTCAGTTGTTTTCGGATAGCCAATTTTTAGTGCAGTCAGCGCGTCGAGCACAATCCTGGAAACGATCAATCGCGCATTCTCCTTGTCGTCCGCGGGCACAACGTACCAAGGCGCGTGACGAGTCGAGGTTGCGTGCAAACAATCCTCGTATGCTTCCTGGTAATCCTTCCAGTACTCGCGTTCGTGAATGTCCGCCATGCTGAGTTTCCAGTTTTTCTCAGGATCGTCGATGCGTGAAAGAAAGCGCTTCCGCTGCTCGTCCTTGGAGAGGTGAAGAAATATTTTTACGATCCGGGTTCCGTTGCGGTAAAGATGTTCCTCTGAATCCACGATGGAGCGATATCGCTCCTTCCACAAAGTTTTTCCCTTGTGAGCATCTGGCAGCCCCTCGTTTTTCAGCAACTCTGGATGTATGCGCACCACCAGCACTTCCTCATAATAGGAACGATTAAAAATGCCGATCATTCCCCGCTCCGGCAAGCGGCAAGTCGTACGCCATAGAAAGTCATGCTTCTGTTCTTCGGCGCTGGGCTGCTTGAAACTGAAAACCTGGCAGCCTTCTGGATTGATCCCAGAAAGCGCATGACGAATGGCGCCGTCTTTGCCCGCGGAATCCATGCCTTGAAAAATCAAGAGCAAGGCATAACGGCTGCAAGCGTAGAGCAGTTGCTGCAGCGAGCTCATCTTAGTTACATGGTCTTCAAGAATTGTTCGATAGGCTTCCTTGGTGGAATACACAGGCTTGACAAAAGTGGGCCATTCTTTCAAGCTAACCTTCTTGCCTGGAGGAACCCGGAAATCATTCGAATCGATGGTTGTTTTCGACGTCTTCGCCATTTCAGCCTCGTAAGGTGAATTTCAATTTTCTCGAAACAGATCTATTTTTCGACACCCCTGGCGCTCGGTTCCAACAGTCGATTCAGCAGTTCAATCAGCGCTTCAGCTTCATATACCGGCGGCTGGCAGCTTGTTCCGCTGCAGACTACGGCGAAACTTCGCGCCTCGCGCATCTCCGGAAGATGCGGAAGGGTTTCCGCCAATGCAGGCGGCAGCGCATGCGTCTCGACCGCAGACCGAGGAAATTTCAGCACGGTTTTATTCACAGCGTAGCGGGCCGTCGCAATCACAGCCAAGCGCCGAGCTTCTTCGTCGTCCCCAATGATACAAACCTGCACCGGCGGCAATAGATATCGCTGCAGTGCCAAACCATAGGCGCCAGCGTACAAGCCGAACTGCTCCGCAACTCCGGCAAAGGCTTCAAGTGTATCTTCCGCTTTATCTCGTAAGTTATTGTTTACGCTAAGCTCAGACAAGCGAAGCAACAGCATGGCCGCGAGCGAATTCCCTGCTGGCGTGGGTGAGTCCTGCAACGGTTTGCGGCGGGCGGCAAGCACTCCCAGCGGAGCGGTTGCATAGGAATTCTGTGCGGTGTCGAAGAACCCGCCGTTGGTCGCATCATAGAAACGCGCAATCATCGCGTCGGCGATTCGCTCTGCCTGCTGGTAATAATGCAGGTGCACGGTCGACTCCCATGCGTCGAGGCATGCCAGCCCCAGTGCCGCATAATCGTCGAGCATTCCGGCCACTGGCGTTGCTGGGGATTTGCCGTCCGCATAGGCGACGACGCGGTCCAGGCTGCCATCCACATGCCAGGATTCGCGCAGAATTCTATCGAGCGAAAACAACGCAAATCGGCGAGGTACATCGAGCTCCAGCACGCGTGCCGCGTCGAGGTAGGCAGAAATCGCCAGACCATTCCAGTTCACGTAGACGGTCTTATCCACAAAGGGCGTCGGCCGCTGCAAGCGAGCTGTGTATAGTTTTTTCTTCGCGGACCGAAGCCGTTCGGTCGCCTGATCGGTGCTGATTGCAAACCTCCGCGCAACTTCCGCCAATGAATGGTCGATATGCAACGTGTTCTTCTGCGGATTGTGGTGCATGTCGCCCAACTCGCCAATGTCGTAATAAGCGGCGGCAACATCCATCTCTTCCGGGGTCAGGACGGCAGCCGCTTCCTCGCGCGTCCAGGTGAAGTAATCTCCATCGTCATCGAGTGATTCGTCTGCGTCCTGGGATGCATAGAAGCCGCCGCGCTGGCGGTCGCTCAAAATCGTGTCCATCCACTGAATCACTTCCAGCGCAATGCGAGCGTGTTCCGGCTCGACGAAGCTTTGAAAGCTGTGGACGTAATTCTTCAATAGCTCCGAATTGTCGTACGACATTTTCTCGAAGTGCGGAACAATCCAGCGATCATCGACGGAGTAGCGATGGAAACCCCCGGCAAGATGGTCGTACATTCCACCGCTCGCCATTTTGTCCAGCGTCAGGCGAGCGACGTTATGCGCGGCTTGATCGGCGGTGCGGGTTGCATGGTCGAGCAATAAATCCAGAATGGTCGGATGCGGAAATTTCGGTTGGGTTCCGAAGCCGCCGTTGTATTTGTCGAACTGCTGCAACGCGGACTGGACCAGCTTATCGACGATGCCGGCATGCAAATCCGCTGACCGTCCTGAGAAGGATTCGTTATATTCGATCGCTGCGACGACGCTATCGGCAGACTCCATGACTTCATCGTGCCGATCGTTATAGGCATGCGCCATGGTCAGCAACACATGGCCAAAACCGGGACGGCCATAGCGTTCGTCCTTGGGGAAATACGTTCCACCGAAGAATGGTTTGCCCTCTGGGGTCAGAATGACGGTCAATGGCCAGCCGCCCTGCCCACTCATCGCCTGCACCGCCGCTTGATATCGCGTGTCCACGTCCAGCCGTTCATCACGATCGACTTTCACCGCGACAAAGTGATCGTTGATAATGTCGGCAATCTGAGGATCTTCGTAGGATTCGCGATCCATCACATGACACCAATGGCACCAGACCGCGCCGATATCCAACAGAACTGGCTTGTTCTCGCTCTTCGCACGCGCAAACGCAGCGTCACCCCACTCCTGCCAATCGACAGGTTGATGCATGGCAGAGCGCAGATAGGAGGACGACGCGTTCACCAGCCCATTCATTCGCTCTTCGCTCGCTTGTTCGCTCGCGGATTCAGGGTTTTTCCCTGGCTGAAGAATTTCGTCCCCGAGTTCGTGTAGATCGGCCATCGCGCATTGCCCTTCTGTTTTGAATCGTTCTGTTACTTAGATGCGAAGGATCCTTGGACTAGACGATGTGCGACCTGAACGTATAGATCGATTGCCTCTCGCTGTTCCTGTTTGGCGAGCCGTTCGTTGGGCGTGTGCGCCACGTGGATCGATCCCGGCCCAAACAGTAGCGGCTCGCCCCAGTTGGACAATGCGGGAACGTCGGTCGTGAACGCGGCGATCATGGTGGAGAGCCCGTCAATTCGCTTCAATCTCTGAAATGGAATTTCCAGCGCGACTTCCAGTTCCGCGTCTCCGCCAATGACGTCCTTCAAGGAGGCGCGAATCTTGTCGGACGGTCCGACCAGACGCACAAGAATCGTCGCCGACGCTTTATCTGCGATCACGTTGGGTGCATACCCGCCCTCGATCAATCCGATGTTCAGCGTTGAAGGCCCAACCTCCGGATCGGAAGGCAGCGGCATGTGCAGGAGTCGCTCCAGAACGGAAACAAGCTTATGGATCGCGGAGTCGCCTAACTCCGGATAGGCCGAATGCGCCATTTTTCCGTGCGCGCGGATGACGGCGTTCAGCACGCCTTTGGATGCCAGTGCCAGGCGGTTGTCGGTCGGCTCCCCATTGATCAGGAAGCGGCTACCCTTTGGCTTCAGGTTGGCGACCTTCGCGCCATGGCTGCCGTGTTCTTCACCGACAAGGAACAACAACCCCACCCGCACTCCCATGGCACGCAGGCGTTCTGCGGCCACGATCTGTGCGACGATGATGCCTTTGGCGTCGCTGCTGCCGCGCCCATAAATATATTGATCGTCTTCGCGGCTGGAAAAAAACGGCGGCACCGTATCCATGTGAGTGGAGAGAACCACGTCCGGTGGATCGCTGGAAATTCCTGCATACACATTGAAGCGTTCGCGGCCCGCACTCTGCGGAACGGGGGTGGTTTCTACCTGAAAACCTTGCTCTCGAAGATATCGCGAGAGGAAATGGCCGACCGCGGCTTCGTTATCACTGATGGATTCGATGTCCACCAACTGGCGTGTGAGGGCGACAGGGTCTGTAGGCATGCATTTCCAGCATACCGCTAGCGGAGTGATCCACGACATCGGATGCAACGCCTGGGCGTGTACCTTTTCTCAAGCACGTAAAATAACCGTATTGTTGACCTATGGAATCCTCGCCCGTTCCTGCATCGATTCGATCCTTCGATCTTCCCGGCCAGGCAGGCGTGCTGGAGGCGCTGCTGAACCGTGGCGTAGATGACGCGCCCTACTGCGCCCTGATTTGTCATCCCCACCCGATGGGCGGCGGCACGCTGCACAACAAGGTGGTCTACCGCGCGATGAAGGCGCTGCATAGCCTAGGATTTCCAGTATTGCGCTTTAACTTTCGCGGCGTCGGCAGAAGCGAGGGAGTGCATGACAATGGCCACGGAGAGCAGGACGACGTGCGCGCGGCGCTCGATTGGCTGGAACAGGAATTTCATCGTCCCATTCTGTTTGCTGGATTCTCCTTCGGCTCGAATGTCGGGATGCGAGTTTGTTGCGGCGACCCGCGGGTTCCCGGATTAATTGCGTTGGGGCTGCCGGTCGTGGCGGAAGGCCGGCATTACTCGTATCGCTATTTGCCGGAGTGCAAGCAACCCAAACTTTTCATTAGCGGCGATCACGACCAGTACGGCCCGGTCGCGGAGGTGGAGGCAGTGGTGGCGACAGCTTCGCAACCAAAACAGCTGGTGTGGATCAAGGATGCAGACCACTTTTTTGTGGGCAAGCTGGACCAGGTACAGGCCGAGATCATTCACTGGGTGCAAGGCAATTTTATGTCCGGAACACGCTGATGAAAACTTCACAAGTGGATGAAGGCATCGCGAATTTGCGCAAGATTGCGCGAAGGATTTTTGATCAATCCCTCGCCGACTGCAGCGTCGACCGGGCGGTCGCGCGTCACGTGTCGGTGCGCGGGCAGATGTTGCGACTGGGCGAAGAGACGATCGATCTCGGGTGTGTGCAGCGAGTGCGAATTGTCGCCGTCGGAAAAGCCGCCCGCACCATGCTTGTTTCGCTGCTGCAACAACTGAGCTTGCCTAGCCACTGCGATCTGGCGGGTGTTTTGATCGCGCCGGAGAAATCACAGAGCGTCGCCACAACACTTCTCCGCGGAATTCAATTTTTTGCCGGCGGCCATCCATCGCCGAACCAGGAGTCCTTCGACGGCGCACGCGCGGCGCTCACAATGTTGAGGGAATTGCCGCAAGACGCGCGCTCCAATTCGCTATGTTTTTTTTTGATCAGCGGGGGAGCATCGGCGATGATGGAGTTGCCGCTGGACTCCTCAATTTCTCTGGATGACACGGCGAGCTTTCATCGCGCGCTAGTCGGCAGCGGCGCTTCGATTACAGAAATTAATTGCGTAAGAAAGCATTTTTCGGCCGTGAAGGGTGGTCGTCTTGCGCAAGCAGCCGGAAATGCAATGTGCCGATCTCTGCTACTTTCCGACGTTCCGGTCGGGTGCGAGGATGCCTTGGGCTCCGGACCGACGATTCCAGATTCTTCCACCATCGAGGAGTGCCGAGAAATTCTCGACCGTTACAAGCTGCTGGCTCAGTTCCCCGCTGCTGTGCGGCGATTCTTTGAGTCAGACGCCCTCGTGGAAACTCCAAAACCGGGAGAGTTGCAGGCTCAAGCATCGGTGCTCTTGAGTGCCCAAAACCTCGCCGAAGCGGCGGCGAAGAACGCAAAAGCGCTTGGTTATTTTGCTGTCATCGACAACAACTGCGACGAATGGGAGTACAAAACTGCAGCCAGACATTTGCTCGATCGACTGCGAACTTGCCGCGCCCATCACTCTCGCGCATGCATCATCTCAACGGGCGAAGTCAGGGTCACTCTGCCGACGAGCAACGACACCGCTGGAACGGTGGGCATTGGAGGACGTAATCAGCAATTTGCCCTCTATGCCGCCACGCTGCTGCGCCCGGAAGACGAACCTGTGGCCATTTTGTCGGCTGGATCGGACGGCATCGATGGAAATAGCCCTGCAGCCGGAGCGGTAGTGGATCGCGATACCGTAGCACGCCATGCGCTACCCCGGGTAATGGATGCGCTCGATCGATTCGACGCCTATCCATTCCTCTCCGATCGAAGAGCGGCCATCGTCACGGGACCCTCGGGAAACAATCTTCGCGATCTGCGAATCCTGATCGCAGAACGTCCGCAAACGGAGGAGACGTCGAGAGTTGAGCCGGAAATTCCATAAATCATATATTTCGATTTAGAATTGTGGATAGCTTTCGCAGATGTTCCAGGGCTCCAGCCTCGAATGATGGAGGTTCTCCCAGCTAAGTGCCAGTTGAAGACGCGATTAAAATTGGCGGCGCTATGTTGCAACTCGAAGCAAAATGCAGCTTGCAACGGAATGACAAGTGCCAACGGCGATGCTTGGGGCTCGAATGTACGCTAGCTATCTATGTTAAGTGATGGCAGTAGCAGGGGGTAGATTCCGGAAGACTGAGCTAGGTGAGTCTGGCACGCAAGTTGCACAACACTTCTATACTGCATCAGAAACCGCACAATTAGCCTTGGCATTCTGACGCGGAAAGAAAAGCCTCGAAATGCCACGGAACATTCCATTCCGAATCGCCGCCGTCGTTCTGGCAACGTTGACAGTTGCCGCGGTGATTCTGGCGTCGATCAACTATACCCACGAAGGCCAGTTTCAGACTCCGACAGACCAGGTTTGGTGGGCTGAGGCACCTGGCGGTCTGATCGCGCAAAAAGTGATTGCCCATGGTCCAGGCGACCGCGCCGGGATTGAACCCGGTGATCTGCTCACGGCCGTCAATAACCATCGCACCCCACGCATTACAGCGCTGCAGCGGCAACTCTTCGCAACCGGTATCTGGAGTAAAGCCACCTATTCCGTCATTCGCGCCGGCGTTCGCCTCGAAAATATTCCGGTAATTCTGGTGCCCACGGATCGGGATATCAATATCGGTCTTCGCCTGATCGCGCTGGTTTACCTGCTGATCGGCCTCTATATCTTGTTCCGACGGTGGACCGCGCCCCGCTCCGTTCATTTCTACATCTTCTGTCTGGCGTCGTTCATTCTTTACTCGTTCAATTACACGGGGAAGCTGAACCTGTTCGATTGGTTCATTTTCTGGGGAAATATCGCTGCAAGCGCCGCACAGCCAGCATTACTTCTGCATTTTGCATTCACATTTCCTGAGCACAATCCGACCATGCGCCGCCGTCGCATGGCGTGGCTACTCTATCTCCCGGGAATCGCACTTGTCGGTCTGTTCATCGCAGCCATTCGACTTTGGTCGGCTACGGAGCTCCTGCTTCACCGGCTGAATCAGGTCGCAATCGGCTATATGACGGTGTATTACGTCGCGGCGGCATTGGTGTTCTTCATCAACTATCGCCGAGCCGATAATCCGCTAACGCGCCAACAGCTGAAATGGTTGACACGCGGCACGCTGCTCGCGGTCACCCCGTTCACGCTGCTCTATGCAATTCCCTATTTGCTGGCCCCGGCATCTGCGCCCACGCTGCTGAGCCAGATTGGCGTGCTTTGCCAGGTCTTTCTTCCACTGACGTTTAGCTACGCCATCGTTCGCTACCGATTGATGGACGTCGACCTGATCTTTAAGCGCGGCGTAACCTACACGCTGGCCACCGGGACGTTGGTCGCCATTTACTTCGGTGCGGTCGCGTTTGCCGGCGAAGTGGTGCACAAAAAACTGCCAGCGGCGGGAGGGTGGGGGCTTGCAACGGCGATTATTATTGCTGCCCTGGTCTTCGATCCCATCAAGCGTGCCATTCAGGATCGAGTGGACCGCGTCTTCGATCGTAAGCGGCTTGATTCCCGTGCCACCCTGGTTGAATTTGCCCGCAGCCTGAATACTCAAACCGATTTGCGGGCATTGCTGAATGCCCTGGTCGATCGGCTACCTCGAATTTTGCAAGTTGCGCGGGTTGGAGTGTTTCTCGATGACGAAACGAATGCGCGAGTCTCGAAGTTTCGATTGGCGGCCAGTCATGGAATTCCTGCGCTGGCGCTGAGCCATACGGAAAATCTGGAGACGGGATTTCTTCGCTTCGATGGCCGCGAGGATGGTTCGCACATTTTCCTGGAGAGCACGCAGAATACGCCGCATCTGACCGAAAGCCAGCAGCGCGCTGTCTCCCTGTTAGACCTGAACTACTATCTTCCCTGCCGGGTGCAGCAGCGCACCATCGCCGTGCTGGGGCTTGGGCGCACCACCAACGGGGATTTCCTTTCCAGCGAAGACGTTGAACTGCTGGAAACGCTGGCCAGCTATGTGGGCATCGCGATTCAGAATGCACGCCTGTACGCCAAGCTTGAAGAGAAGATTGCCGAGTATGAACAGCTGAAAGAGTTCAATGAAAATATCGTCGAGTCCATCAACATCGGCATTCTTGCAGTCGATCTGGCCGACCGCATCGACAGCTGGAACGCTCAGATGGAATCCATGTACGCGGTGCCGCGATCGGAAGCCTTGAATCAGCCGCTGGCAAGTTTATTTCCCGCAGATTTTTTGGCCGAGTATGACCGAGTAAAGCACGAAAACGGCGTGCACAATCTCTACAAATTTCAACTGGCCACCCGTGCGGGAGAAATTCGTAATGCCAACATCACCATTGCCCCTTTGGTCGATAAGGACTTTACCACCGTCGGCCGCATCATTCTGGTCGATGACATCACGGAGCGAGTGCAGCTGGAAAGCCAGCTGATGCAGGCTGACAAGCTATCCTCGATCGGTCTGTTAGCAGCCGGCATTGCTCACGAGGTAAACACTCCACTAGCCGTGATTTCTTCTTACACCCAAATGATGGCCAAGCAGATTCGCAACGACGACCGCAGCGCCCCACTGCTGGACAAAATCACACAGCAGACATTTCGCGCTTCGGAGATTGTCAACAGTCTGCTGAACTTTTCGCGCACCAGCACCATCGAGTTCAAGCCGGTTAGCGTGAACTATGTGTTGCAGGAAACACTGGCCTTATTGCAGCACCAGTTCAACACAGCCAACATCACGATTGACCTGGTGCTGCAGCCGGAGTTGCCGGACATTCTGGGCAACATGGGGAAACTGCAGCAGGTATTCCTGAACCTGTTTCTAAACGCAAAAGATGCCATGACCGAGGGCGGCATATTGCGCGTGGAAACTGTCGACAATGGACACGTCGAGGTGATCATCGGCGACACGGGATCGGGCATCGCGGCAGAAAATCTGCGCCGCATCTACGACCCCTTCTTCACTACCAAAACCGCTGTTGTTGAAGGCCAGAGACGCGGGACGGGCCTCGGTCTTTCTGTCAGCTACGGCATTATTCAAGAGCACGCCGGCAAGATCCAGGTGGACAGCAAGCTGGGTCAAGGCACAACGTTCCATCTGCAATTTCCAAAATTGAGGAAGCCCGTTCATGCCTGAGGTTGTGCACGAGAATATTTCTTCAGAAGCCGACAGTACCCTCCCGCTCCGCATCATCATCATTGACGATGAAGCCGCTATTCGCGAATCGCTGCAGTTGCTGCTGGAACTGGAGGGCTTTCAGGTCGCGACCGAACCAGATGGAGCAAAGGGTTTGAAGGCGCTGGAAGAATCGGTGTTCGATCTGGTGCTGCTCGACCTTGCCCTGCCAGGCCAAAGCGGATTTGAAATTCTCCAGGCGATTCGCGCTCGGCATGCGAACCTGCCGGTCATCATGATCACGGCGTACGGCACCGTGCAGAACGTCGTTGAAGCCATGCACTTCGGCGCCAATAACTTTATCCAGAAGCCCTGGGACAACGAAAAGCTTCTTGCCGATATCCGCGGAGCCATCGGCCAGCATCGGGCGGAAACAGAAAACATTCAACTGAAGCGCGCCCTGAAGCAGCGTTACAGTTTTGAAAACATCATCGGCAAAAGTGAGCCCATGCAGGCCGTGCTTGACCTGGTCGGGCAAGTAGCTCCCAGCCGGTCTACAGTGCTGGTACAGGGCGAGAGCGGAACAGGTAAGGAATTGATCGCCAAAGCGATTCATTCCCATTCACCGCGACGGGATAAGCCGTTTGTCCCCGTACATACGGGCGCTGTACCGTCGGACCTGCTGGAGAGCACACTGTTCGGTCACGTCAAAGGCGCCTTCACCTCTGCCATCGCCTCGAAGAAGGGTCTGTTTGAAATTGCCAACGGCGGTACGCTGTTTCTGGATGAAATTGGCACCATGGCTCTTGATACGCAGGCAAAGCTATTGCGTGTGTTGCAAGACCGGAAATTCATGCTGGTTGGCGGAGTGCAGGAACTTCAGGTTGATGTACGAATTGTCGCGGCCACGAATGCCGATCTTCGACTTGCCGTCCGTGAAGGAAGGTTTCGCGAGGATCTGTTTTACCGCCTGAACGTAATTACCATCGACTTGCCGCCCCTGCGGAATCGAAAAGAAGATATCCCTCTGCTGGTCGCACATTGCTTGAAGCGTTTTTGCGAAGAGAATGAGCTTACCCTGCGCACCATTTCGCCAGAAGCCATGCGCGCGCTGATCGACTATTCCTGGCCGGGGAATGTGCGGGAGTTGGAGAACGTGATCGAGCGCTGCGTTGTTCTTTCTACAGAGCAAACGATTCCAAGAGAACTGTTACCCGATCATCTAACCGGACGCAGCTACGAAGCGACCCTGCTGGAGCACAACCCAGACGCATCGCTATTCGAGATTGTGGACAAATTTGAAAAACACATCATCACAGACCGGCTGGAACACTGTAACTGGAACCAGACAGAGGCGGCTGAAACCTTTCGGATTCCTCTTTCAACTCTGAATCAAAAGATCAAGCGGTTGAATATCGAAATACGAAAGAAACTCAAAGATTGATTCGTTACGCGCAGAGTGCTTGCGGCCGTCTTACTTTCATATGGCGGTAAGAGCCTGTTCAAGGTCCGCGACAATATCTGCGACATCTTCAATCCCAACCGAAATGCGCACCAAGCCGTCCGTGATGCCGAGTTTGCGCCGGCCTTCCTCGCCAATCGCAGCATGGGTCATTGAGGCCGGGTGGGAGATAAGGGTCTCCACTCCGCCTAACGACTCTGCCAGGCTGCAAATTTTCACCTTGCGCAACATACGGTTTGCGGCTTCAAGCGATCCGAGATCAAAACTCAACATCGATCCGAAGCCCGACATCTGCCGCTTGGCCAGCTCAAATTGTGGATGATCCGGAAGACCCGGATAATAGACGCTCCGCACTTTCGGGTGTTTCTGCAGCCAATCCGCCACAATACGGCCGTTGGCGTCGTGCTGACGCATCCGCACCGCCAACGTCTTGACCCCACGCAACAATAGCCATGCCTCAAATGGCGAGAGGATACCGCCAGTGCATTTTTGAACAAAGGCAAAGGTCTCGGCATGCTCCGGTTTGGTGCCAATCAACACACCACCCAGGCCATCGGAATGACCATTCAGAAATTTTGTTGTCGAGTGCATTACTATATCTGCGCCAAATTCAATAGGACGCTGAAAGTACGGCGACATAAATGTGTTGTCAACGCTTAATTCGACACTATGACGGTGACAAATAGCGGCAACTGCTGCAATATCTGTCAATGCCATCATCGGATTGGTCGGCGTTTCAATATGGACGAGCTTGGTATTGGATTGAATTGCACGGTCGACATTGTTTGCATCGGACGTATTCACGTAGGTGAATTCAAGTCCATACCGAGTCAATATCTGATTGAACAGTCGTGTCGTTCCACCGTACATATTGTCGCTGCAAACAATGTGATCGCCGCTCTTCATCATGGTGCAGAGCGCCGTGATGGCTGCCATTCCGCTGCCAAACACATGGGCTGAAGTTCCGCTTTCCAGCGATGCGAAGTTTTCTTCAAGAGCTGTCCGGGTCGGATTGGAAACGCGGGAATACTCATATCCTTTGTTCTTGCCAATCTCCTGCTGAACATAGGTAGAGCTGGCGTAAATGGGAACATTGACCGCGCCCGTGATCGGGTCGGGGGTCTGCCCATCGTGAATTGCGCGAGTCGAAAAACCCTTCTTCTTTTCTGACATTCGTGTGTTCCCTTGAGTGTTCCTGAATTCGTGGTTTGGCGTGAAGATCAGCGATATGTGGCTGCGAACCCTCTAGAGGCCGCCATCGAAAATCTTCTTCGAAAGATATCGCTCGGCAGAGTCCGGAATGATGGTGATGATCCGTTGCCCGGGCCGCATGGTGCGCGCCAGTTCCAAAGCGGCAAAGACATTTGCGCCCGCGCTGGAGCCACCGAGAACACCCTCTTCCGTTGCCAGCCTTTTCACCATTGCAAAAGCATCACGGTCGGTCACTCGCACGATGGAGTCACACAATGAACCGTCGAACGTCTTGGGAATAAAGCTTACCCCAATCCCTTCCACCTTATGTTTGCCGGGCATACCACCCTGCAAAACGGAACCCTCTGTTTCAACTGCCACCGTTTTAACTGCACCTAGCTCCTGCCGAAGCCTGCGGGCAATTCCAGTGAAGGTGCCGCCAGTGCCGACTCCAGCGACAAACCCATCGATGCGGTTCTCCATTTGATCGAGAATTTCCCGGGCGGTGGTCCGAAAGTGGAAGTCAGGATTAGCTGGGTTGTCGAACTGGCGGGCCATCCACGCGCCGGGAATGGAGCGCGCAAAATCGAGCGCTCTGCGAATCGCGCCCTGCATGCCTTCGTCTTCCGGGGTGCGTTCCACAGTTGCGCCAAAGCCGCGCATGAGGATGCATTTTTCTTCCGCGAAACCTTCCGGGACAAAGAGAGAAACTTTGTAGCCACGACGAACACCGATAAACGCCAGTCCAACGCCCGTGTTGCCGGCCGTCGCCTCGACTACGGTACCGCCGGGTTGCAACACGCCGCGCTGCTCCGCGTCGAGTATCAAGCCCAAAGCGGCGCGATCCTTGATGCTGCCGCCCGGGTTCAGGAATTCCAACTTTGCATAAATCGCCGCACCATTCTCCGGCGAAATGCGACCCAGGTGGACAATCGGGGTGTTCCCGACTAATTCCATGATGTTGTCGGCCGTATGTCGAAAAGCCTCAGGGCCGGCAGGTGTTTTTATATTGGTCGCACTCGTCATCTTTGTCGCACTCATCAACTGTCCTCAGCAAACTGTTCAGTGTATCAGGGCGATGAAGAGTACTGATGGATGGCGCGGCGACACGCGAATCCCTAAACTGGCGAGTCCTTTAGTTCTCGCTGGAGAGCAACACGCCCGTTGGTTTCTCGGGTTGAGCGACGCTGGTGTCCTCTGACGCTGCCTTGTTGCATTCGCCCGCGACTTCCCGTTGTGGTTCGTGGTACGTCTCCGACCACCAGGCCAGAATTTCCGTCTGATTGACCTGGCCGACCATGTGTTCTTCATCCCATATCGTCGCCAACACCGTGGTATACGGCGAGAGGTTTGGATCCACCTCCACCGGGTAGTATCGCGTGCCGACAAAAGAAATTTCTTTCGCATTTTTCAGCATGAATTTGTAGGTTCGGCGGGCCATGCAATTCCTCCTTGCGGCTCGTAGTATGGGGCGGACCAATCTCCAATCATGAACGACGCCGTCCTGCCGCCCGATCAACAGGAGGGGGTCGCAATCGCAAATGCGGCCAGACAAAATTGTTGTACGTGGCGGCGAAAGACAGGCCGAAGAGGTTACAGAGCCGAGCAGTCAAAAGACACAAATACACACGCCGCATAAGCGGCAAAAGCAATGTGGATGGTCTGAACTTTCATCGAGAGTAGCAAAAATTCTGTCGGCGCAGAAGAAAAAATTATGCCGCTCTGACGAAAAATGGGGTGGGCGCACCATGGTCGCTATCATTTGCAGCTGCACCCGCGCAGCGGACCCGCGTTCACTGCACGACCGTGCGTCAAAGCGGTCGAATGAGTTGACTCGCAATTCGATGATTCTGCAGCGATGCTTTTGTTAATGGATCGCGTCGCGACTTAGGAAGACGTGGCTCACTGTGATAATTTGAATCAAGGTGAGAGCGCGTAGCTCAGGTGGTAGAGCAACGCACTTTTAATGCGTGGGTCCTGGGTTCGAGTCCCAGCGCGCTCACCAGATTTGCTGCAATCACGGGCGATTACAGCAGCAGTTTGACCTACATACGCCATCGCTTCGCCTGGCGAGCCCGGCTCTAATCTCTACCCGCAGATTCAGTTCCGTAGCCGTGAAAATGGTGTCCACGGCTTATTCGCTCGGATAGATCAGGTATGCCTTGCGGCGTTCCATGTATTGCTCGATGCCGTCGCGCCAGGTATCGGCAATGGATTGGGGATCGACGTGATCCTCGAGTGCCTTGAGCGTCGCCTGATTCGCCAGCAAGGGCGCAATCGCATCCAGGTGGTATTGGGTCGGATACATCTTGTACAACATGGACGCAATCTCAATGCCCATCTCAGGTACGTTCAGTGCGTTGCGGTTCGTGATGACGAACTGAACTCCCTTGCAGAGCTGGCCAGCGTAGGGATATGGCGCTTGCGGGGTGAACTGGACCGGGACGAAGCGAATCCCCGGAATCATGCGGTGATTCAGCGCCGCTGCAAATTGTGTGGCGTCAATCCACGGCGCACCCACCCAGCCGAATGGCGTATCCGTGCCGCGGCCCACCGAGATATTCGACGACTCAATCATTCCCAGGCCGGGATACAGCGTGGCCTCGTTCAGGTTGCGCAGGTTGGGCGATGGATTCACCCAGAGCAGCGAGGTGGAATCGTACCAATCTCCACGCTGCCATCCCTTGATTGGAACAACGGTCAGCGAAGCCCCCAGGTGCCCCTCACCGTTGAAGTACTGCGCCAATTCTCCCATCGTCATTCCATGGCGAACGGGCAATGGCATAAAGCCGGTGTAACTGGAGTGACCTGCATCCGAGACCGGGCCCTGCACAAATGAGCCGTTAATCGGATCCGGTCGATCGAGGATCACGATATCTGTTCCGGTATGCGCAGCTGCCTGAAGAAAATAGGCGACGGCGGTTTCGTAGGTATAGAAACGAACTCCGGCATCGCGCAGATCAATGACAACCGCATCCAAGTGCCGCAGCTTTTTTACCGGCGGATGGCGCTCGGCAGCTGTGGCTCCGTACATGCTGATAATCGGCAATCCCGTCGCTTTATCGGTGCTGCCGGAAATGTCAGTGGTGTCCATTTTTCCGGTAATCCCATGCTCCGGGCTGAATAGCGTTGTGACCTTCAGACCCGGTACTTTCGCTTCTGCGTCGTGAACCAGGACGTCGATGGTGCGACGGCCATGACTATCCAACCCGGTCTGGTTGCTGAGTATGCCGACGCGCAAATGTCCGCCGTGCTTTTTTTCCAGTTCTGCGAGTGGAGCAAAATTTTCCTGCTCCAGGACGTCAATGCCTGTTTCCACAGTGGCGTTCCGGTTTGGCCATCGACGCATGTCCGTCAGAGATTCGTTGTATCCGGTGAGACGCGAGATTTCCCGTCCGGATTCGGGAATCTGAATATCAAGCGCTTCGGCTGCGGCGTTGGCGAGCTTGCCTTCCAAGGGGATGGTGTTCGGACGGCGGTCGGGATAGTTGCGATTGCTGAGAAAAATAATATAGCTGTCGCTCCACGGATCCATCCAGATGTCAGTTCCAGTCCAGCCGGTGTGCCCGAAGCTACCTACCGGAAACAACTCGCCGCGATTGCCTGAATACGGGCTCTCGATATCCCATCCGAGGCCGCGCAGAGCAATGGCCGTGGCAGGATTTTGCGGCGTGGTCATCTTCTCGGCGGTCAGTCGGTTCAGGGGAAATTTACTTGGTCTTCCCGCCAGCAGGTCCAGCAGATTTTGAGCGAAGATCGACAGATCATTGGCAGTGCTGAACAAACCAGCATGACCCGCGACGCCGCCCATTCTTCTCGATGTGGGGTCATTTACCACGCCCTGAAGCATGTGATGGTTTTCATCGTACTGAGTCGGCGCGATATCTGGACGCCACGACTCGGGAGGTAAGAAGCGGGTATGAGTCATTCCTAATGGTGCGAACACATATTTCGCGGTGTAGGCGTCGAGAGTCATGCCGCTAAGTTTTTCGACCAACGCACCCATCATAATGAAGTTGATGTCGCTATAGCGAAACGCAGTTCCGGGCGGACGTTCCGGCTTCACAGCGAATGCCATGTCATACGCCGTCTGCTTCCCCGTCCACGGGTAGCTGAGGTCCAGATCCGGCGGTAAGCCGGAGTAATGCGTCATGATCTGCCGAATAGTGATGTCCTTTTTTCCGTTGGCAGCAAATTCGGGAAGGTATTTTGATAATGGATCGTTCAGTCGAAAGCGACCCTGTTGGTAGAGTTGCATCGCCGCCGTGGTGGTGGCAATGACCTTGGTCAATGACGCCATATCGAAGATGGTGTCTTCCGTCATCGCGTTGGGCGTCGGTATTGTGGAGCGATTGCCGTAGGCTTTGTGAAACACAACATGGCCGTCGTGGCCAATGAAAATAACTGCCCCCGGAACCGTATTGGCCTTGAGCGCAGACGCCATGATGCGATCGATGCTGCTGAAGTCCGGCGAAGTCGTCTGCTGCGCCGTCAATTGCATCGACAGCAATAGAAACAGGACGGGCATTGCCCATCGAAGCATCCGCATATTTCGTGAGATTCGATCGATGGGAAGATAGGTGAAACAAGCCTTCAGTGTCGTCGCGCGATTTTCATTCTGCATTTTCAATTCACATCGCTTCCTTAGGTTGCGTACAGAAGGAGTGGATTCGCGTGGCGCCATCGGTCAAGGCAGTCCTCGCGACCATAACAGCGAATTTCGATTCAGCGATCGATGTCGTACGGGGCAAAACTTTATTACAGCTTCTAATTATGCGGCAGGCTTACAGCGTACAGATACCAGGCAGCGTGCGGCAACCACTCTTCCGTCCAGCGCCAGTCTTCATCCTTGCCGGTCCGGGCGAATCCTTCATTGAAAGCAATTCCGTCTTCATTACTGAAAGCAGCGGTGACGCCATTGATAATCGCGCCCGGAGCACTGGTGTACTTGTACGAGCGGAAGAACATGTACGGAGCGTTTCCGTGGCCGCTTCCCATCAGCATACTTGCATCGAACGGATTTCGTCCCAAAATCCAATGCAGTTGATTCCAGGCATAAGTTTCCAACTGGTGCTGAAACACCGGATCGTCGTTGTAGAGCGGTTCGGCCATACGCGCCGCGGCCGCCAGCGACGCCAGACGGGCGTCTTCACCTTGCCACCAGGGCGCGGCCTCCGTGTCATGCGGAAAGAAGTACGCGCTGCGCACTGTGCCGTTGCCCATACGAACCAGTTGCCGGGCATATCCAAAGGGATTATTCGTCTCAGACGTGATCCAGAGTTCGAAATGCAACGAGCGCGACACAGCGTCGCGAACTTTAGCTTGCTGGGCTGGGCTCGCAACCTGCGCATACTCGAGCAGGCTCACAACCGGCAATCCGGCATCGGATGGGTGGAAGAACGGACGAGTGCCATTATTGGCGCGCCAGTAATTGTGATACTTTCCAACTGAAATAAGGCGAGCCATCAGATGGTTGGCTCGTTCATCCGCTGCTTGAAGATAGGTCGCCTTATGAGTCGCCCGATAGAGCTCGGTTGCCGCCATCAGCGCGCAGTAATCGTCCAGGATGTTTTCTTTGCCGTCATTCAGCAGTTCGCGATTGTGCGCGGATAGAAAGGCAAATGCATCCTCGGCGGCCTTCAGATAGGCTGCGTGATCCATATCTCCGCTGATTGGCATGGTACTGGCAAGCGCAAGAGCGGCAATCGACATGCCGCCACCGGAACGAAAGCTGGCCTGATACGCGTAGGGGCCTTTGGCCGGGCTGATTTTTTCTGTGCTGGCAGAAGCGCTCGTCTTGATCTGCGTGCGCCAGTTAGGATTGCCGATCTCGCGGTCCTTGGCAAGTTTATCCTTGCCAGGCGCGGATATCGACTCGAAAAAAGACCCGTTCGGTCGTTTCATGCGAACCAGAAAGTCTGCACCAAACAGTCCTTCATCCAGCAATCGGCGTTCATACTCAGTGAAATTGTCGTTGTTGCGGGCTTTCAGTACACGAAAGCTTTCGAGACACGACCAGGCGACCAACGGTACCTGCTGCGGATTGAAGTACGACGTCAAATTTTGATGCGACAAATGGATGCCATAATCACCAGTGGCGTCGTACCAACCGCCGCGCAAGTCGACGTATCCGCTACCGTCCGGCAGGCGTAGATGTGCATCGGCGCGGTTCATCTCGCCGGTGGCGCGCTGCCCCTTGAAATAGAAAATGATGTTAGAGAGAGTATTTCGCTCCAGAACATTATGGTTGATGGCGAACGCGCACGACGTGATGGCGCCGGCTTTCGTGGTTGCAGCGATCTTGTAGTGACCCGGCGTTTGAACGGAGGAAAAGTCTGCCACCCAGAAGGTGCGACCCCACTGGTCGACCTGGCCTGCAGGCTTGAACGGCCCCGTCAGCACCACTTTGCCAGTGTCGGCATCTGTCAGCGTAAAGGTCTCGGGTGCGTCCTGACTGTCCTGGATGCCGTCAGCGACCACCAGCGCCTGCTTCTGGGCGGTAGTCTCATAGCCCACCTGATCCACCACGATATGCATCTGCGCCAGGCAAATGGGCGCAATCAACAACAAACAGCAGCCGAAAAGAAATCGCAGGGAAGCAGTTTTGATTTTGAAATTCCGGGGCAGCAGAATATCTGAAATGATATTGGATTGCATTCGATTTCGCTCCCTGCATTTGTTAACAATGATTAGAATGCAGGAGGAGGACCCATGAGCGCAACCATTCAATCGCGGACGAGCGCACTTTGGTCGAGGCAAGCGTTTTGGAGATCCGCGTCGGTCCGAGTTTCATTGCAGTTTCTTCTGCTGCTGGTTCTCTCGCTGGGGCTTCTGTCGTCGACCGCCCATGCCAAGAAAAACAAGTACGTGATCACCGCGTATGTGTTCCCGCAAAATCTGGTGATGACGTCGGACCAGATTGCCGCGGACAGGTTGACGCGCATTAACTTTGCCTTCGCGAATGTCGAACAGGGACGCATCGTACTAGGTGACCCATCCGACGCAGCCAATCTGGCGATGATGGTTGGTCTGAAGAAAGAGAATCCGGACTTGACCGTGCTTGTTTCGGTGGGCGGATGGCTATGGTCTGGCCGCTTCTCCGATGCCGCATTAACTCCCGCGACCCGAGCCAAGTTTATCGATAGCGTAGCCGACTTTATCACTCGCTACAAACTGGATGGGCTGGACATCGATTGGGAATATCCGGCCATGGCGGGCGCGGCTGGAAACGTATTTCGTCCGGAAGATAAGCAGAATTACACGCTGCTGCTGAAGGAGCTCCGCGAGCGATTCAAGAAGATGCAGAAGCCGCTGCATCGCCATCTGTACCTGACCATAGCTGCGGGAGCGTCGACAGAGTTCCTTCAGCACACAGAGATGGATAAAGTGCAGAAGTATGTCGATACCGTCAACCTGATGGCCTACGACTACTACGAACCGGGAGACGACAAGATCACCGGCAATCATGCACCTCTCTTCGTCGATCCGGCCGACCCGAAAGGAATTTCCTCCGACAAGTCGGTGAAAGAGTTTGAAGCAGCGGGCGTTCCCGCGGACAAGATCGTCCTGGGTGTTCCCTTCTATGGACATGTTTGGGGGCATGTAGGCGCAACCAACCATGGTCTGTTTCAACCCGGAGAGCCGGTGCCGAAGGCTTACTCGACCTACGGCACGCTGACCCAGGACTTCGCGAACCAAGGATTTACTCGCTATTGGGATGCGAAGGCTTCCGTGCCCTATCTCTACAATCCGCAGAAGCAGATTTTCGTTTCCTATGAAGACCCGGAATCGTTAGCTCTGAAATGCAAGTATGTCATCGATCATCACTTGGCTGGCATGATGTTCTGGGAATATGAGAGCGATCCTTCGGGCAAATTGCTGGACGCAATTGACAGAGGATTAGGTGTGGATCAGTCGACGCCGCAACACGCGGAAGCACAATGAGCGCATCACCCACGCTTGTATCTACTCCCGCGACCGTGAGCGCACCTACAGGACGCATCGCGTCGATCGATGTGTTTCGCGGACTGACCATGATGGTCATGATCTTTGTGAATGACCTGTCCGATGTGCGCGGACTTCCATGGTGGACCTACCACGCCCACATGCAATGGAATGTAATGACCTATGTAGACATGGTGTTTCCTTTCTTCCTGTTCATTGTGGGCATGTCGATGCCGATTGCCATTGCGGGAAGATTGAAGCGCGACCCATCCTATGTTGCTCTTTGGCGGCACATTCTGTCGCGTTCCGTCGGTCTGATTGTTCTGGGGTTGATTCTTGCGAATGCCGAAAAGGGCGATCCGGTTCGCATGGGATTACCGACAGCCGCCTGGGCGCTGCTCGGATTGACGGGTGCGATTCTCTTCTGGCTTGTCCCGAGCCGCAATATGCGCCACGCTCGCATCTTCCTCGGCCTGCGGGTCGTGGGCTTTCTGATGATCGTCGGCGTGTTTGCGATCTTTCGCAGAACAACGCACGGCGCTGCGGCCTGGATTGATTTCTCCTACCCGGAAATTCTTGGACTGATCGGTTTCGCCTATTTTTCCGTCGCGCTGCTGTATGTCTCCACGCGGCGATGGCTATGGGCTCCGTTGGCATGGTTCGTTGCGCTGACTGCGTTCTGTGCGCTAAACACGGCGCACATCATCCATCTTCCACGACATTACCTTCTTTACTACTGGCCGTTCGGTCAAGGTTCTTCGTCTTCTATCGTGATGGCCGGGGTGGTGACGTCCATTATTTTTCTGGGCAAACATCGCTGGCAAACTCTCCGCCAGAAAATGTGGTTGGCTCTTGGCTTCGCTGTCGCTACGCTGGCGGCGGCATGGATCATGGCTCCGCTTGGCATCTCGAAAATTCGTGCTACACCGACATGGTGCCTGGCTAGTGTGGGCGCCAGTGTGCTCTGCTTCATGCTGCTCTACTGGGTTTGTGACGTGAAAGGAAAAACCGGCTGGGCTTTTTTCGTAAAACCCGCGGGCGAAAATACCCTGCTGACGTATTTGCTACCCGATATCTATTTCTTTCTCACAGCGCTGGTCGGGTTCAGCTATCTTGATCGCTACTTCCGGACCGGAGCTTCGGGCGTCATCGGTTCCATCATCTTTACTTTCGCGATCCTCGCGGTGTCGGCGATTTTGACTCGAATGCGAATTCGCCTGCAACTGTAATTCACGACGCAGGATGCGCTTATGCGACACCTTAGTGCATCCAGGCGTCCAGCATCCCGTTGAGGATGGCGCTGCGTAGCTTTGCGATATCGGGATGCAAACTGCGGTCTCGTTCGAGCTTGGCAACGATACCGCGCACCTGATTCCATGCGGATTCCACGCGCTTTGCTGGTTTGAGCGGCCGGCGATATTCCAGACCCTCGGCGGCAGCCATCAACTCGATGGCCAACACCGACTCTGCATTCTCGACGGTCTGTCGCAGCTTCCACGCCGCTGTCATGCCCATCGACACGTGATCCTCTTTACCGCCAGAGGTGGGAACACTGTCGACGGAAGATGGATGGGCGAGAACGCGCGCCTCCGCAAGCAGCGCGGCTGCGGCGACATGCGCCACCATATAGCCGGAGGAAACCCCTGCGTGCGGGGTGAGGAAGGGCGGCAGGCCCTCGTTCAAGTCGGGATTCACCAGACGATCGATGCGGCGCTCGCAAATACTCATCAGGTCCGTCATCACGATGGCTGCGTAATCGAAAACATAGGCCAGCGGTGCGCCGTGAAAATTGCCGCCAGAAAGAATTGCACTTTCTGCAGTGTCCGCGGTCGCGTCTGCGACGAACACAAGCGGATTGTCAGTCGCGGAACCCATTTCAATTTCGAGCACACGTCTTCCCTGCGCCAATCCATCGAGGACTGCCCCGTGCACCTGCGGCATGCAGCGTAGGCAGTATGCATCCTGTACGCGTGGGTCATGCTGACGATGCGATTCGCGAATCTCACTTTCTGCCAGCAACAAACGCAGGTGTCGCGCAACCTCCACCTGGCCGGGATGGGGGCGAGCAGCTTGAATTCTCTCGTCAAACGCCGTCGGTGTTCCCTTCAATGCTTCCAGCGTCATCGCGCCGGCAAGATCCGCGAGACGGGCGACACGTTCGGCACGCAAGAGGGCCAGGCCGCCAACAGACGCCATCGCCTGTGTACCATTCAGTAGCGCGAGGCCTTCTTTGGGCGCGAGCCTCAATGGCTCCATGCCGGCCGCGCGCAAAGCCTCGCGTGCGCCCGTGCGTTTGCCCTGATAGAACACTTCCCCTTCGCCGATCATGCCTAGCGCAAGATGAGCCAGCGGCGCCAAGTCGCCACTTGCGCCGACTGATCCCCGGACGGGCACGACCGGACAAATATTTTTCTCAAGCATCGTCAGCAGGTGTTCCGCCACCAACACGCGAACTCCGCTGGTTCCCTTGGCCAGTACATTCGCCCGCAAAAGAAGCATGCCGCGAATTTCCGCTTGCGACAGCGATTCGCCCACACCACAGGCGTGACTGCGGACCAGGTTCAATTGCAGATCGGCTAATTGGTCGGGGGGGATTGAAACTTCCGACATTTTGCCGAAGCCAGTGTTGATGCCATATACAGTCGCACCTTCCGCGAGATAGTGGTCCACAACCGAACGCGACACCTCCATGCGCTGCGTTGCCTGTGGATGCAACGCAACGGGCGTTCTTTCGAATGCCACTGCGGCAAGCTCTTCCAGCGTCAGCGGCTGTCCATTCAATTCGAGCGATGTGGAACTCAATTCGTTCGCCTCTTCTATTTTTCGAGTGTGTAGTGTCGGTTGCTCACGGCGCGCAATCTCTCGGCTGCGCTTTCCGGCGTGATGTCGCGCTGCGGCATTCCCAGCATTTCAAACCCAACCATAAATTTTCGTATAGTCGCCGATCGCAGCAGGGGTGGATAGAAATGCGCATGAAAATGCCACTCCGGGTGTGATTTCGAATCCGTCGGACTCTGGTGAAACCCCATGGTGTAGGGAAAGCTGGTTTGAAACAGGTTGTCGTAGCGTGTCGTCACTTGCTTCAAAATATCTGCCAGGCCCGCTTTCTGCGCAGCATCCAGCTCGGTGAACGCGCCACAGTGATGCCGACTCAGCACCAGCGTTTCAAAAGGCCAGACTGCCCAGAACGGCACTATAGCGATAAATTCCTGGTTTTCGCAAACGATTCGTTCGGCCGATTGAATCTCGCGCGCAACTGTGTCGCAAAGCAGGCAGCTTCCATGCGAATCCAGATACGTGCGCTGCGCGGTCTGCTCCACTAGCGGTTCATCGGGAATGTGTTCGCTTGACCAGATCTGGCAATGCGGATGCGGGTTACTGGCGCCCATCATGGGCCCGCGGTTTTCAAAAATCTGTACGTAGTTGATCTCGGAGCGCTGGCCTAAATCCTGACACTGCGCGATCCATGCTTTCACGACATGTTCGATGTCCGGCAGTTGCATTCGCGCCAGCGTCAAATCGTGATCGGGATGGAAGCAGATGACGCGACAAATTCCCAACTCGCGCTCGGCGCGAAATAAATCGTCGTGAGGAGCATCTGTCAGCGGAGGAACCTCCGGTAGCAGCGCCGCAAAATCGTTGTCGAAAACAAAAACGTTTTTATAGTCGGGATTTTGATGGCCACCGGCGCGAGCGTTCCCGGGACACAGATAACAGGTGGGATCGTAGTGAACCGCCGGCGTATCTTCAGGCTTCGCAACCTCGCCCTGCCAGGGGCGCTGAGTGCGATGCGGTGATACCAGCACCCACTTTTGTGTCAGCGGATTGAAGCGGCGATGTGGAACTTGAAGCCAGGTCGATGGCGGCATAGAAGGTGGGTCAAAACGTCCCTACTCATGCTAATCGATGTTGGGCGTCACTGCTGCAGACAGTGCCTTGCGATCCCTCGCGAAGGAAGGCAATGTATATCGCTTGCCGCGCATGGCCGTGACCTCCAACCTCGCCCACTCTTTCCACAGATCCAGCCCGTGAGTTTCCTTCATCATGTCGGCAACGCAGCGAGTATCGACACTCGCGGAAGTTTCCATAAAGTAGAACTCTGCGGTCGCATTGGAGCGAAGGAATTCCGTGTGGGTGACCCCGCGCGCCATTCTCATACTGGACAGCAGCGCCATATTCGCTCGCCTGAGCCGTTCGATTTCCGCTTTGCTGCCATTATTCTGAGCTGGGGGCAACAGTTCGTTCGATTCGGTTGCTTCCGATGCAGCGGCGCGGCAGGGAGATACAGCGGAGAACACCACAGTTCCATCCGCTGTGAGGCTATCGACATGGATGCGGTCACCCTCGATCGATTGCTCCAACAGAAAACCACTCTGATCATCGCCCAGGGCATCGAGAGCGCGCCACACCTGCTCCGTCTCGTTTAGCTGACGGCTCTCGGGCCCGCACGATGCGCTTCGCGGCGTCAGCAACCACGGCGATGGGACAGTTTCCATGAATTGGCGCAATTCGTCGTAATTCGCGACCGACATAAACGCGGGTACTGTCATTCCCATGTGTGCAGCTTTCAGGCGGGCTGCTAATTTATCGCTGAAATAACATGCGGTGGTGACGCCCATACCTGGAATTCGAAGATGCTCGCGAAGCGCAGCTGCGATGGGAACATTGAAATTATCCAGTGCGATGATGCGGGCAAATTTTCGGGACCGCGCGAGATACGTGACTGTATTTGTAATTTGCTGTAAGGTCATGCCGGCAGGCATGCTCTGCAAGTCGCTGATTGCGTCCGATGGCCACGGGGCGTCCCTGTGCTCATCGATGGTCAACAGAACCACCCGACAACCGAGGTTCGCTAACTCCTCAAGGAACCGAGCGCACGTGTGGCTGGCGGCCATGCATAAGATGATCTCTCCATCCGTGCCGTTCATCGTCATATGGGCGCAAGTATAGCGCCATACGGAAGGTTGGACGAAGCCATTTTGCCTACTATGTCACAAGGATGCGGTGAATCGCCCAACCAGCCAGGCGCGATGAACGTGAATTGAAGAGGGATCGGGGTCGACATCAGTATGATATTGCCTATGGCAACTGCCCGACAGCTTCACGGAACAAAGATTCTGAATGCATTCGATGAGTGGACCACGCGCTGGCATCAGAGTCCCGTCATGTCGCAGCTTGCAAACGATTTCGACGCCGCGATTGAAGGACTGCATCGCGCAAATTTCGAACTTTGGCACCAGGAGGATCAAGCACGAGACGTTCACTCCGGAGACGCCGCCATTGCAACCGCAAAGCGCGCAATTGACGCGATCAATCAGCGGCGAAACGATCAGATCGAACGCTGCGATGAATTGTTACTGCGCGAATTATCCGCGAAAAAACTGCCGAATTCGCAGGCAGAACTGCATTCTGAAACCCCGGGAATGATGTTGGATCGACTCTCAATCATGAGCCTGAAGGTTTATCACACGCGTGAGGAGACGGAACGAATTCCGTCTCCCCCCGGTCATCGCGAGCGCAATCTGCGACGCTTGGCGATACTTGAGCAACAGCGCGGTGATTTGGCGTCGTGCTTAGATCGCCTGTGGCAGCGCGTGTTAGATGGCGAATTGCGTTTTCAGATCTACCGGCAGCTGAAAATGTATAACGATCCCGACCTGAATCCTGTTTTGTACGACAAGTAGGAAAAGCGCGAAAGTCGCAGCTACTGCTGCACGGAACCCGTGCTGGCCTGGTTGTTCGCTGCAGGTGGCGGATTGGACTGACCCGTTGTCGCCGGCGTGGAGTTCATGGCTCCTTGCGAGTTGCCCTGCGCGTTTGCATCCGGCTGCCCATTCGGATTCTGCGCATTGGATAAAAGCTGGATCTCTACGCGCCGATTCTTTGCGCGACCGCTGGCACTGCTGTTGCTGGCGACTTCAACATCTTTTCCGATACCGATCAGATAAAACTTGTGAGCCGGCACGTTATATTTCTCCGCCAAATATTGCGCGACCGTTTCTGCGCGCCGTTCGCTCAACTGATAGTTGTAGGCCTTGCTGCCGGTTGAATCGGTGCCGCCGGTAATTTCCAAAATGTAAGACTTCGTGTTGCCTAACTGGCTGGCGAAGCTATCCAAATCCTGTTTGTCGTGCCTGGTCAGGGTCGCCTTATTAAAGGCAAAATGCACGTTGGTATCGGCAACCTGGTGATAGGTGTCTATATTTTTGACCACACTCTCTAGGGTGTCGGCATGATTCATTGCCTCTTGTGCAGACTGCTGCGCCTGGTTGGCGGCTTGACCCGCCGCCAGTGCCTTCTGATCGGCAGCGTTGGCGGAGGTTTGTGCCTGCTGAATGCCCTGGGTGGCGCGGGAATCTACGTCCTGAATGCTGCGATGGTTAGCAGCGGTCTGATCTTCCAGCTCATTCGTGTGCTGAATCAGAGGTGTGGTTTGTGTGCGAACGTAATTCTTGGTTGCGCAGCCCGCGAAAGTCAGGATGAGAATGGATGCTCCGCCAAGGTAAATTTTTGAACTTCTTGCACTCCGTGTCATAGCCAGCTTCTCCCCGTAATGACGCAAAAGCATTCAGCGTCTTTTAGGTATGATGCAATCCACCAGCCAATCGGGCAATTTACGTAAGCCTAGTATTTACTGTGACTTATATGGATCCAGTTGAAGCTCTGACACCAGAGCCGCGACCGCAAACGGCAATTTTTACATGCGAGCAATCCTCGAGGGGCCGCGATTCCGAAACTTCCAGCGAAACGCATAAACTGATATTGGCGCCCTCTTCCATGGACTTACACGAGAAAATCCGCACGCTTCCGGCCGGCCCCGGCGTCTATCTGTTTCACGACGTCGACGGAAAGGTAATTTACGTCGGCAAGGCGAAGAATCTGCGGTCGCGGGTCCGTTCGTATTTTCTTGAGGCGGCGCAAGCCAACGCAAAAACCGGTTCCCTGATGCGGGAAGCCGTCGACCTGGAATACATTCTGGTTGCCAACGAGCACGAAGCGCTGGCATTGGAAAACAATCTGATCAAGCAGCGGAAACCACGGTTCAACGTGCTGCTGCGGGACGACAAAACTTATCCGTATGTAAAACTCACGCTCGGCGATCGCTATCCCAAGGTTTTGGTGACTCGACGTGTGCGCAAAGACGGCGCCATCTACTACGGTCCGTACTTTCCGGGGAATCTTGCCTATCGCATTGTCGATCTGATCCACCGCACATTTCTCATTCCCAGCTGCAAGGTCGACCTGTCGCGCTACCATCCGCGCCCGTGCCTGCAGTACTACATTCATCGCTGCCTGGGGCCGTGCGTTGAGGGCCTTACCACTCCAGACATCTACGCCGAGGCTGTGCGCGACGTGCGCTTGATGTTGGAAGGTCATGCCGATGAGTTGGAGAAATCACTGGAACAGAGAATGCAGACCGCAGCCGCGAACGAGCAATTTGAGCTGGCCGGCCGTTACCGCGACCTGGTTATCACGCTGAACCAATTGCAGGAAAAACAGCGCATCGCTGCTGCCTCGGATGATGATGCCGACGTCTTCGGCTTCCATTACGAGAAAGGAATGCTCGCGGCGAATCTATTTCATATTCGCAATGGGCGAATTGTTGATCGGCGCGAGTTCTTCTGGGAAGATTTGCCGGAATTTCCTGAAGCTCAGGTTTCCACCGCCGCAGAAGGCGAACCAGACACAACGACAGGCGATTCTGTGGAAGAAGCGCACGACGCGTCGGCCAACGCCAAATCCGAGGAATCTTCGTCGGTCGAAACATTTGCTCCCGCGGTTTTTTTCTCTGCGTTGCTGAAGCAGCTGTACATCGACCAGCAATATGTCCCGCGAAATATTTACGTGCCGGTTGATTTTGCCGATCGCGCGCCATTGGCGGAACTGCTGTGCGAGCACACGGGGCACAAGGTGGAAATCGCGGTGCCGCAGCGGGGTGAAAAGCGTTCCCTGCTAGATCTTGCCGGTCAGAATGCCAAGCAATCGTACGATCAACGCTTCCGAGTGCTGCAACCCAGCATGAAGGTGATCCAGGAGACCCTGCAGGATGCGCTGAACCTTCCCGCGCTTCCAGAGCGAATCGAGTGTTTCGATATTTCCCACATTCAAGGCGCGGAAACAGTGGCCTCCATGGTGGTGTGGGAAAAAGGCGTGATGAACAAATCGGACTATCGCAAGTTTCAGGTCAAGTCGGTGGAAGGCGTCGACGACTTCGCCAGCATGCGGGAGGTTGTGACCCGTCGATATCGTCGGCTTCAGGAAGAACATCGGCCGATGCCCAGCCTGATTTTGATTGATGGTGGATTAGGGCAACTGCACGCCGCAGCCGCGGCGCTGGAAGAGTTGAGCTTCACTAGCCAGCCGCTTGCGGCGATCGCAAAACGGGAAGAAGTGATTTACGTGTATGGCCAGGAGGACGAACCAGTGGTGCTCGATCGCCATTCGCCGGTGCTGCATCTGGTGCAGCGCATCCGAGATGAATCGCATCGATTCGCCGTCACCTATCATCGCAAGCGGCGAGAAATGCGCGATCGCGACTCTGACCTTCTGCGGATTCCCGGCGTCGGTGCGCAAACCCGCAATCGCCTCATCACTCATTTTGGCAGCTTGCGGGCCATCCAGTCCGCGTCTCTTGAAGCACTGCAGTCGGTTGTGTCGCGCAAAGTGGCGGAAGCCATCTGCGCGCATTTTCAGGCTTCGGTTCCCGCAAGAGAGCGGCCGGAATAACCCACCTCTCCGGGGCCACAGTCCAACGCGAAGCTGTTCTACGGGAACTTTTCTCCTCCTGCTCCGTATTCAGATTTGTTCGCTATCGCAGCAGAACGATGCTCTACTAACTAACTCGGAGAGCCGATGAGAATTCAAACCGCCGCTGCAGAGTCCTGGAAACCGGTCGTTCAACTTGCTCTCGCATTTGCGGCGATCAAATTTGCAATTGAGTTCATCGGAAATTTGCTGGCACAGCATTTTGGCTATGGAATTTTTCGCGATGAAATGTACTACATCGCCTGCGGACGGCATCTTGCCTGGGGCTATGTCGATCAGGCACCTATGGTGGCGCTGCAGGCTCGCGTCGCTGAAATGCTATTTGGATTCCAACATCTGGCCCTGTTCCGCAGCTTCTCGGCGCTCGCCGGCGCGGTCAAAGTTTTCCTGACTGGGATTTTGGCGTGGCAACTCGGCGGCCGGCGGATCGCTCAAGCGATGGCGATGATCGCGGTCTTGATCGCACCCGTTTATCTGGGAATCGATAGCTTCCTATCCATGAATTCTTTCGAGCCGGTTTTCTGGATGGGATGCATCGTCGTGGTGCTTCTTATGGTTGCCGGAAACAGTCCTAAATGGTGGATACTTTTCGGCATCATTGGCGGCCTGGGCTTGCTGAACAAGCCGTCCATGGCGTTTTTCCTCGTGGCGCTACTGATCGGACTTCTACTCACTCCGCAACGGCAAATTCTTTGGAGCCGCTGGACACTTGCGGCGATCGGACTCATCATCCTGATTTCGCTGCCATACCTGTTGTGGCAGGTTCATCATCAATGGCCGACTCTGGTGTGGCTGAACAACGTGAATCACAGCCATAAGAACGTCAAGCTGGGGCCTGTCGCTTTCGTAGGCGCGCAAATCATGATGCTGAATCCGATCAGCATTTTCCTCCTGCTGCCGGGATTGGTTTGGCTGTTCGTCGCCAAGACTGCGCGCGGGTTCCGCTGGATCGGCCTGATGTACGTCGTACTTCTCGCGATCATGATCCATCTATTCGCCAAGGACTACTACGTCGCGCCGGTGTATCCAGTTTTATTTGCCGCGGGTGCACTGGCCTGGCAGAATCTCTTTTCCGGTTCGCGAAAAACGGCGTGGCTGCTGCCAGCCTGGTGCGCGGTGATGGTCATCCTTGGAGCGATCACTCTGCCCATGGGAATTCCAGTAATGCCGCCGTATACCTGGATTCGTTACACCAAAGCGCTTCACCTGACCAGCCAGAACACGGAAACTGCGAAAACAGGTCCCCTGCCTCAGTTCTATGCGGACCGATTTGGTTGGCACGGCCTGGTGACCGAGGTTGCGCGGATTTACAGCTCGCTGTCGCCTGCCGATCGAGCCAACGCGGGAATCTTCTGCAACAACTACGGCGAGGCGGCTGCGATTGATTTGTTCGGGCCGAAGTATGGACTACCGCCGGCGGTCAGCGGACACCAAAATTATTATTTCTGGGGACCACATGGCTACACCGGCGCCGTAATGATTGTCGTTGGCGAGTCGAAATCCAATGTAGAGAAGTATTGTGACTCCGTGCAGCAGGTCGGAGCAACCGACAATCCGCTGGCAATGCCATTTGAAAACAGACCGATCTATCTCTGCCGCGGCGGAAAGGTTTCCCTCTCCGCCTTTTGGCCGCACGTCAGGAACTGGTATTAATCGAGTCCCAACAATTTGTGTTGCGACTTACCAGATGCGAACACGATCCGGCGGAGCCAGGTACAGTGTCTGACCTGGTTTTACATCGAACGCTTTATACCATGCGTCGATGTTGCGCACTGTGTCCGCGCGATATTGCGCCGGTGCGTGAGGATCGGTGAGTACCTGGCGGCGCAGCGCGGCTGGCCGAGCTTTTGATCCCCAGTTCTGACCGAACGCAATAAAGAATTGCTGATCGCCGGTGAATCCATCTTGTTCGGGTGCCGGTTTGCCGTTAAGCGAGGCGCGATATCCGTCGTGCGCGGCGGAAAGCCCCGCGACATCCGCGATGTCTTCCGCCAGGGTCTGTTTGCCATTTACATGGAGATCAGGGAACGGCATATAGGTGTCGTACTGCGCAGCCAGTTTGGCTGTGGCTGCGTCAAAATGCGCCAGATCCGATGACGTCCACCAGTCGCGCAGACGACCCGTTGCGTCGAACGTACTGCCTTCTGTATCGAAGGTGTGACTGATTTCATGTCCAATGATGGAACCAATGGCACCGTAGTTGGCGGCGGCGGGTGCTTTCGGATCGAAAAACGGAGGTTGCAGAATTGCCGCCGGAAAGTTCAGGGCATCCTGCAACGGCAGGTTCACCGCGTTCACCGTTTGCGGCGTCATTGACCATTCTTTGCGGTCAACATCCTTGCCGAGGCGACCGATCTGCTGATGATAACGAAACATTCCGGCGCGCCAGACGTTGCCGAAAATGTCATCCGGCTTGACTACATAGCCCTCGTAGCTGTGCCAGGTTTCCGGATAGCCGACGCCGACGTATAAGGCATTCAGTTTTGCTTCAGCCTCGGCCTTGGTAGCTGGAGCCATCCACGTGAGCCCTTGAATGCGCACGCGATATGCCGCGATGATGTTGGCCACCATATCCTGCGCCGCTGCCTTCGCTTCCGGTGAGAAGTACCGTTGTGCGTACAGCTTTCCGACCGCATCGCCGAGCAGACCGTCGACGACGAAAACTCCGCGTTGTGCGCGAGGACGCTGTTGCGGCACTCCGGCCAAAGTCTTTCCAAAGAAATCGAAGTGCTCATCTGCAAGCGCCTTTGGCAGCACGCTCGCATACTGTTCAATCATGTGATAGGCCAGCCAGTCTTTCCAGGTATCCACTGGCGTCGACGCCACCAGCGCCGCTTCACCCGTAAACGCGCTCGGCTGCCAGACGATGAAACTTTCCTGATCCGCCAGCTTTGCCGCACGGAAATACTCCGCCCAATCGAGACCTGGAGCTTTCGTAGAGAAATCCGCGCGCTGCCACGTATTGTCCGCCTTGTGAATATTCTCATTGTCGGCCAGGCTTCGATGCGTTTCCGCAATTGCCTTTTCCAGCGCGATGACACGAGTTGCCCGCGCGTCCGCATCATCGAAACCCGCAAGCCGAAACATTGCCGCCACATGGGTCTGATATATCGCCTGGATCTGCTTCATATGAGCACTGTCATCCAGGTAGTACTCACGGTTCGGCAGCTCAATTCCACCTTGGAGCAGATATGGATGGTAATGCTCTGGATCGTGAAAACCCGGTGCAACCCACAAGCCGAACAGATTTGCCGTATGGAAGTTGGTGTTGTTGAGCGGGTCCACATCGGCCCGCATGCTCTCGCCCAGGGCGCGGGCGAGGTCGCGTTTAGTTTTGATTGCAGCAATGGCGGCGAGGTGAGGTTCCAGCGGCTTCAGCCCTTTTGCCTCAATGGCGGACTCATCCATGTAGGAGTTGTACAGATCGGCAATTTTGCGAGCATTCGACCCCGCGGGAGCGTTCGCCTTGGCCGATTCCTGAATCAACGCTGCGGTATTCTTGTTGGCCGTGTCATCCAACTTGGAGAAAACGCCGATACCCGCACGGTCGGCAGGAATGACTGCACGCTTGATCCAGTCACCATTGGCATAGAGGTAGAAGTTATCTCCCGGCGTTATTGACCGGTCCATGTTGGCAACGTTGATTCCATGCGTTGCCGGCTGCGGCGCATTCTGCGAGCTCTGTGCGTGGGCGACCAATAAAGACGGCGCCAGAACCATGCAAGCCGAAGCGATGACAATAGAATGGAGGGATGGACGAAACTGCATGCGAGTGCTCTCCTTGAGTCCTACATCGATGGCCCGCAACCGTTATGAGATTCAACCGTTTTCTGGGCACCGATCAGGGTAGCACGAACGAAAATGCCGCGAAGTTCGGGGCAATGATGTCTACCCGAGAGCTACACTGAAGATTCATGCTGAGTATCTTCCGTCGACCGATGACGAAGGCCTAAGACAACACCGTGCGCATCCTGACACGCTACATTCTCGGCGAAGTTATCTCCCACGCTTTGGTGGGCATCGGGCTATTTACGTTTGTGATTTTCATGCCCCAGTTAGTCCAGATTCTGGAGCTGGTTGTGCAGGACGGCGCCTCTCCGATGAGCGTTCTGAAGTTGGTGCTGTTCACGCTACCCAATTCTTTAACTGTCACCATCCCGATGGCGCTTCTTGTCGGCGTTCTGCTGGGTCTGAGCCGACTGGCTGCCGATAGCGAAGTCACAGCGATGCGGGCCTGCGGCTTCGGTGTGTTTCAGTTCGTCCGCATTGTCGCCATCGTAGGCGTAGGAGCTTGGTTTCTCGGACTCTTCAATTCGCTGTACCTTGCACCCAAGGCAACCACTGCGATGTTGAGGGTAGAAAACTCCCTGCGAGATTCGCAGGCCACGTTTCAAGTGCAGCCGCGAGTTTTCTACGAAGACTTCAAAAATTCCATTCTGTACGTCCAGGATGTCCGGGTTGGCCGTCACGCTTCCGTGTGGTCACACGTATTTTTGGCGGATATCAGTGATCCTCGCTCTCCGAAAATTACATTAGCCCAGCAAGCCACCGTAGTTGGGGGACAGCACCATGATCTGCGCATGCGCTTGCGCAACGGCGAGCAGCATGAAATGCCTCCGAACGATCCCGGAGCGTACAGCATTTCCACTTTTGCGCAGACCGATCTTCCCATCCAGATCAGCAGCAGCGGGCAAGACACCACTCGCATCGGCCACAGCGATGTCCCGATTCTGGCTATGTCGAATCGCCAATTGTATGACCGTGCACACTCCGCGAATGGACGCTGGTATCAAATTGAATTGCAAAAGCGCTACGCCTATCCCACCGCATGCCTGGTGTTGATGCTGGTCGGGATTCCGCTGGGATTGTCGTCACGGCGCGGCGGCAAAAGCATGGGCTTCGTGCTGACGATCTTCCTTGTCTTTGTGTATTACTTCCTCTCCTCCACTGGGATGGCGCTGGCCAGGCAACAAAAAATTCCCGTTGTGCTTGGCGTGTGGGGAGCCAATCTGTTGTTCGGTATGGCCGGCACGTTGCTGCTGTACCAAATGTCGCGTGGAACAGTTCGCTTCCCCATGCCTCGGGTCAGCGAAAAGGTGCGCAAAATCTTTCGTCGAGGAGCAGAGCCATCTCCGGGAGCAGTGTTCGACGCTCTGCCGCGGCCGACTCTGTACGAGGGCTTCCCGCTAATTCTGGACGATTATGTGTTGCGCTCTTTTGTTGGCAGCTTCCTTCTGGTCGAAATCAGTTTCGTGATGCTATCTCTGATTTTCTCTTTGTTTGAGCTGCTCAGCGATATCATCCGCAATCATGCCTCTCTGGAAGTTGTCGGTGAATATCTGCTGAACCTGACGCCAAGCATGATCTACACCATCACGCCTCTTAGCGTGTTGATTGCTGTCCTGGTGACCATCGGGACGCTGAATCGGTCGAGTGAACTGACGGCGATGAAGGCTACCGGTATCAGCCTGTATCGCGCGGTGGTGCCGATTTTCATGATCGCCGCCATTCTTTCCGTCGTGATGTTCACCTTCGATCAGCTCTACCTGCCGAACGCCAACCGCAAACAAGAGGCATTGCGCAGCGAGATCAAGGGTAAGCCGCCCCGTACCTTCCTTCGTCCCGATCGTGAATGGGTGTTCGGCCGAACCAAGCCAAATGAGGGCGCGCGAATTTTTTATTACGAATATTTCGACTCGGCCAACAATCGCTTCGCCAACCTGACAGTTCTGGAGTTTCAACCCAACAGCTTCGTTCTTGCAGGGCGCATTTTTGCGTCTGACGTGGTTTGGGATCCGCAGCAGCACGAATGGACATTTGAAGATGGCTGGGAACGAACGTTCCAGGGCGGCACAATTTCGTCCTATCGCAAATTCAACAGTGAAGTATTTCCAAACATCACGGAACCGCCGGGCTACTTTAAGAAAGAAGATCTCCAGTCTTCCGAGATGACGTTCGCAGAACTCGCCCACTACATCCATGACCTGAGCCAGAGCGGCTTCGACACCCTTCCGTTACGGGTACAGCTCGATAAGAAAATCGCGTATCCACTGGTCACGCTGGTGATGGCAATCCTGGCCGTTCCCTTTTCGCTCACCACGGGACGACGCGGCTCTCTCACTGGAGTTGCCGTCGCCATAATCGTTGCCATCGCATATTGGATGGCTGCAGGGCTGTTTGAAGCCATGGGCAACGTCAACACGCTACCCGCCGTGCTGGCCGCGTGGTCGCCCGATTTGCTGTTTGGGCTGATCGGTGGATATTTGCTGCTGCGCACCCCAACCTAAGCACATCGCCAGCGAACTATCTGCGATTCCCGCAACTATTCGTCTTGGCTACAATCAAATGTAAGAAGGCACCCTTTTGACTCTGCTCGAAAATCTGCGCCCACTGTTTCCGTACATGCGACGCTACCGCCGCGGATTCCTGCTGGGCGGTTTCTTTGCCGTTTGCAGCAATGCCATCTGGATCATGCTTCCATTGGTTCTGATGAGGGCTGTCAATGATATAACTCACCATTTCAGCTATCACGATGTTGAGTATTATGCCGAGTTGCTTGTCGTTATTGCCGTCTCGAAAGGCATATTTCTTTTTCTCACCCGATGGGTCCTCATCGGTATCTCACGCGAGATTGAATACGACATACGGAATGACTTGTTCCGTGTGCTGGAACGTCAGGCTCCCTCCTACTTCCAGGAGAATCGCACGGGCGACATCATGGCGCGCGCGACCAATGATCTGAATGCTGTTCGAATGTTGCTCGGTCCGGCCATCATGTATAGCGCGAATACCATTCTGTTCACGATTGGCGCTCTCATTTTCATGGTTCGTATCAGCCCATGGCTGACGCTGTTGGCATTCGTGCCGCTGCCGGCGGCCAGCATCTTAGTTCAATATTTTGGCCGCAAAATTCATGAACGGTTTGAGCGCATCCAGGCTATGTACTCCGACATCTCCGCGCAGGTGCAGGAGAATGTTGCAGGAGCTCGCCTGGTGCGTGCGTTCGCACAGGAAGAGGCTGAAATTTCCGCCTTTGAGCGCGCCAACACGGAGTACATTCATCGCGCCCTGCGCCTGGTTCGTCTGATGGGAATGTTGTGGCCCACGCTGGAATTCATGCTTGGGCTCTCTCTCGTCGTGGTGTTACTGGTGGGAGGGCATGAAGTCGTGAGCGGCAAAATCCTGGTGGGCGCGTTTGTCGCATTCACGATGTATATGACCATGCTCACCTGGCCGGTCATCGCATTGGGGTGGGTCGTCAACCTGGTGCAGCGCGGCACCGCATCCGTAACGCGCATCCATGAGGTTCTTATCGCGGAGCCGTCGATTTCCGACGCCACATTGCCTGCGACTGGCACCGTCACAGTAGAGATTCAAGGTGACATTGAGTTCCACAATCTCAGCTTCACGTATGACAACGCTACAGCGCCAGTGCTTCGAGATATCAATCTGCGGATTCCGGCGGGCAGCAGCTTCGCGATTGTCGGTCCAACCGGATCCGGCAAAACTACCCTCGTCCGTCTGATTCCTCGGCTCCTAGAAGCGCAACGCGGAATGCTGCTGGTCGATGGTCGGTCAGTCATGGATTATCCGCTGGCAAAGCTGCGGGAGGCGATCGGATTTGTCCCGCAAGAGACATTTCTTTTCAGCGAATCGATCCGCGAAAATGTTGCCTTTGGGGCGCCGGCTGCAACCGAGCAGGAAATTCTCGACGCGGCTGCCACAGCTCATATCCGCGATGAAATTCTTGAGTTCCCCAAAGGATTTGATACCCTCGTCGGCGAACGCGGTGTCACTCTTTCTGGCGGTCAGAAGCAGCGCACAGCCATTGCCCGCGCGCTGGTACGCGACCCTCGCATCTTGATCCTTGATGACGCACTATCGAGCGTCGACACATTCACCGAGGAACGGATTCTACAGGGGCTGGCGGAAGCCATGCGCGGCCGCACCACAATCTTCATCTCCCACCGTGTATCAACCGTGCGCCACGCCGATCAGATTGCTGTGTTGGTGGACGGTTCCGTCGTTGAGTTGGGGACGCATGATGAGCTGGTTGCCCGAAACGGCTACTACACGCAGCTGCACGAAAAACAGATGTTGGAAGAAGAGCTTTCCGTCGTCAGCTGATGCCTTCACAACATCGATGAATGGACCGCAATCGACGTCACTTGCACTGTTTCTGAAGACTCTTTCAAGCGCTCACTGTATCCAGTTGCCGTCGCAGATCATCTGGTTGATGACAGTGGGCAAAAGCGGTCTCGCGAGAGATTCGATTCGCTCGAACAAGCTCACCCAAGGATTGATCCATGGTCATCATGCCTTCACTGCGGGCGATCATGATCTGCGAACGAATCTGGTGGTCGTGGCCCTGTCGGATCAGGTTACGCATGGCGAAGTTAGCCATCATCACCTCGGTTGCCGGATAACGCCCGGTGCCGTTCGACGCAGGGACAAGTTGCTGCGCCACGATGGCCAGCAACGCCAACGATAGTTGCTGCCGGATTTGCTGCTGGTGTCCCGTAGGAAACACGTCGAGGATACGGCTGATGGTTTGAGCGGTGTCATTTGTGTGCAGCGAAGAAAGAACAAGGTGACCAGTTTCCGCGGCCGTCAGCGCTGCCGACATCGTTTCTGCGTCGCGAATCTCACCAATCAGAATCACGTCGGGATTTTGCCGTAGGACTGAACGCACCGCTTCCGCGAATCCCCGTGCATCGGTACCCACCTCCACCTGTTCCACAATCGAGCTGCGGTTGGGATGCTCATACTCGATCGGGTCTTCAATGGTGATAATGTGATCGCGACGTCGAGCGTTGATCAAGTCAATGAGTGCGGCGAGGGAGGACGTCTTTCCGCAACCCGTCGGGCCGGTGAAGAGGACAAAACCCTGGCGGCGATCGGCGAGTTGGGCCAGGATGGCGGGGAGATGGAGCGAATCGAGCGATGGGATTTGCGCGGGAAGTAGACGAATTGCAGCCGCGAGACTACCACGCTGATAGTGAACATTGGCGCGAAAACGGCCAATATTGGGGCGCATAAAACAAAAATCGACCGAGCGATTCCTCTCAAGCTCCTGCGACAGCGTGCCGGTCAGCAGCGGTTGCAAATAGCTACGCACTTCATCGGACGATATAAGGGTGCTGCTGGCTGTCGCCAAAGCCCCGTTAACGCGAAATGCGATGGGCGAATTGGCGACGAGCAGCAGGTCGGATGCCTGCCGTTGAGCCGCAAGAGAAAGAAGCTGATCGAGATCGCGAGGACTTGTGGCGGTTTTGTCACCGACACGCGGCGCGCGGGCAACAGAGCGGTTCAGTTCCTCGACCAGGCGGGCGAGTTCGCTATCATTGGCGGACATGCAACCTAGTATGACTGAGAATTGCACCACAAGAAAGTGCGCTGGTTCGGCGCATTCGCGCAACGAAATCAACCGGCAGCGTCCCACCAGACGATCTAGCGCGGGTGCGCAAATAATACAAAAATTTGCGTCGTAGCCCTATTCCGTTACGCCCATGGCTTTCACAATGACACGCTTGCGTCTTTGGCCGTCAAATTCCGCATAAAAGACACGCTGCCATCGACCTAGATCGAGCTTGCCACCGGTGATGGGCAAAGTTGTTTCGTGATGTAGCAACAACGACTTCAGATGCGCATCTCCATTATCCTCTCCGGTCTGATGGTGCCGATAATCCGGACCCACGGGCGCGAGCTTGTCCAGCCATTCCATGATGTCCTCGATGAGTCCTTCTTCCAGGTCGTTCACGTAGACCGCGGCAGTAATGTGCATCGGCGATACGAAGCATAGCCCGTCCTGGATTCCGCTGCGACGAACAATCTCTTCCACCTGCGGTGTGATGTGGACAATTTCACGCCGCTGAGGCGTCTGCATGATCAGGTATTCCGTATGTACCTTCATAAGACATAGGATACTGAGGAGAGCTGGGACGCTGCCAGCGCATGAAGACTTCATGAGTCGCCATCACCACAAATCGTCAAGCATGTCTGAAGGGTCACAATCCGAACTGCAATTGCGCAAAATGTACACGGCTCTACTTGACGCCTACGGAAACCGAAAGTGGTGGCCGGCCGAGACACCATTTGAGATCGTGATCGGTGCATTCCTGACGCAGGCGACAGCGTGGCGCAGCGTCGAACGTTCCATCGCGAACCTGCGCGAGGCCGGAGTGCTCAGCATCGAAGGCATTCGGCAAATTTCAGAGGAAAAACTGGGCGAGCTGATTCGACCTTCTGGCTTTGTTCAGCGAAAAAAATCCTCCATCAAAGCGTTCGTCCAATTTCTGGACAAGCACTACAGTGGTTCGCTGGAACAGATGGCAATGGCGCCCACCGCGGAGCTGCGCACACAATTGCTTGCGCTGCCCGGAGTTGGACCGGAAACCGCCGATGCCATTCTGCTGTACGCGCTCGGACACCCAGTGTTTGTGGTTGACGAGTATCTACGGCGTGTGGTCGCGCGGCACGAACTTCTTCCCGCCAACGCACGCTATGCGGACTTGCAGGCTCTTGGGGACGGGGCGATTGCCAGCCCCACCCGCGAAGAGACCGCACGCCACGCCAACGAACTGCACGCGTTGATCGTCGAAGTCGGCAAGCGTCATTGCGGCACTACGCCACGATGCGAAGGATGTCCCTTGCAACCGTTTCTATCGAACGCGAACTCGAAGCCGCTATACTGAAGGTTCTGTCTGGACGGATCACGGCAGAATCAATCCCCCCATCTGAAAGGAAATTCGTATGAAAACTTTTTACGTGCCCGGTGCACTCGCGATCGCGGCCATGCTGTCCGCCGGTGTTGCCAGCGCTCAGACCACAACACTAAGAGGCATCGTCAGCGATCAGATGTGCGGTGCGCACCATATGATGGCCGGGGCCAGTGCGCAACAGTGTACGCGTGAATGCGTCGGCATGGGTGCTCCGTACGCGCTCGTCGTAGGTGATAAGGTGTATACGCTGCAGGCCAACCCTGAGGTCAAGAAGGAACTGTATGCGCTTGCCGGTGCGCCCGCAGTGGTCAAAGGCACGGTATCTGGAATGACGATGCAAGTCGCCGCGGTGGCACCTGCCAAGTAGATATTGGCATCTCATCTCTGTCTGCGTGATTAGAAAGTCTTGACCAAGCGCGACCAACCTCACCCTCATCTTCGGCTATGGATCGATTTCAACGATGCCACTTCTACTCCACGTCGCGACTACAAATCCTGGAAAACTTCGTGATTTCGAATTAGCTGCCAAGCCGCACGCACACGAAGTTGCTTTTGTTCGTCTTCCAGGAATGGAGCGCATTGATCCGCCAGCCGAAGACGGCGCCACATTCGAAGAAAACGCCCGCATCAAGGCGATTGAATACAGCCGCCATGCACCGGACGCAATCGTGCTGGCCGACGATTCCGGCTTGGAGGTCGATGCATTGCACGGCGCACCGGGTGTACGCTCCGCGCGCTATGCCACTGACGCAGGCTTCGATCCTGAGCCAATCCATTCAACTGACAGCGACACGCGCAACAATAGGTTCCTGCTGGAAAATATGCGCGACGTTCCGCCGCTACGGCGCACTGGCCGCTACCGCTGTGTGCTGGCGGCTGCCCGCGACGGAGAATGCATCGCGGTTGCGCATGGCACCGTGGAAGGAACCATTCTCGAAATTCCTCAAGGTAGCGGAGGCTTTGGCTACGATCCTTTGTTTTATGTGCCGGAATTGCATCAGACGATGGCGGAAATCAGTCTTGAAGAGAAATATAAAATCAGCCATCGCGGGCATGCGCTGCGCCGTTTGCTGACACAACTGATTCCAAGCCAGCGTGAAGCGAAGAATTTATAGGTCGCGGCGAAGCTATATCTTCGCCGGCAGTTCAATCGCCGGAGCGATATCAACCTCGACATCTTCACGTTTTCTCATGCTCGCACAAAGGTAGTCGCGATTCATGGTGGCGATCACGCCCAAAGGAATTTCTTTGGGGCATACGCCAGTACACTCGCCAATGCTGGTGCAATTGCCGAAGGCTTCAGCGTTCATTTGTGCGACCATGCGCAAGGCGCGACGATCGCGTTCCGGACCACCCTGGGGAAGAATTCCAAGGTGTGCAATTTTCGCTCCGGTAAAGAGTGCAGCGGAGGCATTCGGGCAGGCTGCCACGCAGGCGCCACAGCCGATACAGGAAGCGGCGTCCATGGCTTGATCCGCTGTCTCTTTGCCGACGAGAAGCGTATTGCCATCCGGTGCGTGACCGGTCGAAACCGAGATGTAGCCGCCAGCCTCAATAATGTGATCGAAGGCACGACGCTCGACCACCAGGTCCTTGATAAGAGGGAACGCCAGCGCACGCCACGGCTCAATCACCAACTGGTCGCCATCTTTGAAGTGCCGCATGGTCAACTGGCAGACCGTGGTTGCGCGCTCCGGACCATGGGCCACGCCATTGATCATGAAGCCGCAGGAGCCGCAGATGCCTTCGCGGCAATCATGTTCAAAGGCTACCGGCTCTTCCCCACGCTCGATCAGCGACTCATTTAGCACGTCGAGGCATTCCAGCATCGACATTTCCGGATCGACATTGTCGACCGCGTAGGTGACGAACTTGCCCTTCTCTTTGCAGTTCTTCTGCCGCCAGATTTTCAATGTGAGTTTCATTACTTGTAGCTCCTCTGGCTCGGATGAACGTAGTGGAACTCGAGCGGTTCCTTGTTCAGTTCAGGGGGCGCATCAGGACCGCGATAGCCCCAGGCAGCAACATACGAATAGTGCTCATCGTCGCGCTGAGCTTCGCCGTCCGGCGTTTGATACTCCTCACGGAAATGGCCGCCGCAAGACTCGTTCCGATCGCGGGCATCAATGCACATCAACTCTGCGAGCTCAAAGAAATCGGCGACGCGACCAGCCTTCTCGAGACTCTGATTCAGATCATCTCCGCTGCCGGGAACGGTCACGTTCTGCCAGTATTCCTTACGCAGCGCGCGAATTTTTTCAATCGCAGTTTCAAGTCCCTCCGCGGTGCGCGCCATGCCACAGTAGTCCCACACAATTTTGCCCAGCTCGCGATGGAAAGAATCGACGGTGCGCTTCCCTTTGATTGCGAGCAGCTTGTCGATCTTCTGCCGGGCTTCGTTCAAAGCATTCTGCACTTCAGGACGGGAATTATCGACCTTAGCGAATTTGTTTGTCGCCAGGTAATTTCCTACCGTGTACGGAATGATGAAGTAGCCGTCTGAAAGTCCCTGCATCAACGCGCTGGCACCCAGGCGATTCGCACCGTGATCTGAGAAATTCGCCTCGCCCAAAACAAACAACCCTGGGATGGTGGTCTGCAGTTGATAGTCCACCCAGAGGCCGCCCATGGTGTAATGGATCGCCGGGTAGATGCGCATCGGCACCTTGTAAGGGTTTTCATCCGTGATGCGCTGGTACATGTCAAACAGATTTCCGTAGCGCTCACGAATTGTCTTCTCGCCCAGGCGCGCGATGGCCTCAGAGAAATCTAGATAGACGCCGAGCCCGGTCTTCCCTACGCCGCGCCCTTCATCGCAAACCGCTTTTGCATTGCGAGACGCGACATCGCGCGGCACCAAATTGCCGAAGCTGGGATAGCGGCGCTCGAGGTAATAATCGCGTTCATCTTCAGGAATTTCGTTCGGTGGCCGCTTGTCGCCTTTCATCTTTGGCACCCAGATGCGTCCATCGTTGCGTAGCGACTCGCTCATCAGCGTCAACTTCGATTGGTACTCACCGGAGACCGGAATGCACGTGGGATGGATCTGCGTAAAGCAGGGGTTGGCGAACAGCGCACCACGCTTGTGAGCACGCCAAATGGCGGTGGCATTCGAACCCTTGGCGTTGGTCGACAGATAGTAGACGTTTCCGTAGCCGCCGGTCGCCAGGATCACAGCGTCTGCCAGATGAACGTCGAATCTTCCCGTCACCAAGTTGCGAGTGACGATTCCTCTTGCCTGACCATCAATGACAATCAGGTCCAACATTTCTGTGCGAGGAATCATGGTCACGGTGCCGGCATGGACCTGGCGTTCCAACGCCTGGTATGCGCCAAGGAGTAACTGCTGTCCCGTCTGTCCGCGAGCGTAGAAGGTACGCGAAACCTGCGCGCCGCCGAAGGATCGATTCGTCAGGGTTCCGCCGTATTCGCGTGCGAACGGAACACCCTGGGCGACACACTGGTCGATGATGTGATTGCTGATTTCCGCCAGCCGATAGATATTGGCTTCGCGCGCGCGAAAGTCGCCGCCCTTCACCGTGTCATAGAAAAGCCGGTGGATGCTCTCTCCGTCGTTGGGATAGTTTTTAGCAGCATTGATGCCGCCCTGCGCTGCGATGGAGTGCGCGCGACGGGGCGAATCCTGAAAGCAAAAACATTTGACGTTATAACCCAGCTCGCCGAGCGATGCCGATGCGGAGGCTCCCGCCAGGCCAGAACCAACGACGATCAGAGAATGCTTGCGCTTATTGGCAGGATTGACCAGCTTCATGTCGAAGCGGGCTTTGGCCCATTGCTGTTCAATCGCTCCGGAAGGGATTCTTGCGTCGAGTGTCATGTTATCTCACGAGTCCAAGCAGAATGCTAATCGGGATCGATATGTATCCCAGGACAATCAGAGTTGCAATCAAGAGCGCAGCGCGTTTCAAGTTCTGCGTGTGACGAGGATGGGCGATTCCCACCGACTGAAACATGCTCCAAATGCCATGGCGCAAATGGAAACCCAGGAGAATAATCGCGAAGATGTACCACGCCGAAACCCACCAGACCTGAAAGCCGGAAACCAGATTGTGGTAGACATCGCCTGGAATAAACTGCGCCTCGGGATGGATGTATCCGGCGGTAAACTGCAGCAGATGAAAGATGATGAACGCCAGGACAATGGGTCCGCTCCAATACATGGTGCGCGAAGCGTACGAGGAGTTGATGGCCTCTTTGCGGGAGTAGCCGATCGGACGCGCCCTCTTGTTTCGCAATGCCAATTGCACCGTCGCCGTAATGTGGAGGATGATCGCGATAATCAACACGCTTCGGACAATCCAGAGCACTTCGCCAATGCTGTGCAGAAAATGACTGTAGGCGTTGATTTTTTCCGGCCCTTCAAACACCTGCAGATTGCCGAGCAGATGACCAATCACAAATAGAAACATCAGGGCGCCGGTAACTGCCATGACGACTTTCTTCCCGTTTGTGGACTGCCAGAATGTGACCGCACGATTTCTGCGCGGGCGAAGCTCTGCGCTCATCGTTGCGCTCATGAAGTTTTGCCAACCTTATCGAAGTAGTTCATGAATCTCCAGACCCTGCGTTTGGTTGAGGATTCTTGATCCCGCTCTATCCTGATGCTCGAGACTACGGATTCGATGCGGGTCATGCGCGACCGATTCCCGTCGAAGGCACACGGGACTCCACGCGGTATGCGTAGAAACCGCCATCCAACTGGCAGGAAGGGACACGGAAGAGTCAACTTCTATTATTGGAGCGCGATAGGGGCACAGTCAAGGAAGGGGGGTTGTTTTGGCGCATCCTCGATCGAACCAAAGTTTCCCGGGAGGAAATTGATCGTTGGACCGTCGACAGGAAGATTTCAAAGGCAGCTGAAATGGAAAGTCTCGCATCGGTCTCAGATTTCCTTGAGAGACCAATGCGAGACTGGGGGGAGGGCTGTCGCCCAATCAGTCTTTTACGACTGAATTCTGCTGTTCCATCATTTCCATCTCGAAACGAAACGTTTATACAGGACCTACGTTGCTGAATTCACCAGCGTCGTCCTTCTGCTCCCGATCGATCCCGCGTTCCGCTGCCTTGTTAGCCTCACGCTCCACTCGACGATGTGATTGCGCAGCGTCATCGGCTGCTGACCCAGGATCCCTTTTTCCTTCTACCGGAGTGTCTTTGTTCAATTCGCGAAGATCTGTCATCATTCCACCTTCCTTTTAGGTAGAAGATGAAATTACGCGAAGCCGGGTTGTCCTCATTCAGTGGCTATTCTTGAAGCAACCAGAGAATTCATCGCGCGTTCACTTGATCGCCAATCATCAACGGATCATCGTGACTTCGATTCCACAGTGTCCTACTGACACTGTTTAAAGCCGATTGCAGAAGCCATCGTAGTTTCGCCTGAGCGAACCGATACTGGTCCATTGGGCGCTTCCAGGCTGCCTGATGTACACGCAGCTTCAGTGCCAGTGCCCGGAATTGCAGCCACAGACTCCGCGGTATATCCGGGTGTGCTCCCCTGCTGTTGCTTGAACTGCGCTGTTTGTTCAGAACAAGCCACAACATTCGGGGTTGACGTGGGCAGTTGCATGGAAAACGGCGCGCAGTCCACACCGCCAGCACAACTGGATCCATCTGTCGTCAACATGGCTTCGTCGTACGGACTCTGGCCGGGCAGCAACGGCACGGTGATCGTGGCCCCGTCGGTCGCGATCTGCTGCAGCGCGCCTGCCTGTACCGCCAGCGAAACGCCCAGGGGATTTGTGCCCGTACCCTGCGTCGTGATCAGCCCTTCCAACGTCCCTTGCTGCGATCCAGGCACCAGCGGAATTTTGTCCGCCAGTTGTCCAGACTGGATGCCCATCTCCACACCTGCCGAATAGGAAACACTCGCTCCATCCACGCCGACCGCGACCAGATCATAGGTTCCCTGGGGCACCGGGCACAAAATGAAGGTGCCATCGCTACCTGCGGACGTGCGCATCAGGATCCTGTCGATCCCTGTCGCCGGGTCCTTTTGTTCCAGCGCAACCACGACGCTGCCGCCGGACAGCGGTTGCCCCGTTTTCGAGCTGACAACTGTGCCGCTGATGGTGCTGCCGCTCGACGGAATCAGGCCGGCATGAATGATTGGATTTAGTTCGTATTCGCCGTTGGCTGCCGCCAGGATGGACGAGCACACATCGATATTCAGATCGATATACGGATTATCGCCGGCGTTGAACGCAATACTCCCGTTGATAATGCTGTTCCCCATCAGTTCAATTCCCTGGCTCGCAGCGGTCGGAAGCACCAAGTCATGCAGACTGTTGTCGGTGCGCACCAGGCAGTTTGCATACGAGGCCCCGCATGCATTATTCGAAATACTGGACGCATGCGAATCAGGCGCGAGAAAGATGCGCACCTGCTCATAATTTCCAGCCGTCACTTGCTGACCGACACCCAGCGAAGCCAAGAAACAGCTACTGTTGGCTTGTCCCATCAAATCCACCTGCTTCGGAGCTGCGGAGAGACCAGGCGTCAGATCAACGAAACTCGGATCGTTCGGCGCCGCATCTGCGTTAGTACTGGCCTGCACATCCGCAATCGTGACGTAGACATGAGTAAACGGCCCGCCGGATCCTTTGCAGGCGGCGGGATCGCTAATTACGATTGACACCGAAGCGGGATTGGTAACCGATGTAGTAACTGGATCAGTAACTGGAGAAGTAACCGGATTTGTAGGGGATGTAAGGGTGGAACCCGCAGTGGATGGAGACCCTCCGGCACATCCGAAGGACACAAGACACAGCAGCATGACTACGCACGCGGTGGGGATCCAGGGGCGCATTGACTCTCCGATTTAGCTGTAAAACTTACGTATTAAGATGGTTGTGCTTACGATGATGCACGCGAGGTGCCACAACCTGTCGTATGAATGTCGTTCGCAATGTGGAAATTGGTTTCAATCCGTAAACTACTCGGATCGTGTGCGTATTTCCACAGTTCAGGTTACTTTTAGCGTTACCAAGGTGGGACGTTTTCCCATTTTGGGAATTTTAGAACCTAGAAAAACATGGCGTTGTGCGTACTTTTTACACGGAACCTGGAGGGAGGTTGGGAGCCCCTTGAGTTCGAACCATCTTCGCCACGACTTCGCGCCGGACCAAACGCATTTCTCGGTCGCGTTCAAATTTCAAAACTCAAATCACGGCATGATCACGGGATTTTCCCAAACCGTTACAATACGGAGTGATGGTTCGTTCAAGTTTTCGACTCCCTCTTCTGTATTCAATCGCCCTGTTCAGCCTTGTCGTCTACGGACAGATGTACGCCGCTCCCATCACCGACCATTCACAGACGTCGCAGCAGCAACAACAAACCACACCGCAACCGTCGAACGATTCTGCCGCACAATCGCAGCAGTCCGCTCCTGCAGCAACCGATTCTTTGCCCGACGATCCGGCAACAACGGCTCACATTGAGGCGCCCGTCGCGCCGGACGGTCCAACGGCTGTGCTGGATACTTCCATGGGCAGAATGACGTGCGGGCTCTATGCCAAGGAAGCCCCAATTGCGGTTGCTAATTTTATTGGACTGGCAACGGGCACCAAGGAATACACAGATCCTGCTACCCATAAGAAGGTGCATGGAAAACCGTTTTACAACGGCACCACGTTTCATCGAGTGATTCCAGGATTCATGATCCAGGGCGGCGATCCTACCGGCACCGGTGAGGGAGATCCAGGCTATTTTTTCAATGACGAGATCGATCCAAATCTGACGTTTAATGTAGCTGGCCGATTAGCGATGGCAAACGCTGGACCCAATACGAACGGTTCCCAGTTTTTTATCACTGTGGGTCCACAACCTTCGCTCGACCAGCACTACACCATCTTCGGCCAATGCGATCCGGCCAGCGTTCTGGTCGCCGAATCGATTACGCAGGTGCCGCGAAACGCACAGGATAAGCCGATCGATCCGGTATATCTCAATAAGGTCACGATTGTGCAGCCGGGCCAGCCAATGCCGCCTGCCCCGGCACCATCGACACCTCCAGCAGCAACAGCTCCAACGCCGGCACCGAGCCAGCCTTGATCACCCACTTTTTGAATTCTCAACCGATAGCAATCTGAATAGTGTCGTTCGATAAGATTTCAACCTTTTAAGAGGAGCTTGCCAATTATGAGCCAAACACCCGGAACTTACGCCACCTTCCAGACATCCCAGGGCAAGATCGTATGCCGCCTCTACGAAAAAGAAGCGCCGAAAACTGTAGCCAACTTTATTGACCTCGCTGAAGGAAATCGCGAGTGGACTCATCCGACTAATAACAAGAAATCCAAGGATAAGTTATTCAATGGGACCATTTTTCACCGGGTCATCCCGAAGTTCATGATCCAAGGCGGCGACCCGGCCGGCACCGGCTTTGGTGGTCCGGGTTATAAGTTTGAAGATGAGACCAAGGGTTCGCCGCACAGCTTTAAAACGCCAGGCAAGTTGGCGATGGCAAACTCGGGACCGAACACGAACGGTTCGCAGTTCTTTATCACCGTGGCAGCGACTCCCTGGCTGACGGGCAATCACACGATTTTTGGCGAAGTCGTCGAAGGGCAGGACATCGTGGACAAAATTTCTGAAGTGGATCGCGACCGGTCCGACAAGCCGCGTACTCCCGTGGTGCTTGAAAGCGTTACCATCGAACGCGTCGCGTAGCTCAAATATTGCCGTTCCTGAATCCTTTTTACGTTCACGTCGATCTAAGTCGTGAGGAAAGGGTTCAGGGGAAAGAGATGAGCGAAAACAAGAAAGTCGCGCTGATTACGGGCGCCAACAAGGGTATTGGGTTTGAAACCGCACGCCAGCTGGGGAAGCTGGGCATCACTGTTGTTCTAGGTTCGCGCGATGCGGCCAGGGGTGATGCAGCTGCTGCGAAGCTTCGAGCGGAAGGCATCGACGCGCAACCTTTAAAGCTGGATGTGACGCAGGCGAAGGACCGCGACGCAGCCGTGAAGTATCTTCAGGAGAAGTTCGGCAAACTCGATATTCTCGTCAACAATGCAGGCATCGCGGAAGAAGGCGGCTGGGGTCAAAATACAACCAGCAGCACCTCGGTCGAGACACTGCAAAAAACTTTCGACACCAATCTATTCGCTCCAGTGGCGCTGACCCAGGCTCTGCTTCCCTTGATCCGCAAAAGCCCCGCAGGACGGATCGTCAATTTATCCAGCATCCTGGCATCAAACACCCTGCACAGCGATCCCAAGTCTCCCATCTATAACAGCAAAGCTTTTGCGTACGACGCATCAAAGTCGGCGCTAAATGCGTTTACGATTCACTTGGCGCACGAACTGCGAGACACCAACATCAAGGTGAATTCCGCCCATCCCGGATGGGTGAAAACGGATATGGGTACCGACGCGGCCCCAATGGAAATTGTCGACGGCGCGAAGACTTCAGTTGCGCTAGCTACGCTCGCAAAAGATGGGCCGAATGGAGCCTTCATTCACATGGGAAAAACCTTACCGTGGTAGCGTGCTGAACAATCTGCGGGAATTCCAACAGAAAAAGACCCGCACGATGCGGGTCTTTTCTTTGAGCAGGAAGAAGTTCTAGACGCCAATCACGGCGCAGAGTTCTTTTACTGATTGTGCACTCTTCTGCAGCCCCGCCTGCTCCTCGTCAGTGAGCTTGATTTGGATGATCTCTTCCAGGCCGCGCGCTCCCAGCTTGCACGGCACACCGATGAATAGGCCTTGAATGCCATATTCACCTTCCAGGTAGGCGGCGCAAGGCAGAATCTTCTTCTTATCCTTCAGGATTGCTTCCACCATTTCAACGGCGGCCGCCGACGGCGCATAAAAGGCGCTTCCGGTCTTAAGGTATTTCACGATCTCAGCTCCGCCATCGCGGGTACGCTGAATCAGCCGTTCAATCGTGGCCGCATCCATCAGTTCTGTAATCGGAATTCCGGCGACTGTGGAGTAGCGCGCCAGCGGCACCATGGTATCGCCATGGCCTCCGAGCACGAACGCAGTTACATTTTCCACACTGACCTTCAGCTCGTCTGCGATAAAGGTGCGGAATCGCGCTGAATCCAGAACCCCGGCCATGCCAATGACGCGCTCGCGATTGAACTTGGAAAGCTTGTACGCAGCCTGGGCCATCGCATCCAGCGGATTGGAAACGATCACCAGGAAGCAGTCCGGCGATGCCGCCACCACTTTGCTGACAACATCCGACATGATCTTAAAATTTGTGTGCAGCAGGTCATCGCGACTCATGCCGGGCTTCCGCGGGATCCCCGCCGTGATGACAACTACATCGGAATTTGCCGTGGCCGCGTAATCGTTGGAACCGATTGCGTGAACGTCCCGCTTTTCAATCGGCATCGCCTCCATCAAATCCAGGGCTTTTCCTTGCGGGACACCTTCGACCACATCGACCAAAACAATATCAGCCAGCTCCTTGGCTGCTATCCAATGCGCAGTCGTGGCTCCCACGTTGCCCGCGCCAACAATTGAAACTTTCTTCCGCATATTTCTCCTTTACAAAATTTTCTTCGGTGGCAATCAGCGAGTCATCGCGACCGCGTCCATATTTTCAATCATTCGAGCCGCAAATTCGCTGGTTCCCACCTTGGTGGCCCCTTGCATCTGTCGCTCAAAATCGTAGGTGACAAATTTCTGCTGAATCGTGCGCTCCATGGAGTTTTCGATTAGTCGAGCAGCCTCGGTCCAGCCGATGAAATCGAACAGCATGACACCTGACAGCATCACGGAACCGGGATTAATAACATCTTTATCCGCGTATTTCGGGGCAGTACCGTGGGTGGCTTCAAACACTGCATAGCCGTCGCCGACGTTTGCGCCCGGTGCGATTCCCAGGCCACCAACCTGCGCCGCGCATGCATCGGAAATGTAGTCGCCGTTCAGGTTTGGAGTTGCCAGCACGCTGTATTCATCGGGGCGAACGATCACCTGCTGAAAGATCGAATCCGCAATGCGGTCGTTGACCAGCAACTTCTTCTTCCATTTTCCTTGTCCGTGACTGATGCCGATGCTATCGACGACGCGCTTCACTTCCGCATACACTTCATCGCGGAACTTTTGCGGTGCATGCTCGAGGCCTGGTTCGATCATGGCAGCGTTCTGCTCTACCGTCAGACCCGGCTTCGATTCCAAGTTGCCGAGAATCCAGCTCTCGCGCTCGGTCACAATCGAATCCCTGAACTCATCGACCGCGACTTCATATCCCCACTCGCGAAATGCGCCTTCGGTAAACTTCTGGATATTTCCCTTGTGCATCAGTGTGACGGACTTGCGATGATGCTTCAGTGCGAAATCAATCGCCACTCGCACCAGTCGCTTGGTTCCTGTAATCGAGATTGGCTTGATTCCGATTCCTGAATCTTCGCGAATCTTTTTCTTGGTACCGGTCAGCATAGTGTTGTTCAGGAAGTCTAGAATTTTCTTCGCGTCGGGAGTTCCCTCTTTAAACTCGATGCCGGCATAAACATCTTCCGTGTTCTCGCGGAAGATCACGATGTCGAGTTTTTCCGGATGCTTCACTGGACTGGGAACACCTTGGTAATAGCGCACCGGGCGAATGCAGGAATACAAATCCAGCATCTGCCGCAGCGTGACATTCAGCGAACGAATGCCGCCTCCGACAGGCGTGGTCAGCGGACCCTTAATCGAAACCCGCAAATCGCGTGCCGCTTGCACGGTGTCGTCAGGAAGCCAGTTCTGAAAACGAGAAAACGCCTTCTCTCCAGCAAATATTTCAAACCACTTCACGGCGCGTTTTCCGCCGTAAGCCTTGGCAACAGCGGCATCGAACACACGTTGCGATGCACGCCAAATATCGCGACCTGTTCCGTCGCCTTCAATGTAAGGAATGATGGGATTGTCGGGTACTTGATACGTTCCGTTGGAATATTCGATCGGCTTGCCATCTTTGGGCAGCTCGATGCCACTATAACTTGCCTGCATTGCCTGCGATCTCCAAATTTTGAATCGGATTGTCCTTGATCAGGCTACCACTCCATGTCTGCAGCCGCTATGTTACGACCGGTGACAAACTCGGAGCATTTTGATCGGCGAATGCTTGAATCGAGGACTCGCGCTACCCGAGATTCGCAAACTCATCTAGGATGGAAGATGTGCCAGCATTCAATCTACGCACGATTCGCAAACACACTCCTTCCTCCTCATTCGCTTTCAGTCTGCGTCTTGGCGCATCGATTACGGCGCTGCTGATCGCGTGTTTCAGTCCGTTCTGCCAAGCGCAATATGGCGGTGCGCGCAACCCCTCAATGGGCAGCGTGTCGAGCGGTCTGCCGACTTATTTGAAACACGCCGGCATCGCGCAAAACTTGAATCGCAGATTGCCGTTGAGCGCAGCGTATGTCGACTCCACCGGAAAGCCGGTCACGTTGGGAGATTACTTCGGCAAGCGGCCTGTCGTTCTGGCGGAGGTATATTTCAGTTGCGGCATGCTATGCCCGCAAGTGATGCATGGAGCTGCCGACGCCTTGAAGCAGACCGGCTTTAAGGCCGGCAAGGATTACGAGGTCGTCATCGCCAGCTTCGATCCCAAAGACACGGCGACGCAGGCTGCCAGCGAAAAGCAATTATTCCTTAGCTGGCTCGGCGATCCTGGAGCTGCTTCCGGCGTGCATTTCCTCACGGGCCAACAACCGTCGATCGATGCATTGAGCGAAGCGACCGGTTTTCACTACGTGCGCGTTCCCGGCCCAGACGGAAAGATGGACCAGTTCGCCCACTCCAGCGTCATTATGGTCGCGACTCCGGACGGTCGGCTGTCAAAATATTTCTCTGGCATCCAATATCAGCCGCGCGATTTGCGCCTGGCAATGGTCGACGCCTCGAACCACAAAATTGGCAGCGCGGCCGACCTGTTTCTGCTCTACTGCTGCAACTACAACCCATCTTCCGGACGTTATACGGTTTCTATTCTGCGGGTGCTCGGCTTCGCCGCGTGCTTCACAATCTTGGTTATTCTGGGCATGATTTACCTGCTGACACGCAAGCCGACTGGAAGAAAGTTTCCACCATCCTCGCCAACCGCTGCTTAGGTCTCGTCTGCTTGACCGCAGTCTTTGCACATCAGCTGGATTCCAATGTGCTGCCTGCGTCCCTCTTCTTCGATAACCCACGGTCGCAGCATCCACGGCGGTCGATGGCGCACATGTTGCGCATGCCCGCAGGATAAATCCGCAACCCAATCCTGCTGCTCGTCCTGATGGAATCCAACGATCGCAGACAGTTTTCCTTGCGGCATAAATCCAGAGTAGTCCAATCCGTCTGCTCACGAAAAAGACCACCAAGGCATAATGGAGAAGTTCTCTGCCTCGGCACCTTCAAAGTGACCCACGTTTTCGATGTCCTTATTCTCGGCGGCGGCG
>DATJUD010000150.1:0-19671 GCA_035502695.1 Acidobacteriaceae bacterium
CATCCGGCAACCGCTATCCCAAGCCCCACACCGTGTACGGTCCGAGTGTTCGGCAATACATGCCATCCAAGAATGCCGATATTAAGAAGAGGTGAAAACAGCAAGAAGTAGGCGGCCACGGTCAGCAGAAGCTGCATTCGCCTGGACTCGCGACTCTGCCGCCGAACGGTCTGTTTGGCTGACATCGCTCCGGCGACCCAGACTACTGTGATTCCAATCCAGAGAACAACGACCATAGAATACGCATGCACAGCAATCCCTCCCCCTTCCCTTCATCCGTTCTGCAGTACTTTGCGACCAATTGTTTCGTCATTTGCAAACCCGCACGCGGCAGCCTCTCAGATGACACCCGGAATTAGCGCCTTGACCTGCCGCCGGTAGACCGCGTACTGCTCGCCGAAGGTTTCCAGCATGAACCTCTCCTCCGGGCGCATCTTCAGCCAAAATGCGAGTGCGACCACGGGCACCTCCACCAGGTTGAGAACGGTTCCCAGCGTGACCGCTGTGCCCAGCAGTGCCAGCAAAATTCCGGTGTAAATCGGATGCCGCACCCACTCGTAGGGTCCGCGCGTTATCAATGTGTGGTCTTCTTTGACCGTGACGATCCCACTCCAGTTGCGGCCCAGCACGATACGCGCCCAAACCGCGAACCCGAAGCCGAGCAACAGCAGCAGAACGCCAAAATACTAAACTCCCAGCAAGCTGGGATAGAGATGCCGATACAGCAGGCTCGAGGGTCGACCCTCGACGAAAAACGGTGCCAGCACCAACAGAATGATGGATACCTGCATCAACCGCGACCCCACCGTCTGACGGCGTGCGTTGCGTTTTTGTACGAATGCGGCCAGCAGCCAAAAAACGATAAAGACGATCCATATCCACTTCACTGCCGCATATGGAATCGTCGCGATAGACATTTCCGCCCCCAACGAACATGCCGTCGACCTTGTATACGCTAAAGTTTCAGACGTGGTTCCTGGGGGAGGCAATGCTCTGGAATCGGGATCAACACCGGCGACCTAAGCGCGAGAAAGGTAGGCGCCCTCGGCCGTATCCACACGTATCTTTTCGCCTTCATTGATGAACGGAGGCACCTGCACCACCAGCCCGGTTTCCAGCTTGGCCGGCTTAGTCACGGAAGAAGCGGTGGCCGACTTCAGACCCGGCTCCGTCTCGACTACGGTCATCTCCACGGTCTGCGGCAGATCAATCCCCACCGGCACGCCGTCGAAGAACGAAACTTTAATCGGCAGGTTCGGAATCAAATACTCCACCGCATCGCCCAACGTTTCGGCGTTCAAATTCGTCTGCTCAAAGTTTTCCGTGTTCATAAAGTAGTAGTCGTCGCCATCGGAATACAGAAACTCCATCGCAACTTCGTCCACAATCACGCGCTCAATCGGATCGGGCGAGCGAAAACGGTGCTCGTACATCGCGCCGGTGCGCAGGTTGCGCAGCTTGGCCTGGATAAACGCGCGCAGGTTGCCGGGGGTGCGATGCTCTACCTTAAATACGGAATGCAGTTCACCATTGTGCTTGATGATCATGCCGGGACGTAACTGAGTGGCGGGAATCGCCATAAGAAAACTTGCTCCTTAACACTTGTCAGAATTTCGTTCGCAGCGGGTGCTCCGCCGAACGCAAAGGTCAACCCTTCCAGTGTAGCCTAGCCCGGCCAGCCGAACCGGATCGCACATGGAAAGCCCGCCGCCCAGCCCGCCCCCCTTAGAAAGGAAGGTGGTACACTCCACTACGTCCCATGATGAACGGCAGGAAAATCACGGTCGTTTTGCCCGCGTACAACGCTTCCCGCACGCTGCGGCAAACCGTGGCCGAATTGCCCTGGGAGCTGGTGGATGACGTCATCTTGACAGACGACGCCAGCTCGGACGGTACCCTGCAACTCGCCCGCGAACTGGGACTTCACACCCTGCAACACAATCGAAATCTAGGTTATGGCGCAAACCAGAAAACCTGTTATGCGGAAGCGCTTTCGCGGGACGCCGATGTCGTTGTCATGTTGCATCCGGATTATCAATACACACCTAAATTGGTTTGCAGCATGGCATCCATGATTGCGTACGGCGAATTCGATGTTGTTCTGGGCTCACGCATCCTGGGCCGTGGAGCGCTCAAGGGAGGGATGCCACGGTATAAGTACATTGGCAACCGGGTTCTGACATTGCTGGAAAACCTTCTGACGGGGTACAAACTCTCTGAATATCACACCGGATATCGCGCCTGGAGCCGAGCGGTGCTGGAACAGTTGCCGCTGCTTGCCTGCTCCGATGACTTCGTTTTCGACAATCAAATGCTGGTGCAGTGCATGCAGTTTGGTTTCCAGATTGGCGAAATCTCTTGTCCGGCAAAATACTTTCCGGAAGCATCTTCCATCAACTTCCGCCGCAGCGTGCGATATGGTTTTGGAGTCCTTGGGACTGCGGGCCAGTTCTGGATGTACCGTCACGGATTTAGTAAGGCGCGCATTCTGAGAGATGACCCACGGCAGCGGTTGAGGCCTGATTCGACTTCGGAACGACACGTGCTGCAGCGGGCGAAAGCGTAACGGCGATTTTTCTCGCCGCCGACTCGAACCCCGACAGACACGGCGCAGGGTCTTTTTGTAGCATTCATATAACCACCGCAATCCTCACATGTATTCATGAGCTCATCTCCAGCGAATCAGGCGTTGCAACACTCTGGGATTTCCCCGCAAGAGTCCAAGAGCTCCTTCACGCAGTCCGCGTCGAGTGGCTTTCTCAAAGTGCATAGCTTCCCGACTCGCACAGTCATTCGTACTGTCCTTACCATTTGGCTGGCCGCCTGTCTCGGCGTATTCATTGTCCGCTCGATTCACTGGCCTCAGGTCAACGATCCTGCGCAGATTAGTTATCTTTGTTTCCTCATGGATCATGGGTTCGCGCCCTACCGATATCTCATCGAGATGAACATGCCGGGAATTTATCTCACCAACTGGAGTGTTGCTCACCTTCTTGGTGCTGGTTCGCTCGCTTGGCGCGCCTTTGATCTTTTGTTGATTTCGGCGGCCTGCGCCGCAATGATCTGCATGGCCCGCATCTACGACTGGTTGTATGGTTTTTTCGCGGCAGCGATTTTCATCCTGTTTCACGGCCAGGACGGTCCTGCCCAGCTCGGCCAGCGCGACTTCATCGTGACGGTTCTGTTTCTTTGCGCCTACGCCTTCCTGTTCGAAGCACTGCGACAGGATAAGAAATGGCTGCTCTTCTTCTTCGGCATTTGCTCCGCCGCGCCCATCACATACAAGCCGCAAGCCCTGCTATTGACTCTCTTCCTGCTGGTCGCCCTTTGTTGGCGCCTGCGATCCCAGCAGAAACCGTTTCTACGACCAGCAATGTTGAGTGTTGCAGGGATGGCCGTGCCAATCCTGTTGGTCCTCGGCTTTCTTCTGGAGCAGCATGCGCTCAAAGCATTTGTTGTCACGGAACGAACGCTGCTCCCATACTATGCTGTGCTGGGTCGACATTCCGTGCCGTCATTGCTTCGATTACTCCTTGTCAACTCCATCGGAGCGCTCCTGTTGCTCGGCATTGTGATCGCTCTCTTGCAGCGGCACAAATGGACCTGGGAGCGCACTCTACTCGTTGCAGGTATCCTTTTCGGAGCAACATCAGACATCGCACAGGGAAAGGGTTTTCTTTATCATCGCTATCCCTTTGCCGCCTTCGTCCTGCTGTGGGTAGCGATCGAATTCGCAACCGCGGAGCGCACCGCAGGAATGCCTCGCAAGCTCGCGTATGCGGGTCTTCTCTACGGAGCGATCATCGCCGGCATATTTACGTCCCGCGCCAGCGTACGTACTTGGGATGAAACCTATAATCAAGCATTGCGACAGGACTTGATTTCTCTTGGCGGATCGAAACTTTCCGGCTCTGTGCAGTGCATAACGATGTCCCCGGATTGCGCGACAACCCTCCACCGCCTGCGTCTCCTTCAATCCACCGGCCTGGTCTACGACTACTTCATCTTCGGCCCGAACAACTATCCCGCTGTCGCATACGTTCGGCAACGCTTCTGGGATCAATTCATCGACAATCGACCCCGCGTCATCATCGTGGGACGATGGCTCTACCCTGAGCAAGCAGACGACTACAGCAAACTGAACCGCTGGCCCGCGTTCCGGGATTATCTCAGCCAGCATTACACGCTGGTTGCAGAGCGCAGTTTTCCTCCGCCCAAGCGCCGTACCCTCGGCTACGGCTACCGCATCTATGTTTTGCGATAGCTATAAAAAATGTGCTGAGGAGTGTAAGGCTGCCAGACTCCCTGATAGCGGACAGCAACGGCTCTCTGACAACGACCAAGTCATTCACCCGTGCGCTGCCGAATTTTTTCCCGCCGGGTTTCGCAATACTTCACAAATTCCAATGTGTATCCCCGCGTGCGCAATAGATGCATCACTGAATCATTCTCTAACAGATGATCGAGAACCCCCCGCTGCACCGCCTCCCATGTCCCTTGCATGGATTGGTCTTGATTGCGGGTGGAAAAGATCAGCGCCTGCACATTGAGCAGCACGAAACAAATCCAGCGTTCCCGCGCCGCTCTCGCCGACCGCTCCATCCCTGGTTCCGCGATAAGCGAGTCCGCGATCATCAGGTTTTCATCACTGCTCAACACCACAGAATTCTGCACATTGAGTGCCTGGGTAAGAGCCGCCCGATGTTGGGTGGACTTCAAGTCTTCCGAAATTTGATTCAGCCGATTTGTTGCCTTTGCCAACAATACCGTCGCGATGACCAGGAAGATGGTCGCCATCGCCGTTACGATGACACCGACCGCATCCAGCATCTCGGCATCGAATCTCATCGCTCGATTCTACGAGGCCCACCCTGGCGCACGTCAACCTTTTGCGGCCGCCTTATTTTACGGTTGTTGACTATCTACAATCCGGTAGTGTAGATAGTCGTAGTATGGGTAAACCAAGTGATCTCGTCCAAGGCACCCTCGATCTGCTGATTCTGAAAACCATCTCGCTCGAGCCGAAACATGGCTGGGCCATCGCCAAGCGCATCCAGCAAATTTCCAATGAAGTCCTGCAAGTCCAGCAGGGGTCGCTCTACCCCGCGCTGCATCGGCTGGAGCAGCAAGGCTGGATTCGCGCCAGGTGGAGCGAGACCGAAGGCGGACGCCAAGCCAAGTTCTATTCGCTCACCGCCGCGGGCCGTTCCCAGCTCGAACGCGAAAAGCAAAGCTGGAGCCGTCTTTCCACCGCCATCAACCTGGTTGTGGATGAAGCCTGAACAGGAGGGTGCCAATGCGATTCTTCGACCGATTTCGTATGGCTATGTCGACGCTGTTTCATCGCAACGCAGAAACGCAGCGCCTGAATGACGAGCTGCAGTTTCATCTACAACAGCAGATCGCCGAAAACATCGCCCACGGCATGAGCCAGGATGAAGCTCGATCCGCCGCGCTGCAAGCCTTCGGCAATCCCACGCTGCTGCGCGACCAGGCCCGTTCGCACTGGCGCTGGAATTGGCTCGAAAAATTCCTGCGCGACCTGCGATACGGCGCGCGTACCTTGAGCCGCTCGCCCGGCTTCACCATCATCGCCATCCTGGTCATGGCACTCGGCATCGGCGCCACCGCCTCCCTGTTCACCATCGTCAACGCGGTCCTGCTCAAGCCGCTGCCCTTCCGCGATCCCGGCCGGCTGATTATGGTCTACGAACATTTCCGCGCCCACGCAGGCAACCTCGGTGGATTCAATTACAACGTCGTTTCGCCAGCCGACTTCAATGACTGGCGCCAGCACACCCATAGCTTTCAGGACATGGCCGCCTGGAGATATACCGGATTCAGTCTCACCGGAGACAGCGGGGAGTTGCCCGAGAGCGTTGCCGCGGCGGCAGGCTCCTGGAATCTCTTCTCGGTCCTCGGAGTGCCGATGGCGCTGGGCCGCTCGTTCACTCCCCAGGAAGACCGGATCGGTGCGAACCACGTTGTGATTCTCACCTGGAGCCTGTATCAGCGGCGTTTCCATGGCGACCCTTCCATTCTCGGCAAACAGATTCGCATGGACACGGTACCTTATACAGTGGTCGGCGTGCTGCCGCGCTGGTTCACCTACCCCGATCCACGCATGCAATTGTGGGTCCCGTATGCTTCCGTCTTCACGCCGGAGATCTACGGACGCCATGACTTTCATCAGAGTTACGTCATCGCCCGACTGCGCCCCGGCACCACTGCCGCCGCGGCCGTCAAGCCCGTCAGCGCTCTGCAATATCGGTTGCATCTGGCCAACTTATCTGCGCCAGTCGCGGAAGACGCAGTCACGCGGCCCATGATCGATGACGTGGTGCACAATATCAAAACGCGCTTGATCGTGCTGCTCTGTGCTGTCGGCTGTATGTTGCTGATCGCGTGCCTGAACGTTTCCAACCTGTTGGTGGCCCGTGGCGCGGCTCGCCGCAAAGAGGTTGCGGTACGCCTAGCGCTCGGTGGCGGTCGCCGCGCGCTCATTCTGGAGCAGATGTCGGAGAGCCTGCTCATCTGCCTGGTCGGCGGCGGCCTTGGATTGCTGCTCTCCGTACTCACCACGCAATGGCTGGCCGGCCATTGGCAGGGCCTGCCGCGCGCCAACGCGATTCACGTCGACGGAACTGTGCTCGCCTTCACCCTGGGCGCGTCGCTTCTGACGGCTTTAATCGCCGGCCTGTTGCCCGCCGTCTCATCCACGGGCAAAGGCGTCTTCGCCTCGCTTCAAGACTCTTCCCGTTCCGCCAGCGGCAGCACGTCGCGCGCAGTCCTGCGCAAGGCGTTACTCACCGCGGAGATTACGCTGACCGTCGTCCTGCTGATCTCTGCCGGGCTGCTTTTCAAAGCCTTTTTACATCTGCGCACCTCTGACCTCGGATGTGCGACGGATCATGTCCTCACCATGCAATATGCCTTACCCAAAAAACAGTACGATACGCCGGCAAAAATCATCGCTTTTCACGAGGCTCTGTTAGAGCGCGTGCGAAATCTGCCTGGGGTCGAGGCCGCGGCCTTGGTCTCCACCGCGCCGGGAAACGGTTATGACGGCGACCAGGTATTCACCATCCCCTCACGCCCGTCGACTAGCTTTCAGTTGCAGGACGATGCGATCACCCGCACCGCCAGCCCAGGTTATTTTGCTGCGATGCAAATTCCGCTGATCCGCGGCCGAGGATTTACGGAGCAGGAGCGCCTCGATCGCTACCACTACATCGTCATCAGTAAAAAATTCGCCGATCAGTTTTTCCCCAACTCCAACCCCATCGGCGAGGAAATTACCACTCCAGGGGTGGACGGTAAGCTGGAAAACTTCCAAATCATCGGCGTCGTCGGCGACACCCTCTACGACGTCGCGCAACCCATCAAAGCTACGATGTATTTCCCGATTCTCTCCGGCCTTCCCTCGTTAACAAACGTCGCCACATTGGTGACGCGCACCGCAGGCGATCCACTCGCGATCTCGATCCCCATCCAGAAACAGTTTGCCGCGCTCGACCCCGAACTGCCGGTATATCAGATACTCACCATGCAACAGATTGTCAGCAACAGCACCGTCAGCGAAAACTTCAGCGCGTCCCTCGTCCTCGCCTTCGCTGCATTCTCCCTGCTGTTGGCCGCCATCGGTCTCTACGGAGTGCTGTCCTATCTCGTCACCCAGCGCGTCAAAGAAATCGGCATCCGCCTGGCCCTGGGCGCACAACGAGCCCAGGTGTTGCGCCTGGTGCTGATGGATGGCTTGCGACCGGTCTTGCTCGGGCTGCTTCTCGGCCTGGGAGGAGGCATCGCCGCCGGGTCGATGATTCGCTCCATCCTGTATGGAACCAGCCTCCTCGATCCCATCGTCTTTGCGGTCATGATCGCCTGCCTGCTGCTGACGGCAGTCATCGCCTGCGCAGTGCCGGCCATTCGAGCTTCGCAGATCGAACCCGTGCGCGCCCTCCGAACCGAGTAGACGCTCGATAGCCACCGCCATATTTTCGAGCATTGTCACAGACGATGGAATGTCATGGGTGCCCCATCCTAGCGTAGCTAGGGTGGGATAGAATGAGGCCCGCATTACCGCAGCCTTAAAAATGCCTGCGAACATGCTCTTCGCGGGTCTATCCGAAGATCTTCGCGAAGAATCTTCCGAGTTTATGGAAGAATCCCGACTTGTGAGGCTTCGGCTGCGGAACGGGCGGAGCTTCCGCCACCGCAACCGGTCCTGTGTTCACCGATGGCCCAAATCCCGGCACCGGCGCACTCGCCACCGTGGCCGCACTCTCCGGCGTTGCCATTCCAGATGGCGCTCCTGTCGGTACCGTCTGCTTCGGCGCGATATAACTCAGGGTCGTGGTCACTTCTGAATGAGTTTCGCCCAGTGGCACAACCGGTTTGGTCGGAATCGCCGGCTGTGGCGCAAGGCCCTCACTTTCCGCCAATGGAAACGCCGTGTCCGCAGGCGTCGAGCTCGGACCACCCAAAGGCTCCGACTTCTCAGCCGGCTTAGCTGCACCCGCTTCTCCCGGCTTCGCGACGGCTTTTCCCTGCACCGCAGTTGAGCCGGCGCTCGCGACTGAAATCACTGGCGCCGGACATCCGCACGGCTGCGCCTCATTGTCGACCACATTGCGGACGCTTCCCTGTTCGAACATCACCCGTTGATTCGGCATCACCCGGTACACGCCCGGTCCCATCTGCTCGCTCACCGTAACGTACGGCGCGTTGTCTCCGCGATTTGCCACGCAGGTGTCGCCCGCTTCGTTCAACCGGATGCGAACATCTGCCTCTCCCGGACCGGAAAGCAGAATGCGCAAATCGGGAGTCAACACCACATCTGAATTTTTCCCAACCTTGTAATGCGCCTCAATCGCGCCATGATCCAGCGCCACCATTAGCGGACTGTTGGAATCAGCCGCGTTATATTGCTGCGAAAGATGCACTGTAGTGGTCGCGCAAAGATCCAGTTGCCCGCCGCGTGTCAGACGAATCGGCAGCGTCACTTTTCCCGCAGTGACCGTGCTGCCATTGCCCAGCGCCGTGCCGTCAGCCGTCAACGTCACCGCGCCCGAAACCTGCACTTTTTCCGTGGTGGCGGAAACATCAAGGTGCCCAATGGTCTGCTGTGCAACCGGCGTGGGTGCGCTCGTCGGCGAAGCCGTGGTCTGCGCGCCCGCAGTCCCCGCCCACGTTGCAACTGCGAGCATCGTCACGCATCCCGCGGCGCAACCCGGACGCACAAGAAACATCCTCTACTCCAGCTTTAGAAAGTTGGCAATCAGCCGCGCGCCATCCCCGGTCAAAACGCTCTCGGGATGAAACTGCACGCCTTCCACGGGAAAATTGCGATGGCGCAGGCCCATGATCAGCCCCTCGGAACGCGCGGAAATCTGCAGCTCCTCCGGCAATCCATCTTCCGATACGATCAGCGAATGGTACCGCGTGCAAACCATCGGGCTCGGGATGCCGCGAAAGATGGTGCGGCTGTCATGTTCGACAGAACTGGTTTTTCCGTGCATCAATCGCGGCGCGCGAATAATTCTGCCGCCAAATGCCGCCCCAATCGCCTGATGTCCCAGGCACACACCCAGAATTGGAACCTTCCCCGCAAAGTGTTTCACCAGCGGAATGCTGATGCCCGCTTCCTGCGGCGTGCACGGGCCAGGGGAGATGACGATCCGCTCCGGCGCCAGAGCCTCAATCTCTTTCAGCGTGACCTGGTCGTTGCGGCGAACTTCTACCTCCGCGCCAAGTTCGCCCAGCAACTGCACCAGGTTGTAGGTAAACGAATCGTAGTTGTCGAGGACAAAGATCATGGGCAGGCAGATACGCTGCATTCAGAATATCAAGCCACGATACTTTCCACTGAACAGCGCCGGGTGCCCATGTGCACGAGGCTCGGGCAGACCCCGGTCTTCAGGCCGGGGATATGTCTCCGCTTGCTTGGCGGAATCTTCGGGCGCAGGATCGTTAGCTTTCAGGTCAACCAGTCGTACATTCCCTTGGCATGAGATGACACGTTTCCAGGGCCGCCAGCGCAGGTGCGCCGGCCGCCCCTTCCAGAATCCCATGCCTGGAAACTCTGATTACTCGCCTGCCGGGGCCGCCTTCTTGTGCTCCACAAAGATGTGCGCCTGGTGACAGCTCACACACGTCTTGCCATTCATAAATGGATCGGACTTCAGTTGTGCCACCTGATCGCCGTGACAGTTGGCGCATGTGCTTAGCGCCGGCATGCCCGCAAAATCCGCGGATGCTGGCTCGCCATGGCACACCGTGCATTCGATACCGTTGGCACTATGCGGGCTGGCTTTCCATTGGTCAAAAATCGCCTTATGGCAGGTGGCACAGGTATCCCCGGCTGGAATCCCCCGATGGAACACATGCTTGGGTTGATCCTGCTGACCAAGGGCAGGTTGGATAGCAATCGCCGAAAAGAGAAAAAGAAACAGCGTCAGACCGAACATGCGCGCACAGAAACGATTCACGGACAGACCTCCTGAGTAGCGTGTTCAAGTATCGAACCTGCGACCCCTGCCGATCAGTGATACCTATCACGTCTCACCGGAATGCGATCTGCGCACTGGCTGCGAGCCCGATTCAAGCCCTCAGATGGCTTGAGTGGGATGAGAAGAACTCATCCTCGCCCACCCCCTCGTCGACCCGACCATCTCGCATCAACCAAAAATCGTCGCTGTCGACAACCCCTCCTGACGGCACGAATCCGCCGCATCAATCTCAAGTCCCGCACAACGAGTGCATTGCCCTGTTGGCGACAATTTGCATTTCGCTCTGGGAGGGAAATCACTCCACACGGCTCACTTCGCAGGAGCAGATGCACGGATGAGGAAAGACCGCCAGCAGGAACTGAGATCCAGGCAGGAAAAGCCCCCTCCGCGATGTCTCGCGAAGGGGGAACGCGTACTGAAGCAGAGTCAAGCCAGACGTGGCGAAGACGATCCTGTCACCACTTGTCCGCTGAACCGTGACAGGTGCCCACGCCCTTATCGCTGTAAGACGCCGGACCGGATGTCTGTGCAGGATCCTTCAATGCCGACTCGAAATCCCACGCATAGCCGTTCGGAAGGAGCCTCAGCCCCATCACACCCCAGAATTCCCCGGTTCCCGCCTGGAGATTCTCCGCGTTGAAGTTCGGGTTGCCGCTGGGATCCTCCATGTTTGTTTCGTTTGCGCCGGACGTCACAGTGGCTGTGACGAGCGTATCGAGTGTCTCACCGCCGGTGCCCACAACGAATTCACGTATGCCGTTCTTTGGATCGTAATTCCCGTTAGGGTCAAGGGGGCGATAGCGGGCATAAAGGTGGTCGTGTCCGTTCAGGATCAGATCGGCTCCGTGCTCGTAGAGCAGTTGCCAAAAGGCCTGAGCGGTAATGCCCTCTTCGCTGATGCCATTTGCGGGGCTGTACGTGGGCTGGTGCCAGTAGGCGAGCGTGCACGCGGAATGATCCGCCGCAAGATCGTTTTTCAGCCATTCGAGTTGGGAGGCGAACCAGGAGCCCGAGGTCGAACAACCGCCGGGCTGTGTCTCGCACTCTATGTTGAGCGAGATAATATGCCACGAGCCCAGATTATAGGAATACCAGCCATCTCCGACTCCGACTGGTCCGCCGGTACTGTTGGTTCCGAGTCCGCCCGACTGCGCGAAGTGCCCCGCCTGTCCATCCGAATACGGCACGGGTTGGGTGAAGGTACCGCCAGTGTCAGGGTTGTCGGAGATTGTAGCCGTCACGATGGTTCCATCGGCATTGTGCTGGACGCCGTTGAAGTAGGAGAAGTAGCCGTAGCCGGCAACGCCGGTCGCGCCGTGCTCGGTATAAAACTCGTGGTTGCCAGGCGCGGGCCGCGTGATCATCTTGAAAGCGCCATAGGTCAGTTCATAGGAGTTCTCAAAGTCAGAATATTGGCCTACCTGGTACTGCTCATCTCCTAGGAGCGCAACGAGGTCAGGTTTCATATTCTCAATCTGTTGCGCGGTGACCGCCTGGGTTAGGACTAGATTCTGTGCGATGTCTCCGCTGCAGTTTTCACCTGCCTTCTCACCACTCTCTTCCTCGCCTGGCTGGCAGGCGACGTCGCCCACCACCGCCAGCACGGGCGGGTTTTGCAGCTTGTTGTACGGCCATGGATTGTCGTTCGGCACCCAATTGCCGCTTGACCACCCTCTGAGGTTTAACCACCATTTCTTGTTGGAGTTTTGGTTCTGTGCCTTTGCTCCAGTTGCAAATGCCAGCACTGCGACTCCGGCTCCCATGAGCACTGCCATTCGCAACCCGCTTTGTATCGTCTTCATGCCGTTCCCCCGTTCGAATTTTTTGAAAACGATTGCCAACCGGGTTTTTATCCCTTCAATATTTCGCTTGTATGACGAACGTGTGAAAAAACCGCCATAAATGTTGGAGAATTTGGGCGCCGCAAGGAAATGCTCGCCAAGGAATGTGTTTGGCGCTACTTGGAGCCGGAAGAGAGGGCTTGCCGTAAGCAAGGTCGTAGTCGATGCACGACACTGCGGATTGAAATTGTGCCGCTGAACGAGCGCGCAACCGGGTTCGCAGAATCGAGCATCGTTCGGTTAGCACGCGACGCTGTGCTCAGGCGTAGCGAAACAGCGCCATAAAACCATAGTCCATGTGCTGCTGGATATGGCAGTGAAACAGCGTCAGGCCCGGCTGGTCGGCGACCAGATCCACCGCGACCCGTCCATATACAGGAACGATGACCGTGTCTTTCTTGATGCCGGCGGTCGGCTTGCCGTTGAGTTCGACGAGTTCGAACAGGTGCCGGTGGATGTGCAGAGGGTGAGAATCGTCGCTGCGATTGTGAAACACCAGGCGGTAGCGGCGTCCCTTCCGGAACACGAATTCCCGATCATGCGGATATTCCCTGCCGTTGACCAGCCAGTGATTGATTCCATTGGGTCCGCCAGGCACTTTTTCAAAGACCATGTCGATGGTCTCGTCTGGCGCGGGATGTGGCGCGGTCGTGCCAAAGATTGTGTAGTCCCAGCGCGACTTCGGAGGCGGAGTCCATCGCGGGCGCTGCTTTTGATTGGCGTACTCCACCACGATGCCCATGCCGGATTGCCGCGCGACATAGCGGATCTCCCCTAAAATCCAGACGCCCGGGTTATTCATCTCCACGATCGCATCCACGCGCTCGCCCGGGGCGATTTCAATCACATCGACCGGCTGAGGCGTGGGCACGGGATTGCCGTCGAGAGCGATCACCTGAAAACGGTGGCCGGAACAAGCCACGCGATGAATTTGCGAGGCGCTCGCGTTGAGCAGGTGCATCAGGACGCGCTGACCCGCCTGCACGCGGAGGGGTTCTCCCGCTCCGAGTATTTTGTCGTTGATCGAATAAAGAGGCGCGCTGACCTCGAGTCCGTTCGGACGCAGGTCTGGCTTGGCGGGCTTTTCGGGCATCGGATCGCTGGGATCCGGTGGATTCTCATCCGGGTCCACCGTTGACAGAAAATATTCCCATTCACGCAGTGCTAGAAAAACTTCCTGGTCATAGCGCCCGGGGTCATTTGCGGAATCGATCATGAGAAATCCGAACTGGCCGGTGTAGGCGCCGCGATGCAGATCCATCATGGCTGCGGTGTGCGAGTGGTACCACCGCGAGCCCGCCGGTCTGGCCGCGAATTGATAGCGCCGCCTGTCGTGGGGCGGGACGGGGGGCGTACCTTCTTCTTTCACCCCATCCACTTCCGAGGGAACCCATAGGCCATGCCAATGCACGTACTCCGGAACGTCTGTGTCGTTCACAACGTCGACGGTAACGTGCTGGCCCTCACGCATACGCAGAAGGGGACCGGGGACTTTATTGCTGTAGCCGATTGTGCTGATTGCAACCTGCGGAGACAGCTCCACCATCATCGGTGCGATTCGCAGGGTGAAATTCGCCGCGTGCTCGCTAGCATTCGGTTCCAACGCCGTCGCCATCGGATGCGATAACGGCCCCGAAACCTTCTGGAGGCCTGGCGATTCCCCCAACGCGGCCCGCAGCTTGCCTGTCTGAGTCGCGATCATGGTGGCCCATCCAAGCTTTACAAAATCCCTTCGCTTCACGCGACCCTCATTTCAGCTGCGAATATACTATAGAGACGAATCCCTCATACCGTTCCTTCTCTTTGTAGTTGAATCGGCCATGTCTCGCAGAGTAAAGAGTGAGCAGTTCAACGCATGTCTTCTGCAATCTCCGTGGGTTTTCCAGAGCGCATCATCACCAATGCACTCATCAACGCTGGAAAAGGATCATTCAGCGTCTCGCATTTGCCGGGTGCCCCATTCAAGACCTCAGTTAGCGTGATTGGGATGAGCAGAACTCATCCTCCCCCACCCCTCCAATCGCTCCCTCAGCCGCGGCATCAGAAGTGCACCCATGGCCTTTTTTATCGACAACGTAGATCAGTGTTCGGCCTTCACGCGGAAGCGGCGAACAGCGTGGATTGCTGACCTCGAACCGCACCCATCCGCGATAACCGCCTGGGATTCTGTAGATGAGTTTTGGCAGGAACAGAGGCTGTATCAATGGCGGGCCCCATAGCAGTGCGGCAAGTCCGAAAACGAGTGCGCCTATGCCTGCTGATGTCCAAAGCCCAACTCGAGCGAGTATGTTCATTGTCCTACGATGGATCGCGCCAAAGTCAGAATCCTCCGCTTCAGAAATCTTGCAACAGTCCGACAGGACCCTGGTCTTCAAATACCATGTTTAACGTATTCACCAGGATTTGCCCCGACAACTCGCTTGAACGCCTTGCTGAACGCAGCGTCGGACTCGTACCCGACCGACCGAGCCACGTCGATCAGCTTTTTGTCACGCTGTTCGAGTAACTGCATCGCCTTCTGCATCCGCCACTCGGTGACATATTCCAGCGGTGTTTGTCCGAGCAGCTCTTTAAAACGTGCTGCGAATGCGGAGCGAGACATGCCCGCAGCTTCAGCCAGGGATTCGACCGTCCAGGGTGCATTCATTCGGTCGTGAATGGCACTCAGAGCAGTGCCTATTTGAGGATCGAAAATCGCACGAAGCCATCCTTTGTTGCGTTCCGGTCCCGACGCGATATGCGCCCGGAGTACCTGGATAAACAGAACCTCGGCCAGCCGAGTCGCGACTACTTCCAATCCCGGCGCCTGTTCTGCCATTTCTGACGCCAGTGCCTGCATTGTGTTGTGAAGAGCAAGCGTGCGTGCCTGATCGGCCTTGATGAGAATGAAGCTCGGCAATAACTGAGTGATCGGCTTGAGGCTGGCGCGATCGAAACTGAAGGACCCACAGACGATTGTCGTCGGCGCACCGCCACCTCCATAATGAGCGACATTGTTGTTGGCTTTGGCCCCGATCTCGCGGAAACTCCACCTCGGACGTGTTCGCGGGCTGTCGCGCAAAACAATCGAAGTCCCCTTAGCCAGCAAAAAGCAATCACCACCGGTCAGGGGAATCGGCTCCGCAATCCCTTCCACACTCAGCCAGCAGTTGCCGCGCGAAAGCATGGCAAAGTGCGCCAAATCTGTGGGTGAAATCTTTTTTCCGGAAGGCGTGACTTTTTCTTCGGTCTGTTTCTCCTGTATCAAGCCCCACGGAGCCGTGGCTTCCAGCCTGTGCTGGCCGAAAGCAGTTACGTGCATCGTTCTGAAGATGTCGGTGATCGGGTCCAACGTAGCCTCCCCCTTTGGACGAATAGACAAAAGATTAGGACTTCCGAGCAGTTCCCGTCCACCGCCAAAGAAATCTACTCTTCTGTACTGAATGCTACACATCAACCGAAGGGAGCAATTATGGGAAAGCTTGAAGGTAAAGTGGCAGTCATCACAGGTGGATCGAGCGGTATGGCGCTGGCCAGCGCCAAGCGCTTTGTTGAAGAGGGTGCCTACGTCTTCATCACCGGCAGGAGGCAGCAGCAGCTCGATGAGGCCGTCAAGTTGATTGGCCGCAACGTGACCGGCGTGCGCGGTGACGCGGCAAATCTCGACGACCTCGACCGTCTGTTCGATACGGTCAAGCGAGAAAAAGGCAAGATCGACGTCCTGTTCGCGAGCGCTGGCAGGGGCGAGGCCCTGCCACTGGGCGAGATTACCGAGCAGCACTTCGATGCGACCTTCGACCTGAACGTGCGCGGCACGCTGTTTACAGTTCAGAAGGCGTTGCCGCTGTTCAACGATGGTGGATCGATCATCATGACCGGATCAGTGGCTTCGGTGAAGGGTTTTCCTGGTTTCGGCGTGTATTCGGCCAGCAAGGCGGCGTTGCGCTCCTTCGCACGCACCTGGCTCAACGAACTCAAGGGCAGGAAGATCCGGGTGAACGTGCTGGGCCCGGGGCCGATCGCCACACCGATGCAGGAAGAAGTTCTCACCAGGGAAGCGAAGGAGATGTTCGAGTCCCTGATCCCGCGGGGAAAGATGGGTCAACCTGAGGAAATCGCCACGGTCGCACTGTTTCTTGCTTCCGACGATTCGAGCTTCGTGAACGGGGTGGAATTGAATGTCGACGGCGGCTTGTCGGCCATCTGAAATCGGCGGATCTCGGTGAGTGCATGATCGCCAATGCACGTTTCCAGCGATCGTCATTCTGGAAATGCGGTCAGGGCTGTTCTCGCCATTTGAGCTTTCTCTACGCAGAAGCTAGTACACACAATGTGGCTTATCGGGATGACTTGCGCCTGTGTTTGGATGAGTGGTGGGCCGGACCTTCGTTCGGCCTCCGCCACGTGCCCTGGGAAAGTAAAACTGCCCGCCGAGCGCGTTCTTCATATTGACCACCTGTTTGCGGGCATGCAGCGTCTGAATACATACGAAGTAAAGACGAACCCCGTGACGAGAATCGGATCAAATTTATCCCAGGTACTGCCACCGCTATTCAGTTGCGAATAGAAATCGAGTAAAAGAGTGATCGCGAAACCAGCATAGACCCACTCAGTCAATCGAGGCACTTTAGGAATGAGAAGGCCCACGCTACCAAGGATGTGGGTCACGCCAATCAAAGGGATGATATAGAGCGGGTATCCGAGCTGCTGATTGGCGATCCTCCAATCCTCGGGATTGTGAATTAGATATAGCAGTCCGAAGTACATCCACATGCAGGCGACAATGCCGGTTGTTACCATTGCGGCTATTTGAGTTGCTCGACCCGCCCGCGCGGGTTTATCGATTGTGTGTTCAGCTTTCATAGTCAAAGCGATCCTCCTGTTGCGGTTGAAATGGTTTAAATAGTTCTGCAATAAGTCGGCCATGGCTGGGCAGCAAAGGCGGGAACGGCCGCTCGAACACGAAGCCGCGGTGGCCACGGCTGGCTGTTCCCGCCACCAGGGCGCTGAAACTTCTCACCCCGGGCTTACGCTTTGACCCCGTTCTGTGCAGCCGAAAACACATCGCGTGCAGACGTCGTACCCGCTACCTGCTCCGTACCTGTGATTCCCAGGTCCATCCATCCAGCGTTAATGCCGTCATACATTTCTTCGACAGGTCCAGAGTGGCCCTTCGGGATGCCGAACTGCTGGAACATTTCTGCCCACCCCGCACGCGGGACTGCAAAAGCTTTCACGTCAAGTTTCAGCACTTCACCCAACTGTCTGGCCACGTCATCCGCGCTTACCATCGAACCCAGCTCGATGACGCGATGTCCTGACCACGCCGGCCCGGTCAGAAGCGTTGCCACTTCTGCGCCGATGTCGTCTGTCGCGACCATTGTCGATTTCCTGTCTGTAGGGTTGTAGAAGACCGGTAGCGTTCCGCCCTGCGCGGCCTGCAAGCCGAAAAGAAAGTTTTCAAAAAAGCCGCCTGCTCGCACAATCGCGACCGGAAATGGCAGGCTGCGAAAGCCTTGCTCCAGCAGGGATAAGCCCGTGATAATCCCCACGCCGCTGGTTCGATTCGCGCCCATCGACGACAGCGCTACCACACGCGGAGGCACTACCTTGGACAGCGCCTCGACATAGTTCGCAATCACTCCCCTTGCTTCTCTGAAATCAGGCGAGGGTGCCAATACCGCCGGCAACATAACAAACGCGCCCTGCACACCTTTCAGCGCCGCCGCGATGGCTGTCGCATCGTTCCAGTTGCCATCCACCAACTCCACGCCTTGCTCTGCCCACTTCGCCGCTTTCTCGCGATTGCGCACCAAGGCTCGCACCTGCTTGCCTTGCTTCAGCAGATGCCGCGCGGTGGCGCCCCCAACTTTTCCAGTAATGCCCATGACTAAATACATGTTCGTTTCTCCTTTGCCTCGTATTTGGCCGCCCACCCAAATGGGCAACCATGACTATTAGAGAACAAAAATAACCATTGGTTGCAAAATAATCACCGGTTATGTAACCAGCGGTTATAATTCAACAATCGGTCGAACAAATTGTCAAAAGGAATTACGCTATGCAAGTGACGTCCACATCACCAAGTCGCCGCCTGGAACGCAAAGAGAGGTTGCGGGGCGAAATCCTTGCGGCTGCCAGCAAAATGTTTGCCGATCGCGGATACGAAGCCGTAACCCTTCGCGAGATCGCGAAAGAGATTGGCTATACGCACGCCGTGATCTATCAGCATTTCCCCGACAAAGCGCATATTCTTGCCGAGTTGAGCCGAGAGACCATCGGGCTGATGATTCAGAACTTCGACGCGATTGCCGCGAAATATCCTTCACCGAAAGAGCGTCTTTTTGCCACTTCACGCGGCTTGATTCAGTTCTGCACTGCCCATCCACAGCAGTTCCGCAACGTCTTCTTCGGGCCGGAGAACCGCAATGGCGTCCGCGCTGGACAATACATCAACGACCTTGGCGCGCCATTGTTCGAACGTTTCGTGCAACTCTTTTTCGATGTTGCCCGGGATGAGGGATTACCAAATAAGAAAGACATAGTCGTGGCTCACACCTGGTGGTTCACGATCTTCGGCCTCGCCACGCTCTTTGTTATCCAGGGGGTCGTGCCTGATTTGCCCGACCAGGCTCTCGTCGTCGAGCAAACGCTCGCCACGCTTTGGGCCGGCGTCCACGCTGTTCCGCGATTGCCGAAGAGCGCAGTCTCCCGCCGCTCCCGTGTCTCAGAGCGCTAACAGCTTCTCACCACGTAGGAGTCGTTGTAGCACTGCCCCTGAAGTCCCAAGACCCAACCTCTTTTCCAAGGCCGTAGCCTTCTCGTGGCCGAGAGAGGTCTCGTCTTATGCCAAATCGCCAATGCACTCATCGACACTGGAAAAAAGATCGTTCAGTTGTCTCGTGTTTGCTTTTCTCTCAGCCTTCCAAATCGCACAGCGCCCCATGCAAGCCCTCCCTGAGCCAGCCTTCAGGCAAGTCGAACGGGTCGGCTTAAGTGGTATAAGAAGAACCCGTCCTCGCCAATCAAGAATCGCAAAATTCACACTTGACATTCCCCGATAATCCACTACCATATGGTTGTGGATAAGTTGGGTACAACATTTGCGGCTTTGTCGGATCCAACCCGCCGGGCGATGATCGAACGACTCTCCCGTGGGCCTGCCTCTGTGCATGGATTGACGGAACCGTTTGCACTCTCGCAGCAGATGATTTCAAAACATATCGCCTACCTGGTGCGGGCGCGGATTGTGATCAAGACGAAGCGTGGAAGAGAGAGCGTTTGCAGGCTTAGGCCGGAGGCGATAAAGACAGTCAGCGACTGGGCGATTAGCTATCGCCGAT
>DATJUD010000151.1:0-2688 GCA_035502695.1 Acidobacteriaceae bacterium
GGTGGCGCTCATCGATTTTCGCAAGAGGTGCCCTTATGCGCGTCGTCATGCTCTCCGGCCCGATTGGCGCCGGCAAAACTACCGTGGCTCGCGAGTTGCTTTCGCTTACGACTGCCCCTAGCTGTTACCTCGAGGGCGACACCTTCTGGTCACTTTTTGCCATGCCCGATGCAACGGCGCGTCGTGAACGTTTTCGGCTTATCATGCGCTCCATGACCGCTGCGGCGGTGCCGCTCGCGCGGAGGTTACGAAGTGTTGCTCGACTTCTCCTTCCCCCGACTTCCTTGGCACGGCGCGCAAAATTCTGAAGGAGATTCCGCTTGATTTCGTCATGTTGAGGCCAAGCATCGAGGTCTGTGAACAGCGCGCTGCGGCCTGCGCCGAAGGGAAGATTGCCGACTACAGTCTCTATCGCGACTTTTACTCGATGTTCGAGGGCCTGCCAAAACACGAAATCCGTGATGACGGCATTGACGCAGCGTCTCTCGCACAGCGGATTCGTTCGGGTCTCGACGACGGACTTTTTCGAGTGGATTAGCTGTCTAACCGCGGTTTTCTACTTTTTACCTTCAACTCCGCGGCTGACGCGGAAAACGTGGCCATCTGGATGACGGAGATGCATTTCGCGTACACCCCACTCCATATCGGTCGGCGGAAGGGTTATGTCCAGGCCGGCGGCGACGCTTTGCAGGTGCATCTGATCCACGTCATCCACCCAGACCGACATCCAGACGCCCTTGTCACCCTCGGCGTCTCCAGTCTGCTGAAAGGTAGTCGCATTCGCGCCGCGGCCTCAGCCACCCTGCGCTCCCTGACAAAGGAAGATGCAGGCCTGCTTACCGGACGCAACCGCGCCAAATGTCGGAGGCATACCCCAGTCCCACAGTTTCTTCCATCCCCACTTCTCCAACCACGCGACTGTGGCCGCGAAGTCGGATACATTCAGAATCGGATTCAAACTGTGGACTTCCATGGTGGAGGCAGGATAACACCTGCAGGTAGAGGGCTGCGTTGAGCGCCGTCGAACCTCTTCCCTTGAGCTCGGGGGCGTCACAACCTGGCGAATGGAAGCCGTTGTCCGTTTTCTTTGCGCCGTTCTTTTTGTGTCGACCCTGTCTTTTTCAGCCGTTTCAGCGCATACACAGGTCACGGCAACCGCTCCGGTGACGGAGCAGTCCGAATATACGAATCGCTGGGATATCTGTGGCGTCGCCCAGTATTCGCACTTCAATCCGAGCCCGGGCCGCAACATTGCGTCGATCAATCCGCTGGGGTGGACGGGCGGCGCGGGGGCATATTTCCGCCCGGTATGGGAAACAAACTCCATCGCGCGTTTATTACGCTGCCAGTGTTCGGCCAAATCACGCCACTCCTGGTGCGGGGGCGACAGAATTATTTTCACCCGAGTCCGATCACTCGTGCATCGAGATCGTCAAGCCTGCAGGCCCATCATGCGAACAATCGCCAACCCATTCGTCTGGCTCGCAATTCCCGGCCGAAGGCAGCAATCGAAATCCGGCGGCCTCGCCGCTTTTCTCCTTGCACGTCGCGCAATGAATTCACTACGTCGTTGAGGTTATCGCAGGCTGGGACAGCGATGCGGACGGAGTGGCGGCGCGAGAATGGTGGGACCAGGTATTGGAAGAGCTATCGAAGCTTTCGCTGCCCGGTGGCTATCCGAATGTACTTGGCCCGGAAGAAAAGCAGCGGACCTACGACTTCTACGAACCATCCCGCGCGCGACTGCAGGCAGTGAAGGCGAAGTTCGACCCTCACAATGTCTTCTCCTCTAACGTGTGCCAGCTGTGATCGAACGCATGATCCGACCGCAACCATCGACTGAACTCCGCCCAGATCGCCGCTGATTCCCTTGGGCATGGTTGCCGTCTCAGCGTGCTTTCTGCGTACGATCCAATACTGCAACAGACGATAAAGGAAATTGCTGATCCCCTCTCCGAGGCATTGTTAGCGCTTGATCAAAGCCGGATCGAGGATTGGCACTTGCAGCAAATCATCCAAACCAAACTCCTCTATGAGCGCCGGCGCGAGAGGGAACAGCCGGTCAGAAAGAGCATCCATCAAATCACCGAATTGCTTCAGTTGATCGAAGGAAAGCAGTTTATTTGCGACGTACCACGCAGAGTCCTGCTCGACAACCCTTATGGCATGGAGAACCAAGAGGAGGCCGACGCCAGTGGAAGATCCACCCGCCGCTGTTGTTGCAAAGTCGACAAACGCCTCCATCTGCAAGCGCTGAGCATGTGCGTCAACAGTCTTTAGCCCGAGTCTGAAGAGTTCGTTCCATAAATCCTGCTCCGCGACACCATTGTCACGACGTTCGCGGACAGCCGCGCGGAGTTCATTCTGGAGGATGTGCTCTGCTGCCACCGATAAGTAGAGCCAAAACGCGGGATCGCAAAGGTCTGGTTCTGATAATTTAGGCGGTACCGGTGGGGGCACGTATGCTTCCCCGTTTCCGATGGATCGCATCGCAACCAACGAGGTAAGGTGTATATCTCCTGCAGCAGGATGAAGAATGTTGGTCAATCCGTGATAGGCAGCGACGCGATTGACGTTGAAAATCCCTTGGGCGCCAAGGCGACGGCTGCAGGTTCCAGCAACGTACTCGACCTGCTTGGCCGCGATGACTCGAACAAGACTTAAAGTGCGACCGAACGGAACTCCCGG
>DATJUD010000152.1:0-15647 GCA_035502695.1 Acidobacteriaceae bacterium
AGTGTCGCGGTTACCAGAGCCTGGGTTTCACCGCGAGTGAAGAGTGCCGAACCGTGAACCCGCGGCAGCACGCCGACTTCGATCGTAATATCGCGAATTTCATCGAACTTGCGGCGATCTGGACGAACGCGATCCTTGATCACCTGGTCGCGGAAGATATTTTCGCGGAGCGACTCGTAATATTTGGAAAGTTTCGCGGGCGCTGAAGAATCATCAGCCGGTAAAGCCGCTTTCAGCTCGTCCTTGATCTGCTTGACCAGCGCATAGCTTTCGAACTTGGGGTGTTTGTGCGTGTCGAGCGCATCCTTCAGGCGATCACCCACCTGGGCATATAACGAATCGTAATAGGCCTGGTCAAACTCGACCGGCTTCACTTCGCGCTTCGGCTTCCCAGCCTTTGCCACCAGCTCGGTAACGCCGGCGCAGATCTTCTTGATCTCCGCATGGCCGAATTCAATCGCATCGACGATTGAATCCTCGCTGACCTGCTTGGCTCCAGACTCGATCATCACGATGCCGTCAGGCGTGCCGACCACGGTGATGCTCATATCGCCCGCGCGAAGCTCCGCATAGGTCGGATTGATGATGAACTGTCCATCCACGCGACCGACGCGCACCGCACCGACGGGTCCCCCAAATGGAATGTCAGACAGCGCCAGGGCGCAGGCTGCCGCGTTAATGCCGATGATGTCGGGATCGTTCTCTTTGTCCGCGGAAAAGACCAGCGCGATCACCTGGGTTTCGTTGCGAAATCCTTCTGGGAACAGGGGGCGGATGGGGCGATCAATCTGGCGGCAGGTAAGAATTTCGCGCTCGCTGGGCCGGCCTTCGCGCTTGATAAAGCCGCCGGGGATGCGTCCACCCGCATACGCGTATTCACGGTAATCGACCGTGAGCGGGAAGAAATCGACGCCCTCGCGGGGGTCGGGTGAGGCCACCGCGGTGGCCAGAACAACGGTGTCGCCCAGGGTTGCCAATACGGCTCCTGAAGCCTGCTTGGCCATACGGCCAGTCTCAAAAGTAAGTCGTTTGCCGCCGGCTAATTCGACGGTCACTTCATGTTTCATAGAATCCTCAAATCTTGCTGTATAGGGGCGTGGGTGCAGATAGGCGGGAACGTGGGGAAGTTGGCAGGCGGCGATGAAAGGTGGGGTGAGTACGCGGAATCGGCCCAACAGAGCCAGTTCTCTTCCGCGCCAATGCCGCAGTGCTTGGGTCCAACCACGTTCGCAAACCTGAATTCTGCGGAACGTCGCTGCCGCTTACTTGCGGATGCCCAGTTTGCCAATGACTTCCCGGTAGCGATCAGTATCGTGAGTCTTCAAGTAGTCCAGAAGACGGCGGCGATTGCTCACCATCATCAACAAGCCACGGCGCGATGCGTGGTCTTTATCATGGGACTTGAAGTGTTCAGTCAGCTCCGTGATGCGTTCGCTCAGAATCGCGATCTGCACTTCGGGGCTTCCAGTGTCGCTTGCATGGGTGCGGAAGCGCTCAATTACGTCGGTTTTTTTTGCAGGTGCCAGCACAGTGTGGCTACTCCCTCTTCATTGTCGATTACACTGCATAAGTGTCTACTTAAGAATAACATGCTTTACCGAAACCTGACATCCAATGCTGCCGGATTGTCATCCTACGGCGACAACTGAAACCTGAGTCATGCACACTCGACCTATCATCACGCTGACCACGGATTTTGGCCTTACCGACCCATTCGTCGGGGTCATGAAAGGGGTTATCGCATCCATCTGCCCTACCTCCCATGTGATTGATATCACCCATGGAGTCAAGGCCTTCGACGTGCTCGATGGAGCCCTGGCGATCTGGCAGGCGAGCCGTTACTTCCCTGCCGATACAGTCCATACAGTCGTAGTGGATCCAGGAGTCGGATCGAGCCGCCGCCCGGTTCTCTGCCGCATGGGGAACGCCTGGTTCATTGCTCCAGACAATGGTGTGCTCACTCTGATTGAACGTGAGGTGCGACGCAGCGGCGGAACAGCTTCCTACCGCTCCATTGACAATCCGCAGTACATGCTGCCTGCGCGAAGCAACACATTCCACGGTCGCGACATTTTTGCGCCCGCGGCAGCCCATGTAGCTGCCCAGATCGAATGCGGAGATGTCCGCGCCGAAACCTTTGGCCCGACAATTGAGGGCTTGATTCAACTGGACGTGCCAGAGCCAATTCATCACCCGGATGGGTCAATCGAAGGCATCATTTTGAAAGCAGACCGATTCGGAAATCTCCTCACCAACCTTGTCTCCGGAGATATACCCGAAGACTGGACCAATCTCGTCATTGAAGCTGGAAGCCTGAGCATCACTCGCTTTTGCCGCTATTTTGCCGAGGCTCCAAAAGGCGAACTATTTGCCATCGTCGGCAGCTCAGATTTGTTGGAAATTGCCATCAACTGCGGCTCGGCAGAGAAATTCACTGGCATTGCTGCAGGAGCGAAGTTTCGCGTGTTCCGATCCTGAAATTGTTGTGTTGAGATGGAGGAATATCAAACAATGCGCAAGCAGAAAATGCTCCGACCAACCCGGCGAGACATCCTAAGGTACTCCGGTGCAATAGCAGCGACCAGTCTCTTGACTTCGGCTTTGCCAGGGCGAGCGAGGGTCCTCGATGGGTTCGCAAACAGAGGTGAGGTTGCGCGGCTACCTCAAAGAGCCATACAGCCCTCACCGGCTGCGAAATATGGCTTCAACCATCTGACATTTTCCGACGACTTTCATTCGCTCGATACGATCGACGTGAACAACACGCTAGCTCCCGGCTATAAGTGGTACATGGCAAATGCCATGATTCCCCAGGACAGTCCCGATGGTAATCTGCACACCGGGGTGGTTCAGTCTCCGTCGTCAGTTTCCGTCACCAATTCCATCCTCACATTTGTCCCCTCTGCAAAAAGCGGCGGATGGCTCACCAATGTCGGCTACAAGGGCGCGTCGGCTCCGCGAACCGTAGGGACCCCGATCGCTGCCACCGGCGGTTATTTTGAATGCCGTATGTCGTTCGATCCCAACTTCAAGCCTGCCGCTTCTTTCGTCTATCCATTTCAATATTGGCCTGCATTCTGGATTGAGGACATCGATCTCTGGCTGGCGATCAATGATCGAAATTCCGCGCTTGGCAACAAGCCCGAGCTTGATTTCTTCGAGTACTTCAGCCGCTCCGTTGGATACGGAATGGATATGCATGATTGGACGAACAACATACACAGTGCGGGGTTGATTCCACGCGTCGCGAATACAAGCTTTGGCTCTCCCGCATTCCAGAGGATGAATACTTTCGCTACGCTGTGGGTTCCTCAACGCCAAAACGGCGGGACCGGTATCGTGCAGCGATACTTCAATGGCAAGCATATCTCAGGCGCGGACGTAACTTATTCGTCGACCACCACATCCCCACAGGCTACGGGAGGCTTCCCCGGTGTCTTTTCCGATATGGATACAAGCGCGGGCTTCGTGCTGCAGATTGGAAGTGGCCATGGCTGGCCTATCCATTTCGATTACGTCCGGGTTTGGCAATAAATCACGATCCGCAAGCGAGAGAACTCAAGCATCGGCAGCAGGTCAACGTGAGACTAGCAAAGCAGCTGAATTCACATCCCAGAGAATGCCTTCCCTAGCGCCGCTCCACCAGCATTTGCTCGGTGACCAGTTGGGTCATGTCGCGCTTTTCCAGGCCATGCTCGCGCTTGTTGAACTCATCCACCTTACTCGACCAGTTCATGGAGCAGAACTTCGGCCCGCACATGGAGCAGAACGCCGCCTCCTTGTAGTAATCGTCAGGCAGCGTCTCATCGTGCATCGAACGAGCCGTCTCCGGATCAAGCGAGAGCGCGAACTGCTTATCCCAGTCGAAGGTGTAGCGAGCGTGGCTGATGGCGTCGTCACGATCGCGCGCGCCAGGACGATGCCGGGCAACATCCGCCGCATGCGCGGCGATTTTGTAGGCGATGATGCCGTCCTTCACATCTTTTTCGTTCGGCAAACCAAGATGTTCTTTCGGCGTGACGTAGCAAAGCATCGCCGCGCCGTACCAGCCGATCATGGCCGCGCCAATGGCGCTGGTGATGTGGTCGTAACCGGGCGCAATATCCGTAACCAGCGGCCCCAGCGTGTAAAAAGGCGCGGCGTGGCAGAGTTCCACTTCCTTCTCGACCTGCTCCTTGATCTTGTCCAGCTGCACGTGGCCAGGTCCCTCAATCATGGTCTGCACGTCGGACTTCCACGCGACCGAGGTCAACTCGCCGAGAGTCTTCAGTTCGGCAAACTGCGCTTCATCACTGGCGTCGGCCAGGCAGCCGGGACGCAGCCCGTCGCCGAGTGAAAAGCTGACGTCGTGCTTGGCCATCACCTTCACGATGCGATCGAAATGCTCATACAGAAAATTCTGCTTATGGTGATGCGTCATCCACTGCGCCAGGATCGCCCCGCCGCGGCTGACGATTCCGGTAATGCGCTTGGCAACCAGCGGCACATACTGCACCAGCAGCCCCGCATGTACCGTAAAGTAGTCGACTCCTTGCTCCGCCTGCTCTTCGATCACTTCCAGGTAGACGTCGATGTTCAGGTCTTCCAACTTTTTCACACGGCTGAGCGCCTCGTAAATCGGCACCGTCCCAATCGGCACTGGAGAATGCCGCAGGATCGCTTCGCGGATCGAGTGAATGTCGCCGCCCGTAGAAAGATCCATCACCGTATCGGCGCCAAAGTGAACCGAGGTATGCAGCTTGCGCAGCTCTTCATCAATGTTCGATGTGATCGCGGAGTTGCCGATGTTCGCGTTGATTTTGCAATTGGAAGCCACGCCGATCGCCATCGGTTCCAACTCCGGATGATTTACATTTGCCGGAATGATCATCCGCCCCGTCGCCACTTCATCACGAATCAACTCCGGGGTCAGCTTTTCAATCTGGGCGACGAACGCCATCTCTTCGGTGATTTTTCCCTGCCGCGCGAAATGCATCTGCGACATATTCCAGTCACCCGTCCGGGCCGCCTCCTCGCGCCGCTTGACGATCCATTCTGCGCGTCCGGTCGGAACTTTCGTGGGATTGCCTGCAGTTGTGTCGAGATGATGGCCGTTGTTGCTCATGTGTACCTCGTGCTTCCGGAGTGATGTTCCCACGCAACGAACAGATCGCTTCGCTACGCTGATTATACCTTGCGAAACTCAACACTTCCGGTGAGCAAAATCACAAGTGGGACGCGATCCATGCGGTTATCGTAGGGCAATGACTGCTTCCAACAGATCTGTGCCCGAGAGCGAAGCGGTCGGCGAAGGCCGTGCGATTTCGCATATTCCGTATACTCCAAGAGTGCCCGCTGCCAACGCCATTGAACTGCTCGAAGTGTCAAAGCTATACGGCACTTTCGCCGCGCTGCGCAAAGTCACAGTCGATTTTCACACCGCCAAAAGCTATGTAATTCTTGGTCCGAACGGCGCCGGCAAGTCGACTCTGCTGCGGAACTTGGCCGGCCTGACGCGGCCTTCGTTTGGCAAGATGACAATTCTTGGCAGCGGCGAGGTTTCCGAAGTGCGCAGCCGCATTGGATATCTCGGCCACGATTCCATGTTGTACGACGAGCTGACGGCAATGGAAAATCTTCGCTACAGCGCCAGCCTGTATCAGGACGAAACGCTTCCCGCCGGGCGATGGTCGCCGGAAGAGTCACTCACCCTGGTCGGCCTCGATCCCGGCCTCGAGCGCCCAGTAGGAAAGTTTTCGCAAGGCATGCGCCAACGTGCATCACTGGCGCGGGTGTTGATGGCAAAACCAGACTTGCTGCTCCTCGACGAACCTTTCTCGAATGTTGACCTCGCCAGCAGCGCTCAAATGCTTCATGTTCTAGACCAATTACGCGCGGCCGGCAATACCATTCTGCTGACCACGCATCAGCCCGACCTGGCACGCCCCATCGCCGATTGCTTCTGCACCATGGAAGCAGGACAGATCGCCAGCATGGAATATTTCCCGCCCAGTGCGTCAGCGGCGACCCTATCTGCAGGGGAGCCGCGCGCATGAAGACCAATGCCTGCCGATTGCTCGACGCTCTCCAAATCCGCTACGAAACTCGCCTGTACCCAGTCGACCTCGACGACCTGTCCGGTGAAACAGTGGCCAGAAAAATCAATATGCCGGTCGAGCAGGTTTTCAAGACACTGCTGTGTCGCGTCGATCAAAAGGACATCGTGTTCGCGGTTCTATCGGTCGCCGATGAACTGGACTTCAAAAAACTCGCATCTGCGGTCGGCGGTCGCCGTGCCGAGTTGGTGCCCATCAAGGAGGTCCAGCCGCTGACCGGTTATATTCGCGGCGGCGTAACCGTCTTTGCCAGCAAAAAGCCCTATGCGGCGTTCGCTGATGAGTCGATCGAATTGTTCGACGTTATCTCTGTCTCTGCCGGCACGCGTGGAATGCAAATCATCTTGAGTCCCACGGATTATCTACGCGCAGCGGAAGCCACGCTTGTCGATCTCACACGACCGCGTACACCATCTGGCGAAGGCGGAAGCCTATGAGCTACGCGCGCATCGTTTGGGCGCATCTGGCGAAAGATCTGCGTTTGGAATGGCGCTCGAAAGACGCCATCAACGGGATGCTGTTCTTTTCTTTGCTGGTCGTGGTGCTGTTCAGCTTTGCCTTCGATCCCACGATGGCCGTCTCGCGTCAGATTGCCGGCGGCATTCTGTGGGTCGCGCTGCTCTTCGCGTCCACTACCGCGCTGAACCAGACCTGGACGCGCGAATTGCGGCATCAAGTGCTCGACGCGCAACGCATGGCGCCCAGCCCGGCCAGCGCATTATTTCTGGCCAAGGTGCTGGCAAATTTTCTCTTCGTCACTATGATTCAGGTGGTGCTTGGCCCGCTGTTCATCATCTTCTATAACCTGCATGCGCTGGGTCAGGGCTGGTGGATGGCCGCGGTATTGCCGTTGGGCACGCTGGCGCTGGTGGTGAACGGAACCTTCTTTGCCGCGCTCTCCTTGCGCACCCGCAATCGAGAAATGCTGCTGCCGCTGATTCTCTTCCCTGTCTCAATCCCGGCACTGTTGGCTATGGTGCAATCGACCTCCGCCATTCTCACGGGTGAGTCCGATCCCGGTCTCTGGATCAACATGCTGGCCGGCTACGACATCATTTTCATGACCCTCTGCCTGCTGATGTTTGAGACCATTCTCAACGCAGAATAGAGTCGCCGAAAATTCTCGCCTGCTGCACCAAGATTTCCTTATAATCCTCGCAACCGTTCACTCGTCGTGAGGTATCCGTGAAGCGAATTTTGTTTGCGTCATTTCTTTTTCTGCTTGCAAGTTGCTCGGTGCACGCTCAAGCTCCTGTCCAAATCGATGCCAAGACTTTGTCTGAACATTTGTTGAATCACCCACAAGCAGATTTTCCGCCAATCGCTGGCGCCGCGCATGTATACGGTACGGTGGTCATTGCAGTGACAATTGATCCGGCTGGTCGAGTATCGTCGATGCGCCTTCTCAGCGGACCAGCGATGCTGCAGCAGGCGGCTCTGGACGCGGTTGAACGATACACGTACACGCCATTTCAAGCCGGCGGCAAATCAATCTCAGTGGATTCGCAGGTCATCTTGGATTTCGGCGTAAACTCGCAACCGCATGTTCCCAAGGGATTCGTTAACTTTCTTCAGTCTTTAAAGTCATGCGAACTGCAGATCTCCAAACCTGGAAAACCCCAAGATCAGGTCAAAACCTGTGCTCATGCGGCTCAACTCGCGGACGGTCTTCCTGACGACGCTCCTTTACGCGAACGGCTCATCGCCTATGTTCAATATGCAACCGCACTGATTCACAACGGCAACGCGGCAGATGCCGTTCTGGTCGGAAGTAAAGCAATTGAATTGTCGAAGCAGCTAGCTGATGTTTTTCCAGCGCTCTGTGCCACATATGAGGTAACAGGCGAAGCATCTGCGGTTGCCGGAAACTCGCCCGGTGCCGACCAATATCTAACGCAGGCAGAGGCCTGCGAAACGCGAGAACTGTTGTTACCTGCAAGTCCTGCGCTGAAGCAGCATGATTCCCAAGTGATGAAACAATTGCTTGAATTTCATGCCAAGGTTTTGGCAGCGATGGGAAATCATACAGCGGCGGAAGAAAAGCTAAACCAGGCGGCGAAACTCTAATGCGTCTCTGCCCGGTCGCGCGAGTTATCCGAGCCGCCGCACCAGCAGCAGGCTCTGGTCATCACTCCTCGCGCCCCACGCATTCGCCTCGACCAACACGCGGTTCGCGATCTCGACTAGTGGCCGACTATATTCCTTCAATAGGATCGCTCGGATGTAACCATCGCTCAACTCTTCGCCCTTCTTATTGAATATCTCTGTCAGGCCATCCGTCACAATCGCCAACATCTCACTTGTCTTCAGGTCCAGCGTGATCGCGCGAAAATCCGAATCGGGCAGTATTCCCACAGGCAGCCCCGGCGTGTCCAGCTCGCGCACCTCGCGCCCATCAGAGTGAAGAATCGGCAGGTGTCCCGCGACGACAATTTCCAGGCTGGTGGGTTCTACAAAGCTGATCGCCGCCAGCGTCGCAAATGAGTTCGGCGCTTTTAACGAGTAGAAAACGCCATTGACCTCGTCCAGCATTTTGCCTGCTTCGTGATTCTGCCGCAAGCTCATTCGGATTGCGGACTTCAACATCGCCATCAGCACTCCGGAGGAAACCCCGTGCCCGCTCACATCCGCGACATAGGCAAAGCAACTACCGTCTTCGGGCCGCACGAACGCGTCGACTAAATCTCCGCCGACCTCCCCGCTGGGCAGCGACAGACCGTAGATTTCAAACTCTCCCACCCTCCGGTCGATCAAGGGCACCAGGGCACGATGAATTTCTGAAGCAAGTTCAACCTCGGCATGCATTCTGAAGAATCGCTTTCCTTCACGTGCCATCACCACAAAGACGAGGGTGTAACTGATCACGATCATCAGGCACGCCAATCCAAGCGCTTTGTCGAGCCTTGCAATCAGTTCAGAGTGTGCCACCATGGGCAGTAACGGTTGCATCTCCACTTGCTTCTGCATCCACCAATTCAGCAAGGTTTCAAAAGGCATGATGGCGAAGATCAACACCCAGTGAATGCGGATCGAAACATAGGCATAGGCCATGGCGAACAGGCCGTAGTTGATCGCCATGGACCAGAACAGGAGGGGTGGGATATGGCGTGGCGACAGGCTGATCATCAGCAGCCCGATGGTTGAAAACAGCATAAAGGCGAAACAGAGCATCATGACTAGTGAGCTGGTCCGCATATGGCTCCAGGCCCGCCGCCGTTGTCGCCACCGTTCCTGTATGTCAAGAGACTTCACCGTCTTATCTCACCAGAGGACCTACCGAATGGCAAAGAGATTTTCGCGATCGGATCGCGACGGTACGCCTCATATCTTCTAGGGAAAGGCGCCTGCATGAATTTTTTGCGCCCAAAACGGCGGGATTGAAAGCCCGTTGGCGTACACTACTATTTCGGCGCTTTCGTGCAATCACGAATGAGGAGCATTACATGAATCACCGTCATCTCATCCTGGCCTATCTGGTGACCTGGCTGCTGCAATTGGGATATCTCGGCACGGTTCTCGTCGGTTGGCGTCGCCTGCGCGGTTAGCTACATTCGTCTCAACTGAAAAAATGCCGCCTTTGCGCTGAGCCTCTGACGCTCGCGCTAAGCCGAAAGTACTTCTCACTTTCCCCCATAGTTAAGAGATAAAGACAGGAAGGTTCGCCATGCTGATTGTCATGAAAAAACAGGCCAGTGCGGAGGAAATCCGCGTGGTCTGCGACTACATCGAAGGCCTGGGTTTTCGCGCCCATCCGATGCCCGGAGCGCTGCGCACTGCAATCGGAGTGACCGGAAATCAAGGAGCCATCGGCCAGGACACCCTTGAGGAATTACCCGGCGTCTCTGAAGTCATTCGCGTCACCAAGCCCTACAAATTAGTCAGCCGCGACGTCAAAGAAGAAGATACGGTCATCCATTTTCCCGGAACGAACGCCAGCATTGGCGGCAAAAACCTGGCGATCATGGCGGGCCCCTGTGCGATTGAGACCCGGGAGCAGGCATTCGCAGTTGCTGAGCAAGTCGCGGCAGCCGGCGCACAATTCTTTCGCGGCGGCGCCTACAAACCGCGTACGTCTCCCTATGCTTTCCAGGGGCTCGGCGAAGAAGCGCTCAAGATCATGGCTGAGATTCGCGAGGCGTTCGGCATGCGCATTGTGTCGGAGGCCATCGATCACGAGTCGCTCGGCCTGATCGAAGAGTATGCCGACATCATCCAGATTGGCGCGCGCAATATGCAGAACTATTCCCTGCTGCGCGAAGCCGGACGCACCCGCAAGCCTGTGCTGTTGAAGCGTGGCATGTCGGCGACTCTGGAAGAATTGTTGATGGCCGCCGAATACATCATGAGCGAGGGCAACTATCAGGTGATTTTGTGCGAGCGCGGCGTGCGCACTTTTGTCGATCACACGCGCAACACGCTCGACCTGAGTATTGTCCCTGCGGTGCAGCGGCTGAGTCATTTGCCTATCATTGTCGACCCCAGCCACGGCACCGGTAAGCGCAATAAGGTGGTTCCGTTGGCGCGGGCAGCAGTTGCAGTCGGCGCCGATGGCCTGGTGATTGAAGTGCATCATCAGCCTGATAAGGCTCTCTCCGACGGCGCGCAGTCGATCTATCCGCACCAATTCGCCGACATGATGGGCGAGGTTCGTCAGATTGCTCGCATTCTGCATCGCGAAGTTCCCGATGGCATCCGAATCGAGCAGGAAGTGGCTGGGCTTGCGGGTGCGAGTACGCATGCTGCAAAAACCAGATAACCGGCGAGCGGATGACGTTGCAGCACCCACCCAGACAAGGTACAAATCGAGCCGGCGAATGCATCATACGCTGGCTCTGTGCCCTGTTCGTTGTGGCATCGCTGTTTTCGCTGGCCGGCTGCCGCTCCCGCGAGTTTCCCGACTATCCCGCAAATTACCGTGAGTACGCTTACATCACCAACGGCGGAAGCAATACCGTAACAGTCCTCGATGTCGTCAATCTGCGCCAGGATCGAGTCATCCGCGTTGGCTCCAACCCAACCGGCGTCGCCGTGAATACGAAGCGCAATGAAGTCTATGTCGTGAATACCGGCAGTAATTCCGTCAGTGTAATCGACGCAGAAAAGAATTCCGTAGTCGCCACCATCCCAGTTCATCAGCGTCCTTATTTCATCTCGGTCAGCGCAGACGGCACGCGAGCCTACGTCGCCAACTCGGGTTCCAATAATGTTTCTGTCATTGATCTGAAATCGCGTCGCGAGATTGCTGTTGTCGGAGTGGGTGAGGGTCCCGGAGTCGCAGCCGTTACCCCGGACGGAAATGCCATCGTGGTCTCGAACCGCGTCGGCAACAGCGTCAGCATTATCGACGCAAAGACGGAGAAGGTTCGCAGTGTTTGGAGCGGCTGTCCGGGCGCGACCGACATCGCCATTCTTCCTGACTCCAGCAAGGCATTTGTCGCCTGCTCTGGCGGCCATCAAGTAATGGCGATTGCACTCGCAACACCGCCTCCAGCCTCGTCACGTTCGCGTTTATCAACCCGGCAGATGATTCCCAAGGATGAGTTGCTGGCCATGCTCGACGTTGGCAAAACTCCCATTCATCTGGTTCTGAAACCGGACGGCGGTGAAATCTTTGCCGTCAACTATGACGGAGCGTCGTTTTCCGAAATCGATACCAGCACCAATGAAGTGGGCGGTGCCTACATGATCGGAACCCATCCTGTCGCAGGAGTCGCGACTGCGGACAACTCCTTGCTCTATGTCAGCGATTTCGATGCCGATTCGCTGGGAATATACAGTATCGACGACGGAGAGTTGTTACCGGTTGCGCCTCGCACCGGCGATGGCCCGGATTCGATGGCATTTTCGAAGGCAGGAAATCTGCTGTTTGTCGTCGATGCTCGGTCGGGTGACGTTGCGGTCATCCGCACGTCAACCAACAGCCTGCTAACCCTGTTTCCTGTTGGAGCAAAGCCCAACGACATTACAGTGAAGGCATTTCTGGTTCCTGCGCATCATGCGCTGTAAAAGCGGCGTGTGGACGCCTCGCTAGCTCTGCCGTGCCAGAACAATGGTGATGTCGTCAGGCTGTTCTTCGCCGCCGATCCAGTCTTTCAGCGCCTGCATCAGGGCGCCGGAAATCTCCTCTAGCGGAAGATGGCGGTTGCGATGCACCAGCTCCACCATGCGCTCTTCGCCAAAGTCGCCAAACTCATTTTCCGGTTCGGTCACTCCGTCGCTGTAGGCGATGATGATGTCACCGGATCGCAGCGTGAGTGCCCCTTCTTCATATTGCATGTCATCCAGCAGCCCGACCACCGTTCCTCCGCGATCCAATCGCACCACGGAGCCATCCGGCCGCAAGACCAGCGGCGGCAGCTGGCCGCCATTGGAATAGCGAACCGTGCGCGTTTCCACTTCGTAATTAGCCAAGAAAAGCGTCGCATACTTCTCCGGCTGTGTGCTGCGATATAGATGGAGATTCAACAACCGCATTAGATTTGCAGGGGAAACAAAAATCTCTTCTGCAGCGCCGTTCGATCGCGCAGGGTGCTTCGATTCAGACTGAGTTTCTGACAGGATTTCATTGCCGCCCAGGCTAAACGCACGCACCGCAGAATGCAGTCCTGCCATCAATAGCGCCGCGGAAATTCCCTTGCCGCTGATGTCTCCCATGGCCATGCACAGCGAATGATGGCCCAGCACCAGAAAGTCGTAATAATCGCCGCTCACAGTCCGCGCCGGACGGCACAGCCCATGTAACTCCAATTCGCCCAGACGCACGTCGCAGGAAGGAAACAGATTGGACTGCACCTCCTGCGCAATCTCCAATTCGCCTTCCATGCGCTCTTTTTCTTTTTGCTCTTCCAGCAATCGCACCAGCGATTCAGACATGGTATTAAACGATCGACTCAACGCCGCCAACTGATCCTGCCGCTTCACTGGAATGCGATAGTCCAGGCGCCCCTGATCAACTTCGCGCGTAGCGTGGTAAAGGTCAGAAACAGATCGCGTAATTGTTCGACTCAACCGGCTAGCCAGCACAATGGCCAGCAACTCCAGAAACGCAAAAACAATTGCTGTCAGGATGAGCGCGGTCCGAACTCCTCCCCCAATCAACAAGGACTGTTGAAACAGTCGCTGGTACAGGGCCGAGGGCCGCGACGTCACCAGCGCAAACACTGTTGTCGGTTTGCCAGTAGACCATTCTCGCGTATCCAACGTGGTCGGAAAATTGATGGGCAGGTCGAACATGTCCTCCCGTTTCGGAAGCACACCTCCGGTAATCTCTCCCGCATCGCGGCTTTCATTCTCAACCATCGGGCCAAGGCCGGCATCGTCATCGACCGTAGCGTTTGCATTCGGCTTTGAATTGCTATCCGCACTGGCGCTGTATTCGGGATGCTGATCGGCAATCGGCAGGCTCGTCTGCAAGTGAACGTTGGGCCACATCGTCATTGTGCCCAATCCGCTGACCACTCGTCCCAAAAATTGAGGATCCAGTCGCAGTCCTGTGATCACAAATAAAGTATGCGGTCCGACCGGTTCGCGAGTGACTGCGGCGAAATACACCTGGTGCCCGCTCAAAATTAGTCCATTGAAGCTGCCGTGAACCCACGCAGGCGGAGTTGATACCGTCGTAATCGCATGCGCGGACGGCAAATCAAGCTTCTGCAATTTTCCATCTAGGTAAACCCCCACCTCCAACCCCGGAATGCTCATAATGTTTTTGGCTTCCGGCGGTACAGCTGGTGGCAGTTGGGGCGCTTTCGCAGCGCTTGTTGGAGGTCGTTCCTGGATAAGTTCCTGCTGCATATGCAGCGCCAGCGCGTCAGTATTCGCAGCCAGCGCTACCAGTTCGGAGTGAATTTCAGAAGTAGCGGCGAAGTTCGCGAATTGTCCGAACAAAACATAGGCCGCAAATGCAGCTAACAGCCCAAACAGAACGACCGGAGTAAGACCGATCAGCGCGTAGGTGACAAACAACCGATTACGCAGCTTCCACAGCAGGCGCCACCGGACCCACCGAAAGAAGGCCGGCAGCGACGCCACAATCCCCACCAGCAGCGCGATCCATGGCGAAAGAGAGATGTGCTGGCCAATCCCCGGTACCAGGCGCAGCAGAAACAGAACCAGCGCGGTGACCAGCGACCAGAACGCAAATCCGCGTTTCTTTTTATGTATGAACGGGCGATTGAGCAGCCCGCGGACACGCTCATTGACTGATCTCATCCAACGCATCCCTGCCATCTATCGCACCCAACCATCCATAAGGATAGTTCGAGTGTAACAACCGTCTTACATGTTCCACTCGCTGATAAGTAGTCGGCTTAGGCGGTTGTCAGGTCCTTTGGAGGCACGGCGGCTTTCAGAGTTTGACCGGCTCGCGCACGGGATTCTGCGCGAAGATATCGGTTCGCGGAAAAATGCGCGCCGGCCAGCAGGATTAATCCGGAAAGAAAGGCCCACAGCATCAGTCCGACCGAAATTGAGAACGGTCCGTAAACCGATTTGAGATCGAGCCAGGGAAGCACGACGATGTAGAGCTGTTTCGCAGCCTCCCACAATACGCCTGTGACGACCGCACCCGGCAACACCGCCATCACGCGAACATGGCGATTAGGCAGTACCCAATAGATCAGGAAGAAGAGCGAGATGCTGGCGGCAACGCCCAGAACTCTCAATACGGTTCTCTCCATGAAGTGAAAGAAGGGGTTCCCGGTATGGCCAAAAAAGATCAATTTCAGCAGCGTCTCATGCGACGCCGAGATGGCGATGGACAACAACGCCAGCACACCGACCATGAACGCCAGACCGAGAGAGATCAGTTGATTCCGGACATACGAGCGGTTTTCCTTGACGCCCCAAACCTGGTTCAGAGCGACCTCCAGCGGCAGAAATACGCCGGTGGAGGAAATCAATAGCATCACCACCGATACCATTGCCACCCGTTTTTGCGAGTACACCAGATAAACCATGTTGCGGGTCACGAATTCCTGACCTGTCGGCAACAGTACCTGCAGCATTCCGCGAATCACATTCACCATTTGCGACGAGTGCAGCAGGCGCGCAATCGTCAGCATCAGCACGATGAACGGAAACAGAGAGAGAATTGCGTTCGCCGCGACGCTGAACGCATACGTGTGGACGGCAGTCCGCGACAAGTAGCGCAGCAGCGCCATCACCTGAGATTCCTGCGGCTCAGGTAGTTCGGGTTCCAGGGCAATAGAATCCGTCGGGCTTTGTGGTGCCAGTAATGTCAGCATGGGGGTGAAGACATTCCAAACCTTGGTGAATTAGCTAAAAAATGGCTGGCTATTCTGACTATAGCGTGTCTGGCCGCAGAAACTCTCTGCGGCCACGTGGGGGGAATTTCAATCGCAACGGGCGAAAATCCTTGGGACGGACAGCGTGGCCGCAATGGAATCAAAGATTTTTCTTGCGTTTCTTTGAAATTCCTGCCATAACAGTGCCAGATTCTTCCCAGCCCAATTTCTCACCGGTTGCGGGCGGGAATGTGTCTGCAATGTCTCGGGAAGGCCTTTTGTACCAATTGGTTATGTCGTTGCATTA